>CAYZJE010000381.1:0-2604 GCA_964478485.1 uncultured Syntrophobacter sp. | reverse complement strand
GAAGATCGAATTCTTCCCGGGAATACTGAATTGCTGCAGAAACTCGACGACCCCGTTCTTGCCATGTTGCTGGCGCACAGCTTCGACCACCGACTTCGACTCGGCGACATGGGCGCTGATTCCGATTGAATTCGCGTCGGCAAACCGGCGGATTTCTTGAAGCAGCTCCGGCGTCGTGTTGATTGGCGGCGTGTTCGGTCCAGTCATGAAGCCAACGCCGCTATCGCGATATTTTGCCAAGATCTCTTCGATACGGCGAAACGCCTGCTCCGGTTTCTCCTTCGTGCAGTCTGGCACGATCTCGCCGCTATCCATGATCGTGCGCGCGAACACCGCGCGCAATCCCGCATCTTGCATCGCCCGGATCGTCTCCTGCGCGCACTCCGGGCTAGGATTGAGAAAATTATGTTCGCAGACTGTGGTCACGCCGCTTCGGATCGCCTCGACGCAGCCGAGCAGCGTACCGGCATAAAAATGCTCCGGCGTCAGCACGCGGGCACAGCCGTAAATGCGCTTGAGCCAGGGCATGAGCTGCAAGTCTTCCCACACCGCGCGCAGCAAGACTTGATAGAGATGGGTATGCGCGTTGATGAGACCGGGCATTAGTACGCAACCGGCGGCATCGATCTTTTCTTCATTCTTGGCAATCTCCGGCGGCGCCCCGGCGGCAACCGCCGTGATCGTGCCGTCGCGCACGCGTAAATAGCCGTTGAACGAACTGCGTTCATCCGTCATCGGAATGATCAGCGCATTGGTGAGAAGCAAGTTGGTCATGTGTTAACTTTTATCTGTGCTAATTTTCTTTCATTCTCTTCATTTTCCGATTCTCTCCCCCTCGACGGGGGAGACTTAGAGTAGGGGTGCTTCGCACCGGCAATTTTATGATTTGGGCACCCCCATCTTAATCTTCCCCCATCGAAGGGGGAAGAAACTCGGATGGGCCCAAGAACAGCCAACGATTACCACGACGATTGCGCAGCTAACCCTTGCTTCACAATCGCTCGACGATACCGCAGTGTGGGCATAAGTAATACACTGCCCATCGAACCGTCAACGGCTTGGAAAAATTTTGCCGGGACGCGCGCGGCTGTTGTCGCGCAGCTGCTTGACCGCCGTCCCCAAACCGGACTAAGCTGGCAGCAAATCTTACAAGCGAGGTGACCCATGTCGCAGGATACCAAAGAGTTTCGACACAAAATCCCCGAGTTCGAGGGCCCAAAGAAAACCTGGCAGGTTTGCAACAGCGACCTGATGAAGGTTCAGGTGCAGGTGGTGAAGAGCGGCGGCGAGAATAACCTTCACACCCACACCGGCGAAGATGCCTTCTGGTACGTCGTCAGCGGCGCCGTGAGATTTTACGGCGAAGGCGACAAAGTGATCGGCGAATACCAGAAGGGCGAAGGCATCTTGGTGCCGCGGGGTTTTAAATACTGGTTCGAAAGCGCCTCGAACGATACCCTCGAAATACTGCGCGTCACCGCCAAGGACCAAAGCGTCGACAACAAGCGCGTCGACCTGTCACCGCAAAAAGATTGGATGATCCAGCAAAACACCTTCGGCGCGCGGCAATAATTTTAGAACAGTGAATAGTAAGGGGTGAGGAGTAAGGAGTTTCCGATCCGAGACTCCTCACTCCTAACTATTCACTCCTTACTATTTTCCTACTTCCCCGCTTCCAATTCCTTCAGCGCCTGGCGCGCTAGGGTAAAATCGCGCACTTCGTCCATCGGACGTTTTTTCTCGCCGAGTTTGGCGATCAACGTCTCGATCTCGCTGTCTGTCATCAAACCGTCGCGGGTCAGCACCTTCATCTCGATGTCGTAGGAATGAGTCGCGACTTCCAACGACTGCGGCAACCACTGCATCATCGCCTGAATCGTCTCGGCCTTGTTTTCGAGAATAAAGTTATGAGCCCGGAACAAAGCTCTGATGGTCTTTTTGACCGCGAGCGGATTCTCGCGGAGAAACTTCTCTGAAGTAAACACGCCCGAGCCCGGCACGCCGACTTCCGGCGGGCCGGCCAACACCGTGAACCCCTTCTGCCGCAGCATCAAATCCTGGGGCGTGGCCACTGCGACGACATCGATAGCGCCGCCGATCATCGCTTGATAGCGTGTCGACGCATCGCCGACGCCGATCGGCTGCACGCCGGCGGGATTAAATCCCTTCGACAGCATCAATTCATCCGCCACCAAATGATCGGAACCGCGCAGCGTGGCCACGCCGAGCTTTTTGCCCTTCAATTGCTGAACGTCTTTGATTTCCGGCCGGGCGATCAAGAAATACGGTCCCTTCTTCTGATGTACCAGCACGAGTTTGATGGGAAAGCCCTGCATGATGCCGCGAAACGTGCTGGTGAACGCATCGGTGTAGGTCACATCCCCATTGATAATCGCCGTGGCGCTCAATCGAGGATTCATCTGAATCATCTCGACTTCCAAACCCTCGGCTTTGAAAAATCCCTTGGACTGCGCCACATGCTTAGGCGTCACGATGTTACTTCGGCTCGCGTAGGCGAAGCGGATACGTACCGGCGCGTCAGCGGCCGAAACCGCTTCGGTGATCAGCGCGGCCCAGATCAGCGCCAGCACAAGGTTCAAAATG
>CAYZJE010000380.1:0-9416 GCA_964478485.1 uncultured Syntrophobacter sp. | reverse complement strand
TTTGGCGGCGGTGATCACGGTGCGGCCGTCGCCCGAGCCGAGATCGATGACGTAATCCTTCGGCGTGACCTTGGCCATGTCGAGCATTTTATCGACCAACGCTTGGGGCGTCGGCACCCAGACAACGTCTTTGCCGGCTTGACCAACTTCCGGTTGAAATTCCTGCTTGGCGGGTTGCGCCTGGGCGACACCGCCGAGTATGACGATCAATGAGAGGGCGAGCGATAGCCTTGTCCAATATCGTGATGCATTCATGGTGTTTCCTCCAGCGAAATAAATCTATTTAATGGAAATCTACTTATAACAGTCTGACGAACTTTCTCAACTTACATTCATCTTGCCGCGCGGGTTGCGCTCCATTTGTTACTTCCTGCCGTGCCTTCGATGGCATTGCCGCTCACCCGGCCAATATATTGCGTGCCGCCGGCGTTGAATGAAATTTGCTCGCCAGTGAGTTTACCGGTGAGCGCCATCTCGGCGTTGCCGTTTCTGAGCGTGCCGGAAATATTTTGAAAGGTCTGTTTCAGCATCAACTCTCCCTGCGCGAGCTTCCACGTGCCTTCGACTTTGGCCGGCACGATCCACAGATGGGCGGTGCACCAGGAGTTGCAACCGGGCAGGCTCGCGGTCTCGTCGGGCTTCCAATCGCCCATGTCGAAAGTGTTCGACGCGATACGCGTGCCGGGTTTGAGATCGAGAATTTGTGGCCGGAGCTTCAAGTTGATGCTCGACAGCAAAAACATCGTGATCACTTGGGCCTGGGAGAAATCGCTCTCGAAGATGTCGGCTTTGATGAAGCTCGCTTTATCGGCGACCCCTTCCTTGGCCGCCGTGCGTTTGGAAAGCTCGACCATGTCCGGGTTGTACTCAATACCGAGCGCTTTGGCGCCGCGTTTGGCGGCGGTGATCACGGTGCGACCGTCGCCCGAGCCGAGATCGATGACGTAATCCTTCGGCGTGACCTTGGCCATGTCGAGCATCTTGTCGACCAAGCCTTGGGGCGTGGGCACCCAGATGACGTCTTTGCCGTCCTGGCCGACTTGCGGCTGGTAGTCCTGCGCCTCTGCCCGCTGGTTGGCGCCGCCGACGCTCAAGCAGAGCAGTAACCAGAGCGCACGATAAAAGTATCTTGCCTTCATCTTTGTCCTCCAAAAGTCCTAACGTGGGAATTCATTTCGAAACAAACGACTCACTGCATACTCTAGCGCAATAAAAATGTCCAGCAGCGCGAAGTTCCAGTTATGCAGCCAACGGTTCGATCTCATGAATCGCCATTCGCTTTGAACGGCTTGAACCGTTTGAACGTTTTGAAGCAACGCATTTAGTTCTCTAGCCTGCGGATCGCCGGGATGCGCCAGGCGACGACGGCGGTTAAAACTATCACGATGGCGCCCATCGTAGTTACGGTTAGCGGCGCGCCGAAGAAATGCGCCGCGATGCCGGCGAACAGCGCGCCGAGGGGCATGAAGCCGCGGTCGAGCATGTAGAGACTCAGCACCCGGCCGCGCAGTTCGTCGGGTACGATTAGCTGCAAGATGGTCGCCGTGCTGGCGAGAAAGAACATTTGAAACACGCCGATGGCCACCAAGGTGAAGAGCGCCAGCGGAAACCAGGTGATCTGGGAAAACAGCATGAGCAAAGCGCCGAGCACGATGATATTGGCGAGCAAAAATTGTCCCTGGCGTTTGATGCGGTTACCGAGGGAGGCCAAGGTCAGCACCGCGATCACCGCGCCGACCCCGGGAGCGGCCATCAACAAGCCCAATCCTTCCGGGCCGATCTTGAGGACGTCTTTCTGAAACACCGGCATGAGTGTCTGATAGGGCACGGCGAAAACCCGCGGCACGTAGGCCAGGGTCATCAACGCCAGTACCGCGGGAGTGTGCCAAACATAGGCGAAGCCTTCCTTGAGATTGGCAAAGGCGCTATGGCGCGTGCTCTCGGCCCGCTGCGGCGGGAAATGCATGGCGTGAATCATCGCCAGCACGCCGATATAGGCGGCCGCCTGCACGAAGAAATTTTCCGCCGCACCGCACCATGCGATCAGCGCGCCGCCGAGGGCTGGGCCGATCACTTTCATCAAATTGAATCCGCCGGAGTTGAGCGCGACGGCATTGGCCAGCTCTGCTTTGGGCACCACGCTGGGAATCATGCTCATGCGCACCGGCTCGGTGATCGTCCATGCCACGCCGGTGATCAGAGTGAAAACAAAAAGATGCCAGACGCGCAGGAACGGCGACCAGACCAAGGCGCCGAATAAGATCGCGGTGGCGATCAGGACCCACTGGGTGCGCAGCAATAGTTTTCGCCGGTCCAGGCGATCGGCGGCGACGCCGGCCATGGGGCCGGTGACTAGGAAGGGGAGAGCGCGCAGGCCATTGAGCGCGCCGAGTAGCATCGAGTTGCCGGTTAGATCGTAGAGCAGCCAGCCCAACGTCACCTGTTGTACCCACTGGCCGGCGCTCATCATCAGCGTGCCGCTCCACAGATAGCGATAATCTTGGTAACGCAGCGATGAAAAGATTTGCAGCTCAAACCAGCGGGAGGTCTCCCGGCGCGGCGCTTCGAGGGGTTCTATTATTTGATCTATTTCATCTTGCAAAAAGGTGGATCCCCGACGCGGCTACGGATAATTTGCTTCCTTTCAGTACTAACAACATTTAGCGCCAGTTACCACTTCGCCGGCTTCTCCGTGAATTGTTTTCTTTTCAATCGCGCCGTGGCGTGCTACAAGCCGGTCACCAGGGAATCATGATTGTGATCAAGCACAGCATTGTGGCAATTGTCGCGATATTTCTCTTCGCGCCATCGGCGCCGGCGCAGGAGCGGGTAAAATTTCCCGTCGGCGTTTCGTCGAAAGTGCTCGGTTACGGACATCTTTGGGCGGCGTGGCGGCGCGGTTATTTCGAGCGTGAGGGGTTGGACGTGGACGTCGTTGTGATGCGCGGTACGGCGCCGGCTGTGCAGGCGCTGATCGCCAACTCGATATCCGCCGGCCTGCTCGCCAACGACGGACCCATCGCCGCGGTGGAGCAGGGCATGGACCTTGCCATGATCGCCAGCGGCAGCAAGCTGACTCATATGCTCTTGGGCGGAAAAAACTATAAGACGTGGGAGGATCTGCGCGGCGCGACGATCGGTTCGTCAACTCTCACTTCCGGCACCGCATTTGTTTTGCGGCGGGCGTTAAAGCTCAAGGGACTAGAATACCCGCGGGATTACAAGCTGCTCGCTGTCGGCGGCACCGGTCCTTCTTTTGCCGCCATGACCGCAGGCCAGATTGCTGCCGCCATGCAAGCGGTTCCCTATGCCTTTCAAGCGCAAGATGCGGGGTTTAATGTAATCGGCCGCATCTCAGATGTCTTGCCCAATTATCTGCTTTCGGCATATTCCATCCGCCGCAGTTGGGCCGAGAAGAATCGTCCACAGGTTGTGCGCTTTCTTAAAGCCGTGGTGCGCGCAAAGAATTGGTTCGAGCAGGACCGCAAGTCGGCCGTCGAGTTTCTCGCCAAAGAATTTCAGCTCACTGCGGCGCTCGCCGAGAAAGGGCTGGATTACTATCTGGTCAACCAAGCCTGGCATCCAGAGTTGGATATCGAAATGGACGGTCTCAAAACCGTCGTCGATATCTACGCCGAACAGACTAACCTCAAAGGCCCAATGCCAAACCCGGAGAAATACGTCGATCAGAGTTATTTGCGCCAGGCGTTGAAGGAGTTGGGCTTGCGCTGAACCGAAGAGGGAAGATCTCCCGCACCCTTCGATCCTTCGGCCAGGCTCAGGACAGGCTAAACTCAGGGCGATCGGGGCGCCAAGGCGCAAAGGTTGGATGATGAGGAAGGGTTGAACTCAAAATGAACATTGATCTGCATTCCCATTTTTTTCCCGTCGAAGCGCTGCAGAACCCCGGCAAGTTTGAAAACCATGCGCCGAAGTTGCTGCTTGAAAACGGCAAACTATCGGTCACGTCGCAGATCGGTTTTCGCCCTGGACTTGGCGCCGGGGCGTACGATCCTGTGGCGCGGATCAAGGCGCTCGACGAGATGAAAATCGATATGCAGGCGATCTCGCCTTCGCCGATATTACTTTTCTATTGGGAAGATGCGGCTGTCGCAGCACATTTTTCGCGGCGGCAGAATGAAGCGATTCAAGCCGTCGTGCGCAAACATCCGGATCGCTTTATCGGCTTCGGTAGCGTGCCGCTGCAGAGCGTTGCCGAATCGATCGCCATTTCCGAAGAGGCGAAAAGCATGGGACTGAAAGGTTTGGAGATCGGTAACGCGGTCGGCGACAAGCCGCTCGACGATCCGAGCTTCGAGCCGTTCTTCGAGGCGGTACAGAGGTTGGACATGCTGCTGTTCGTCCATCCGCTCGAAGGCGGGCTCGATGCCGACGATCCGTTGGCGCCGATTCTCGGCAATGTTTTGCAGTTTACCTTGCGCACGACCATGATGGTGGAGCGAATGATTCTCAAAGGCATGTTCGAGAAATATCCGAACTTGCGCTTGTGTCTGTCCCATGGCGGCGGCTTGCTGGCGTTAAACATCTGGCGGCTCGATCACTCGTATGGGCTGCGTGCGGATTTGCAGAAAGCGATTTCGCGCAAGCCGTCCGACTATTTAAAAAAACTTTATTTCGACACCATCGTGCATTCCGTCGCGGCGTTGCAGTATCTCGTGCAAGTGGTCGGCGCCGACCGCGTCGTCATTGGCACAGATTATCCGATGGCGATGGGTGATTTCGATTCGGTGGCCAAGGTCATGGAGCTTGAACTGTCGGATGCGCAGCGCGGACAAATCCTTGGTGGCAACGCGGCGCAGGCCTTGAATCTTTAACGCCAACGCGATAAGCGATCGCGATCTTGGAAACGCCATGAGGATGAGCGTGAGAAAATGGCGATGGCTATGAATTGTTTGGTTTGCTGCTATCGGCGGCCTTGTAATCAATTAACCGTGCACGCCGCTCGTGTGCAGATCACGCCATAGGAATCAAAATGTCGCTGCTGGCTATCGAAGGCGTCGGTAAGGAGTATTCCGCTCGCGGCAAGAGAGTCGTCGCCCTCGAATCCATCGACCTTGATATCGCTGAAGGCGAGTTTGTTACCATCGTCGGACCGTCGGGATGCGGCAAATCGACGTTGCTCAACTTGATCGTTGGCCTGTTGCGCTCAAGCTCTGGACGGATCACGTTTCGCGGCGAATGCATCGACGGTATCTGCACCAAGATCGGCTACGTCACGCAAAAAGATAATCTCTTGCCGTGGCGCACCTTGATCGAGAACGTCGAGATCGCGCTGGAAATCCGCGGCATAGAGAAAGAGCCGCGCCGGCGGCAAGCGCAGGAGTTGATCGAGCGCGTCGGTCTGAGCGGCTTCGAGGAGCACTATCCACATGAGCTGTCGGGCGGCATGCGCCAGCGCGCCAATATCATTCGCACGCTGATCTACGATCCGGAGTTGATCTTGATGGACGAGCCTTTCGGCCCGCTGGACGCGCAGACGAGAATTGTCCTGCAAGATCAGCTGCTGAAACTTTGGTCGGCCTCGAAGAAAACGATTATATTTATCACCCACGATCTGATCGAAGCGATCACCCTGGCGGACCGGGTCGTGCTGATGAGCTCGCGGCCCGGCAGGATCAAGTCCATCGAGCAGGTCAATATAGCACGGCCTAGAGACGTATTCAGGATTCACGAAAGTGAGAATTTTCGTGCCGTCTATGAAAGACTATGGCAAGAATTGCGTCCCGAAGTGAAATTAGCAGAAGCTTAGAAAGGAGACTTTCTCATGAAACGGTTCACGACACTTTTTCTCTCGGCAATTGTTTATTTTGGTTGGTCAGCCTTGCCGGCAACCGCCCAAGCGCCGCGCAAAGTGAAAATGACGATCCCGGTCGTCGCCCACTCGATGACGCCGGTTTACCTGGCGCAGAGCCTTGGCTTTTTCACCGATGAGAAGCTCGACCTCGACATTACCTCGACCGGCGGCGGTGGTCCGGATATCCGGGCGCTGATCGCCGGCGATGTCGAGTTCAGCTTCACCACCGGCGACAACGTCATTCTCGCGCACCAGGAGGGCAAGCGACTGCTCATGGTCATGAGCGGGCTTAACAAAGTGTTTATCAACTGGGCAATGCACAAAGAGACGGCCAAGGCGTAGGGCGTCACCGAGTCGATGCCGTTGGCGGACAAGCTCAAAGCGCTCAAGGGACTCAATGTGGGAGTTACCAATCCCGGCGCATTGACGGCGCACCTCGCTGCTTTCGTCATTCGCAAGGCGGGCTACACCCCACAGCAAGACGTGCAGGTCGTTCCGGTCGGCGCCGGGCCGACCTGGCTCGCCGCTCTGGAAAATCGCAAAGTCGATGTCGCATTGACGGCGCCGCCGGTACCGGAGACCGCGATCAGCCGCGGGTTCGCGATCATGTTCATTAACAACGCCAAAGGCGAGGACCCGTCGATCCCGGAATTTCTCATGGAGAATCTCGTCGCTCGTCCTGAGACGGTGGCCAAGGATGGCGATCTCGTGCGTCGCATGGTGCGGGCGCTCGTGCGGGCAAATCAATGGGCGCTTAAAAGCACGCCAGAGCAAGTTGCCGACGCATTGAAGCCGGCGCTGGGCAAGACCCCGCCTGATTTATTATTAGCCGGCGCCGCATCGGTGTTGCCAGCGCTGAGCCCCGACGGCCGGACTAGCGAGCGAAGCTTTCAGGTCACTCAGGACATCCTCGAACAGGCCGGGATCCTGAAAAAGCGCGCGCCCTACGCTGAGCTTGTCACCAACGAGTTCTTGCCCAAATGATCGGACGGGGCCGCCTTTTCCTCTACCGTTTAATCTTCGGTGCCGTGCTCCTGGTTTCTTGGGAGTTGAGCTCCGGGAGATTGATCGATCCGTTTTGGGTGTCGAGCCCGTCGAAGGTTTTTTTGTATCTCTACGAAGTGTTCGCTGACGGTTCGATCTACGGCCACTTGGCGATCACCCTCTACGAGACCTTCACCGGCTTTTTTATCGGCTCGGTTTTCGGCATCGGCTTGGGCTTCGCGCTTGGGCGGCGCGAAGTGCTGGCGCAAATTCTCGACCCCTTTGTCGTTGCTTTTAACGGCATACCGCGCATCGCGCTGGCGCCGCTGTTCATCATCTGGTTCGGCATCGGCCCGACTTCCAAAGTTATTCTCGTCGTCAGCGTGGTGTTCTTTCTGACTTTCTTCAACACCTACGCAGGGGTCAAAGGCGTAGACGCCGAGCTGAAAAATATTTTGCGCATCATGGGCGCGACCGAACGGCAAATCCTGATGAAAGTCACGCTGCCGGCAATCGTGCCGTGGATCACCACGGGCTTAAAGATCGGCCTTCCCTACGCGATTGTCGCCGCGGTGGTGGGAGAATTCATCGCCGCCAGCAAAGGGTTGGGTTATTTGATCAACTACAATACGTCGCTATTTTCCACCACCGGCGCGTTGGGTGGCATTCTGATCCTCGCTCTGGTGGTCGTCGTCTGTAACGAGGCGATCACCAGAACGGAAGCTTATCTACTGCGCTGGCGGCCGAGAGAAGAGAAGAAAGGCGAAGGGGAGTTGTATTAGTGGAAGAGATTCGGAAGTTGGGCGCAATTTAAAAAACGAACCGGCCGCGTATCGCCGGACGACAAGAAAGTCCTTCATGCCCGGCCTTCGACATGGCTCGGGATAAACTCCCGCGGGCATCCAGTCTTTGTCTCATCGATGTTCTCACACCGCCTACCTGGATACCGTTTTTCAACGGTATGACGGACGCTGTCCGTCACCTGGATTCCCGTTTACACGGGAATGACGGAAGGGGATTCGATATTTCTGCTACTTACAGTCCGTACAGCCGTTTCGGATTATCCCCCAAGATATTCTGACCGAAGGTTGCGCTGATCTTACCGCCCTCCTGGATTCCGGCATCCGCCGGAACGACGGATGGGAGTCGAAGCCTAGGCCAGCAACTCCAAAGCGTGAAGCGCCAAACCTTCCGCGACGGAGGTGAACTCCTGTCCGGCACGGATCGGCACGTTGGGGAACTTCTCTTCGAAGTGTCGCCGGATTGCCGGCACGAACGATGAGCCGCCGGTCATGAAGATCGCATCGACATTGCGCGGCGTGACGTTGCACGTGGCGAGCAAACGGTCGACGCAGTTGGCGATCTGTTTTACTTCAGGATCGATCCAGTCTTCGAATTCGTTTCGGTGCACGAGATTTTCGATGGCTATGGCCGCTTCCTCGAAGCGGAACTGGGTTCTTGGTTGTTCCGACAGAGCGCATTTGGCTGCTTCGATGGCGCGGTATAGACGGTAGCCGAGATCATGATCGACCAGATCGATTAGCGCATTGATTTTTTCCGGTTCGAGCGCTTGGTATTGGATCTGCTTGAGCAGCTCCATGTTCTTGCGCGTCTTGAGAAAGGACAGATAGTGCCAGCGTTCGAGATGTTCGTAGAGCCAGTTGGGCACGGGCAGTACTTTGCCGAACTGGCTTCGGTATTCTGAACCGAGGCCGAGCAACGGCGCCACCAAGTTGCGCACTAATTTACTATCGAAAGTATCGCCGGCGATGCCGACACCGTCGTTACCGATTACTCGGTGGGCGGGCTCAGTTCGGGAGGATCGTTTTGGCCGCAAGTGCACCAAGGAAAAATCGCTGGTGCCGCCGCCGAAGTCGGCGATCAACACCAGCTCATCGTGAGTCAAGCGTTGCTGATATTTGTAAGCGGCAGCGACCGGCTCGGGCACAAACTCCACCTTGTCAAAGCCGGCGCTGGCGAAGGCCGTGCGCAGCCGGCCGAGCGCGAACTCGTCATTCGCTTGATCCCGGGTGCCACTGAAGTGCACTGGACGACCGGCGACCAACGTCGTGCCGAGATCGCCGAACTCGGCTTCCGTGGCTTTTCTGAGGTGGCGCAGAAGGATGCCGATCAGCTCCTCTAAACCATAAGTATCACCCAAGATTTGCGTCTGAGTGAAAAGGCGGCTGGCGAGATACGATTTCATTGATTGGATCAAGCGCCCCGGAGTCTTGGCGTTGAGGTAACTTTGAATTGCGTCGGGACCGGCCACCACGGACAGCTTGCTAGTACGTGAGTCATCGGCTTCGGCAAAGTAGAGGATCGAGCGAAACGTCGTGTCCGTGCCGAACCGGGCGAGAGTTATCGCTCGGTCGAGATCGGCTATAGCGACGGCACTGTTGGTGGTACCGAAATCGAGTCCGATGGCTTTGGTCAAGTGGGTCTCCTAATGGTGGCGGTTCTTCTGGGTTTCCTGTGAAGGAGTATTCACCACAGAGGCACAGAGCACGCATGGTTCGACCGTTCGAGAAGCCTCACGGCAGGCTTCCTCGACGGCCTTCAGTTCCGAGCCCGTCGAGGAATCACCATGAACGGAGGAAAGCCGCGCATCCTGAGC
>CAYZJE010000379.1:0-6678 GCA_964478485.1 uncultured Syntrophobacter sp. | reverse complement strand
GAAGAAAGAATTAGCCGCACCCTTCGACAGGCTCAGGGCGATCGGGAACGCAAAGGGCGCAAAAAAAGATTCACCACGAAGGCCCCGAAGTCGGATGGGTCGAGGATCGAGGATGGAAGATTGAGGATGGCCAATTCTTCTTGCGATCTTCTATCCTCGATCCTCCATCCTCGGCCATCTTCGTGTCCTGCGTGACTTCGTGGTGAGAAAGAATTTCGTCGACATTCGCGGGAGGTAGACACAATGCCAACCATCGATTCCGATGCTCATGTGGTCGAGTCGGAACATACTTGGGATTTCATGGATGCGGCGGATCAGAAGTATCGCCCGGTGATCGTCAAGCCGCGCGGCGACGGCAGTGCTGAGTATTGGTTCATCGACGGCAAGATTCGCGGTTTGGTGCGCGCGGTCATGACGGCGAAGGAGATGGACGAAGTCGCCGATCGAACCGGCAGGGTAATGAACACGTCGCGCGAAACCCGCGAGATGGAAAACGTCGGCGCGCGGCTCGGCCACATGGATGAGCTTGGCATCGACGTGCAAGTGCTCTACCCGACCGTGTTCATCGAACAGATCAGCGACAAGCCGGCTTGGGAAATCGCCATCTGCAAGGGTTACAACCGCTGGCTCGCCGACATTCACCGCCAAGGAAATGGCCGATTGCGTTGGATTTGTGTGCTGCCGTTGCTCGACATCAGCGCGGCGGTAGAGGAACTAAAGTTCTGCCAGCAACACGGCGCCTGCGGCGTCTTCATGCGCGGCATCGAAGGGCAGCGCATGATCACCGATCCTTATTTCTATCCGCTCTACGAGGAGATGAGCCGGCTCAACTTGGCCGTCGGCGTGCACGTCGGCAACGGCAGTCCGCAAAACCTCGACCTGGTGTCGCAGTACAACGGTGGTGGCAGTTTCTGGAAGTTTCGTCTGCCGGTGATCGGCGCGTTTCATTCGGTGATCATGAGCGACGTGCCGCGGCTGTTCCCGCAACTGCGATTCCATTGGGCCGAAGCGGCGGCACAGTGGGTGCCTTATGTCGTCAAAGACTTGCAGCGGCGCTGGGCGACGCAAAAAAGAGATCTGCCGGATAATCCGCTTAAAGCCTACCGGCAATATGTTTCCTGCCAGACCGACGATGATGTCGATTACGTGATGCGCTACGCCGGTGAGGAAAATATTACCATCGGCACTGACTACGGTCACAACGATCAGTCCACCGAAGTCGACGCGCTGCGCAATTTAAAAAAAATTGGCACGATCACCGATCGGCAGTACGAGAAGATCACTTACGATAATCCGAAGGCGCTGTTCGCGCTTTGAATTGAGCTTTTCCGCGCAGGACAAAAATTTTTCTCACCACGTAGGGTTCGCCCCCTCCTCTTTCCTCCCCCGCGTCGCGGGGGAGGAAAGAGGAGGGGGATTCGTGATCTTCGTGGTGAAAATTCTGTAACGGCCTTTAGCGCTACAGCCCCGTCGTGCTCGCCGGCGGCCTGCGATGAGATGTCGCTTGCTCATAGGCGTAGGCGAACTTGATTAAATTGCCGTCGTCGTAGGGGCGGCCGATGAAGCAGACGCCGGCCGGCAGATTATCGCGCGTGAAGCCGGCGGGAACGACGATCGTCGGCACGTAGACTAGAAACGTATTCAAATGAGGCGCGCCTTTTTGGTCGGTGAAGGGCGGTGCGATGCCATCCTTTATTAATGTCGGTTGATGTTCGACTGCTTTGTGCACGATGGCGTCGAGCTTGTGGTCGGCCATGACCTTCAGGAAATTCGTCATCAACTGATCCTGTGCGCGCAGACTTTCATAGTGCTTGGTTGCGTCGGCATGTCTTTTGAAGCGGTCCTGTGAGCGTTTGACGACTTTGGCGAAGTCGGCATGGGCAATCGCTTCCTCGGGCGTTTTGAATGGCGCTTTGGCGCTGCGGCCGTAGTAATTTTTGAACGACTCATTGGTTTCGCCCGGCGCGCCGGATCTTTTGGCGAGCAGCTCTTTGACATTGGGAATCACGACTGGGTCGACGATCTCTGCCCCCGCCGCTTTGAGTTCGCCCACCGCTTTGTCGAAGACCTCTTGAATTTTCTGGTAATCTTCCGAGTCTGGCTCGCTGTTGAGACCGATCGACTCGCGCAGAATGCCGAGGCGCGCGCCCTTTAGGCCGTCTTTATTTAAAAACTTGGTGAAGCTGTCCGGGATATGACCGACGCCGCGGGCGGTGATCGGATCTTCCGGATCGTAGCCAACCATGACGTCGAGCAAAGTCGACAAATCTTTCACGGTGCGTGCCATCGGACCGAGCGAGCCGAAGATTTCTGGCCAGCAGCCGTAAACCCCGCCGCGGCTGACCAAGCCGGCCGACGGGCGCATGCCAGCGATGCAGTTCCATGTCGACGGGCGACGAATTGATGCAAGTCCTTCTTGGCCCACTGCGACGGTGGCAAAATTCGCCGACACCGATGCCGCGGAGCCGCCGGACGAGCCGCCGACGGTGCGCTCGACGTCATAGGGGTTGCGCGTGGAACCGAACAGCGAACCGTGAGTGTCGCCGCCGCCGAGCTCGCCGAGAGTCGCCTTGCCTAAAATCACCGCGCCGGCTTTGCGCAATTTTTCGGCGACGAAGCAGTCGCGATCGGGAAAATAATCTTTGAATAGCAGGGAGCCGAGCGTCGTTGGCATGCCTTTGACATCGGCCTGATCTTTGACGATCACGGGTATGCCGTGCAGCGGACCGATCAGGCCGGAATTTTTGTAAGCGGCGTCGAGTCGGTCGGCGTCTTTGAGCGCATCGGCATTAATTGTGATCAGCGCGTTGATGTTGGGGCCTTTTTTGTCGAAGGCGTCGATGCGGTCCAAGTAGGCTTGCACCACTTGGCGGCAGGTGAGTTGGCCGGATTGGTAGCCGGCGTGGATATCGTCGATAGTCGCTTCTACTATGTTGAATGTTTGAGCCATGGGTGGGTCTCCTTGTTACTGCCTTTGATATTTTAATGCAGCGGAAATGTCCAGACGTAATTCAGTGAGGGGTGAGTAGTTACGCGTGAGGCCGGAAAGGGCGCAGCATGCTGCGCCCCTACGAAGACTGGTGCATTGATACTGTTGCAACGTATCCGTGATCGTGGTTATTCCGATGGAGAAGAAATCGGGGAGGTCGTCAAAAGATGGCAGCGATGTCGCAACGGGTCGCGGGGTTTGGCACGACGGTTTTTGTCGAGATTAACAATTTGGCGCGGCAGTATAATGCGGTAAATCTTGGCCAGGGCGCGCCGGACTTCGACGGGCCGCCGGAAGTTTTAGCGGCGGCGGTCGAGGCGGTGAATAGCAAGCTCAATCAATATGCTCCCGGCATCGGCATGCCGGCGGTGCGCCAAGCGATCGCCAGACATGCGGAGCGTTTCTACGGCCAGAAACTCAATCCAGACACCGAAGTGTTGGTGACCACCGGCGCGACCGAAGGCGTGTTCGCGGCGATTCTCGGTGTTACCGATCCCGGCGATGAAGTGATCGTCTTCGAACCGGTGTATGACACTTACGTGCCGAACCTGGTGATGGCCGGCGTGACACCGCGCTACGTGCCATTGCGCGGCGATAATTGGGAATTCGATGCCGACGAATTAGCGAAGGCTTTCAACTCGCGCACGCGGGCGATTATTGTTAATACGCCGCATAATCCCACCGGTAAGGTGTTCTCTCGCGCCGAGTTGCGCGT
Source organism: uncultured Syntrophobacter sp. (assembly GCA_964478485.1). Lineage (GTDB taxonomy): Bacteria > Desulfobacterota > Binatia > UBA9968 > UBA9968 > DP-20. The sequence goes on along the minus strand of CAYZJE010000379.1, from coordinate 2,974 downwards.
AATCGCCGAGCTCTGCCAGAAGCATGATGTCGTCGCTATCACCGACGAGGTTTACGAGCATATTCTCTACGATGACGCGATGCACACGCGGCTAGCGACGCTGCCGGGCATGCACGAGCGCACGCTGACAATCAGCAGCTTGGGCAAAACATTCAGCGTCACCGGTTGGAAGATCGGCTGGGCGATCGGGCCCGCGCCGCTGGTCAACGCGGTGAACCAAGCGCACCAGTTCATCACCTATGCGGTTGCCTCGCCGCTGCAAGCGGCCGCCGCGGTCGCGCTGAATTTACCCTATGGCTTCTTCGAGAATTTGCAGTTGAGCTATCAGTCGCGGCGGGATCGGATGGTCGAGGTATTGCAGAAAGTCGGATTTAAGGTTTTCAAGCCCGCTGGCAGCTTCTTTGTCATGATCGATTGGCGCGGCGTGGCGCCGGCCCGTGTTCAGGACGACATGCAATTCGCTCAGTGGTTGATTCGCGACATCGGTGTCGCCTGCATCCCGGCCAGCCCGTTCTATCAGGAAAGCGATAAGCACTTGGGCAAGCACCTCGCGCGCTTCGCGGTGTGTAAAAAGGATGAGACGCTGGCGGCGGCGGCGGAGCGCTTAGGGAGGCTCGCGAAAGCCTAGAGCAACGCAATTTTCACGTTTCGGTTACGCCAGCGTGAAACCTGTACGCCGTAAAAATCGACAACATCAGGTTCTCTTTCACGGCTCATGTTACCCCTGCCGAGGCTACTGAACATCTCAACAGGCTAAAGTCCTCCCTTATCTAACGTTATAACGGGCGAACATAGCCGCGGTAATTTCAGGGTTGGTCGGCCAGTGACCGCGCCGCTGGCCCGCGTGCGTCAGATAAACTTCCAGACGGGCCGGGTCGGGTTGCGTTATCTCGCTACCCTTGATGAACAACAAACCTATTTTGTCTGTTGGCATCCGCGTCACGAACGAGTCTGCATCGTCAAGGGCCTTTCGGACTCGGGCCGACACCGTTATCGGATCGATCGGCTCGGACGAAGACAGCGATCGCCAATCGGCTGCCGGGTAGTGGGAGTTGCGCCGAATCTCAGCGATCAAACCCTCGGGTGTAAAACCCGGTGACTTATCAACCGCCGCCCAGATAACCGCACCGAGCGGAAGAATGCTCTCGTGTATGGTCGCAAGGTCGACGAGGTCGCGAACCTCACGCCGGCCAGCGGCGGCCATAACTTTATTCATGGCGAGGTCGACTGGATGGAGAAGATAACCGAAAATCTCATCCTTTATTGTCGGAAAAAAACGGTAGTCGCTATCGACAACCCATTCAAGCCTTGTGCTGTCATTCCCTTGTTTGACTTCGGCGGTATAGATCAGCGGCAGTTGGCGAAGCCACCGTACATTGTAACCCCCGGATTCAAGCGCTGCGGCGTCTGCCAAAGCCGCCATCGCAACCCGCTCCTCGCGGTCGTGAAACACGTCGATGTCCCCTGAATAACGCGGCCCCTTGAGGTTCAACGGTGTCGCCCCTGCCACATAACTTTCGGGATCACGGTGTGCGGCAAGAAGCTTGAGAACTTCGATCTGGATTCTAGTCAGCGGCATGGCACGCCCGTTCAATTTGTTCCGCCAATTTGCGCGCCGCGAGATTGCCTTCGATCCGCAAGGCGCGCGCTACGACAAGAGCATCTTCCCGGCTCGGCTCGGCAATCGCGCGCTTGTTCCACAACGCTTGCGTCCCGTACTGCGCAAAGGCGCGACGGTAGAGACTTGCAAGATCATCTGAATTTGTCGGCTGCGTGCTCATGCAACAAAGGTAATGGGCTACGACTGTTTTCGCAAGCGCATTAAAATCCCCGATACCCGTTTAGCTCTTATCGGACTCGCGCTGCATGTCCGCAGCGTGTTCGGCGCAAACGATGGAGGTGTCGAGGATATACTTGGCATGGGTCGCTTTCTTACCGCAGGGCTCCCAGTCGGTGGAGTCTGGGGCGAAGTACTCGCAAGTTTCCGCTTCTTCGATGGGTCGTAACTCAAACTGGGAGCGGAACCCCACGCTGTCGAGAAGATCGGCCAAACCTTCTGCCATCTCTTTTTCCGTCACAAGGCTATGAAGGTCACACAGATGCTCTTCGACGTACCATTCCGAAACGGCGTACGCCGCCGGTTCGTCACAAGCGCCCGGACCCAACTCCTCCGAGATCCATTCGCAGGCCGACTCTTCGTCTTCCGCTAATTTCTCGATGGTCACATCGGTCTTGGCACAGAATTCACACATGGCGTCTCTCCCTATTTTTGCGTTTTAATCCTTGCCTCTCCTTCGGGGACCGCGGCATTGTTGGTCAACGCCTGATCGCAGCGGGGTCAGAGAAAAACTTGAACGCAACAAATCACGATGCCGCGCCGAGCGCAACTGAAAAAGGAACGCCAGCTTGCTGGGGTTATGGTTCAGTTTGATTTCAACGCCGCATCGATGTAGGGGCAGGCCTATGTGCCTGCCCTCCGAACGGGCAACCACACAGGGTTGCCCCTACAAATCCGATTCCTTTTTGCGGACAGCGCCTGTGGTGAGATCGTCGAACCACGTTCTTTGCGGTTAAATGATCCCCATCTTCCGTCCGAGGGCGCGATGAATCGCGCCCCTACTTTGCGCTCTTTGCGGCGGAATCTCTTCTCTTCTTCGGTTGCGGCTGTGCCGCGCTGAGTCTCTGTGGTTAATATTCCTTCACAGGAAACCCGGAAGCGCCGACTAATTTAGGCAACGGCGGGTTCAATACCCCGCCCCGCGAAATGGCTGCGCTAATTGACTCGCCGCTAATATCCCACCCGCTCAATCACCGGTTGCAAGATCTCGAGATTGCGTTTGACCTCATCGGTCTGGGAGACTTCGAGCCAGGCTTCTTCGACCAGTTCTTTACGCAGCACTTGATCGACGTCGGCTTGGCCGACGGTGGGCGGCAACGCGCCGCCGGATTTATGTTCTTCCAGGATGCGCAGGAT
>CAYZJE010000378.1:0-3739 GCA_964478485.1 uncultured Syntrophobacter sp. | reverse complement strand
CTGCGCTTGCGGCGAAGCACGGAGTACCAGTATCGTTTCACACTTGGGGTGACGGCGTCGCGCTGGCTGCCAGCGTGCATCTTTCCGCGGCGCTTAAAGACTGCATCGTCATGGAGCTCGACTACACTTACAATCCGCTGCGCGAGGAACTTCTGCGCCAACCGTTCAAGCTCGAAAACGGCTGCCTAATTCCACCCGACAAACCGGGCTTGGGCATTGAACTAAATCAGGATGCGCTGCAACGTTTTGCCTTCACTGGGGCTGAAGACCTCGCGATCAGACAGAAGACTTTGGCGTAACCGGCGCTTTTTCTTTCTTACCGATTTGTCGACGGCTTGTTGGGTCGGCACTATTGTCGTTTTGTCAGGCGGCGACAGCCGAGCGTCAGCGCCTGTCCTCTCCGATTATCCAGTTAACGATGTTTTGGTAATCGGAGTGTCATTGTTGGTCGCTGCCTTACTGGCATAAGGCTTGCGCGCTTTCCATGGAATCATTTCACAGTTCGTGGGAGGCGTCATGATTGGATACTCTTTACGCTTTTTGTCAAAGCGGTCAAAACTAGTTTTCGCCTGGGTGACGTTAATAACATTCCTCTCGAGTTCTGCGGTTCCGGCGCTAGCCATTAACGCCATTCAAGCTGGCGTGTTGCCGCAACCATTGCCACTGTTTCCCGCCGATAACTGGTGGAATCTGGATGTTAGTGCGTGGCCGGTAGATGTGAGTTCACAAAGCTACATCAATTTCATCGGTGTTTCGCGGCAGCTCCATCCAGACTTTGGAGGTCGGGACACGAGCACACAGTATGGGATATACGGGATGCCTTATGCGGTGGTCACGGGTGTTATGGATGTCGATCTGAAAACCATGCAGTTTCAATATTGGGACGAGAGCGACGGAGTCAATCTGAACACCGGCGTAAGCTTCCCTTTCTATCCTGTTCCACCGCTAGCTGCCGTCGACCCGTATTGGATTGAAGGCGGTAATCCAGGCAACATCGATGAACGTTGTTGCGCTGACCGACATTTGTTGATCGTCGATCGCGATAACAATTATCTATACGAACTCTACAACGTGTTTTACAATACTGCGCAAGCAAAATGGTACGCCGGGTCGGGCGCGTTTTTTGACATGAATACCAATAACCGGCGGCCGGACGGCTGGACCTCGGCGGACGCAGCGGGGTTGGCGATATTACCCGGACTGGTCCGTTACGACGAAGTCTATGATCCGACGGCGACGGAGATTCGCCATGCCTTCCGCGTCACCGTGCGCGCGACCAACGGTTATGTTTATCCGGCGTCGCACCAGGCCGGGTCGACGGCCGGCGCGTTGCCGATGGGCGCGCGGTTGCGGCTGAAATCGAGCGTGGATGTGACACAAAAGAGTAGCGATCCCAACATGCAAAAAATTTTCCGGGCGATGCAGAAGTACGGACTCATCGTCGCGGATAACGGTTCGGACATGTACATCACGGGTACCTACAATACCGGTTGGAATAATGACCTTCTTAACCCCGCATTCGGCAATCTGAGAGCGAGCGACTTTGAAGTGATCCAGCTTGGCTATAACCCGACGGTGAGTGCCCCCACTTTAATTTCCGTAAGTGTGGCTCCAGCCATTGTGATCGGCGGGCAGTCGGCCACCGGCACGGTGAACTTGACCGGAGCGGCGCCGACAGAAGGGGCATTGGTGAGTTTGTCGAGAGAGAGTCTAGCCGTAAGCGTGCCAGCGTCGGTTACTGTCCCGGCGAGCGCGACGTCGATCACCTTTCCCGTAACTACAAATGCCGTAAGCGTGACAACGGTTAGTAACATCAGCGCGAGCTACGACGGAGTCGCGAAGTCCACGACGATAACTGTCAATCCTCAGCCCGCAGCAGCCCTGTCAGCTCTCTCGCTCAATCCTACGAGCGTACGCGGCGGCGTGACGTCCGTGGGCACGATAACGCTCACGGCTCCAGCTCCGGCGGGTGGTTTGTTGGTGAACTTGTCGAGCAGCAATCCGAGCAAAGCGACAGTGCCGCCGACGGCAACGGTGCCGGCGGGAAGCACGACGAAGACTTTCAATATCACGACGGCGTCCGTCAGCCGAAAGACCGTAGTGACCATCTCAGCGGTACACGGCGCTGTCAGTAAGACAGCGTCGCTAACCATTATCAGAAAATAGATTTCTCACAGAAAGCGCGCGCCGAGACCGGCATAGGTTAGGCGCGCGCTTTTTTTGGATTTCCGCCCCAGTTTCGCTTCCCTGTTTGCCCGGCGATTTCTCCTCTCGCTCAGATATGCTAGACGGCGAGCAGCCAACGATTTTATCGACTCCTCTATCCTGAGAGAGATCGAAGACAGCGGTTTTGTGAAAAAATTATACGGTAAGTAATCTGTGACAGATTCCTGCCCAGCGTGTTCCTGATTCCCAGGCAAATTTCTCCGTCGGATGGCGTTGGGTTGCCTTGGTTTTCGGAGTTGTTAAGATGATGCCGCTTTTCTATGTACGAGCAAGACACAATTGCGGCGATCGCGACCCCGCCGGGTGAAGGCGGCGTGGCGATCGTGCGTATTAGCGGTGTCGGAGCCGAAAATATTGCGACGAGAATTTTCACTCAAACCCGGGCTAGGAACGGCAGACTTAAATCCCACACTCTTTACCATGGTAGAATCCGTGATCCGCAGAGCGAGCATGTGCTTGACGAAGTCTTGCTCACCATCATGCGTACTCCGCGCAGTTACACGGGGGAAGACGTCGTCGAAGTCCATTGTCACGGCGGGGCTTTTCTCGTACGCCAGATATTAGGATTGATTCTTTCTCAAGGCGCTCGACAGGCGGAACCCGGCGAATTTACCAAGCGCGCGTTTCTCAATGGCAAGGTAGATCTTGCCCAAGCGGAAGCCGTGGTCGATTTAATTCGTGCTCGAACCACGAAAGGAGTTGAACTCGCGCTCAACCAGGCAAGCGGCGAGCTATCGAAGCATATCATAGAGTTACGCGAGGCTCTCATTGATATCATGGTGCAGGTCGAAGCCGCGATCGACTTTCCGGAAGAGGAAATTGAACTGCTCCAACGTCAACCGTTGATTGACAAGATGCTAAACCTTATTGGTAAACTTTCCTCTATTGCTGATACCTATGAATGGGGGAGGCTATTTCGAGAAGGCGCCAGCGTGTGCATCTGCGGACGCCCAAACGTCGGTAAATCGAGCATCCTCAACGCCCTGCTTGGTCATGAGCGAGCGATCGTCACACCGGTTCCTGGCACTACCCGTGATGTCGTGGAGGAATCGCTAAATCTTGATGGTTTGCCCGTGATCCTCTGGGATACTGCCGGTATCCGCGATACAAATGATCAAGTCGAACGACTCGGTGTTGAGTTGTCACGACGATACTTGGAGCAGGCCGATGCGGCGATAGTGGTTTTCGACGGCTCTGAGCCCGTGGCCGAGGAAGATCGGGATATCCTCAATTCGATCCGTGGAAAAAAACACATTATTGCAATCAACAAAAATGATCTGGCTCCGAGGCTAGCCGTCGGTGACATCAAACGTCCAGATCAAGAATCCGTCGTATGCTTTATTTCGGCGAAGTCTCGTGTCGGTATTGAAGAGTTGAAGTCTAGTCTTCGAGATTTAATCTTGGATTATAAAATCGAGCCTACCGTGGCGGTTACAAACATTAGACATCGAAGCCAACTGATCCGCAGTGCGGCAGCTCTTGGCGCGGCGCTCGCCACGCTCGCCGAAGGTCT
>CAYZJE010000377.1:0-2285 GCA_964478485.1 uncultured Syntrophobacter sp. | reverse complement strand
CCCTTGCGCTTGCACACCAACTTTGGCTATTTTCTATACCTCAATCAATCAAACTCTTGGAGGTGACCCATGTTCGAAGTCGGTGGCAGAAAAATCGCAAACACTTTGGCGGAGCTTGTCGCTCCCGAGCGGGCCGCGCTACTGCTGTGGGACATGGAGTACGGTATCGCGCCCCACGCTTTTAACTACCAAGATATTTTGCCAAATTTGCAAAGCTTGTCGGCCGCGGCGCGCCGCGCCGGCGTGCCGGTCTTCTATTCAATCCAGCAGGGTTTCGATCTGGCCAAAGAGGAAGCCGGCGTGTGGGTGCGCATTCGCATGAAGCGCGCCAAGACGAGCGATCCCAGCCAACTCTTGAATCAGAAAGAAAATCCCCACGATAGCGTAATTGTCGAAGCGCTCACGCCGCAGCCGCAAGACAGCGTGTTTCACAAGCGCCGGCCCGATGGCTTCGTCGGCACCGACTTCGATCTCATGCTGCGCAGCAAAGGCGTCAAGACGATCGTCATCGGCGGCGTCGCCACCGAAGGCGGCGTCGAAGGCACGGCGCGCAGCGCGCGCAATCTCGGCTACGACGTCGTGGTTCTCAGGGACGGCGTCGGCTCGCGCAACCGCGAGCTGCACGACATGGCGCTCAAGCTCATGGAGCAGACTTTCTTCGAAGTCACCGGCACCGCCGAAATCGCCGCGCTGTGGGGGCAAAAGTGAGCAGACGGTCGAACTTGTATATTCGAAATCCTGTGTGCTCTCTTTGCCTTGCACAAAATTTTGCGCGGCTCGCGCAAATTCTGCGAAGCGCCGAATCTCCGAGGGCGGGTTTCAAACCCGCCCCTACCGACCCAAATTCTTTTTTGCGAACTTTGCGTTCTTTGCGGCTAATTCTCTCATCTACTTTGGTTGCGGCTCGGCCGCGCTAAGCCCTTTGCGGTTAATTCTTTCGGCTCCGAATCCGAATCACATCTTTGGGAAAGCCGCTCCGCTTGTAAAATACCGAGCGCGGGAATAAAACTGAACTTAACCATCATAAGCAAGAACCACCGATGCCCGTGCTGCAAACAATCTCGGATCAGATTCGCGACATCCGCCAAACCGATTCCGTTCTCTGGATGATCGCCTTGGGTCATACCTTCACCCACTGGTGTCCCGCCACCTTCTATTTGCTGCTGCCATTCTTGGTAAAAGAAATGGGCCTCACCTATAGCCAGGCCGGGTTTCTCGTGACGATTCGCGCCGTGGCCAATTTGTTGATCAACATTCCAGCCGGCATGCTGGTCGACCTGATTGGCAAAAAAGCGCTGCTCATGGGGCTCGCGTTAATCGCCACCGGCGTGCCCTACTTCCTCGTGGGCATCAGCCAAAACTATTTTTGGATCGCCTTATTCATGGCGTTCGTCGGCGTCGGTAATTATCTCTGGCACCCGGCGGCGATCTCGACGCTATCGGAAAAATATCCCGACAAGCGCGGCTTCGCCATCGCGATCCACGCCATGGGACCGAACGTCGGCGAAAGCATCGCGCCGCTTTTCGTTGGGGTCCTGTTGCTCTATCTGTCCTGGAGAACGGTTCTGTTCATCAATTTGATTCCCGGTATCGTGATCGCCTTCGTTCTGTGGAAGTTTCTCTTCGGCAAACTGGATGCGCGCGTCGCAGCAAAAAAGGGCCTGTCCGCCAAGGAATATCTTTCCGGCATGAAAAGATTGGCGCAAAACCCAAGTATTTTGCTGCTCGTGCTGGTCGCGGGGATGCGTTCCATGACCCAACAGGGACTGCACACGTTTCTGCCAATTTATTTGACCAACGACCTCGGTCTGTCGAGCGCGCTGGCGGGACTTTACCTATCCGTCATTCAGACCGCGGGCCTGATCGGCACGCCGATCGCCGGTAGCATCTCCGACCGCAGCGGCAGAAAGCGCGTGCTGAGCGCCGGTCTGCTTTCGACCAGCGTGGTTCTTTTCATTCTCGCTTACTTTCGCTTGAACTGGCTATTCATATCCGGACTGGCGGCGCTCGGCTTTTTTCTCTACGCCGTGCGTCCGGTCATCTGGGCTTGGGTGCTCGATTTGAGTCCCAAGGAAGTGGGCGGCAGCACGGTGAGTTTCTTTTCGGGCTCACAATCGTTGCTAAGCTCGATGTCGCCATGGCTCTGCGGTCTGATTGCCGACCGCTGGGGCATCCTCACCGCCTTCTACTTTCTCGCCGGCACCGTTTTTGTCGCCAATCTCGTCGTGCTGGCGATCCGCGAGGACGCTAAGGAATCGCCCACGTTGGTTGAAGAGCCGGCTTAA
>CAYZJE010000376.1:0-8938 GCA_964478485.1 uncultured Syntrophobacter sp. | reverse complement strand
CATGCGCATCGCTCATTACTTAAATCAGTTTTTCGGCGGCATCGGCGCGGAAGAGCATGCGGGCACAGGGTTGGAATTTCGTGACGGCGCCGTCGGCCCAGGTATACTCTTAGAGCAATTGTTAGGCGACGGCGCGCACATCGTGCTGACCATCATCTGCGGTGACAACTACGCCGTCGAGCATCAAGCCGACGTAACCGCCGCGGCGTTGGCGAAAGTTCGTGACACGGGAGCAGATCTTTTCGTCGCCGGACCCTGCTTCGACGCCGGCCGCTACGGCATGGCCGCCGGCGCGCTTTGCCGCGCGGTGCAAACCGATCTCGGCATCCCGGCGCTGAGCGCCATGAGCGAAGAGAATCCCGGCGTCGATTTGCACCGCGACGCGCTTTACATCGTCGACTCCGGCACCAGCATCACGAAAATGCGCGGCGTGTTGGAAAGCATGGCCAAGCTCGGCAACAAACTTGCCGCCAAAGAACCGATCGGCCTGCCGCATCAAGAAGGCTATCTGCGGCGCGGCTGGCTGCGCGACCAACTGGTGGAAAAAAAGGCCGCGACCCGGCTGGTGGACATGCTGCTGGCGAAAATGCACGGCGAAAGCTTTGAATCGGAAATGCCGGCGACGACCTTCGCGCCGGTGCCAATGCCGGCGCGAATCAAAGACATGTCGAAGGCAAAAGTAATGCTGATCACCGACGGCGGTCTGGTGCCGAAAGGCAACCCGGATCGCATCGAAGGAACCGCGGCGACGCGCTGGGGCTCCTATAACATCGCCGGACGCGACGACCTGTGCGCCGCTGACTACGAAGTTTCCCACGGCGGCTACGACACGCGATTTGTCCAAGAAAGTCCGGACCGGCTCGTGCCCCTCGATGCTCTGCGCGAAATGGAAAAAAACGGCGTCATCGGCAAACTGCACGACGAATTCCTTTCCACCTGCGGCCGCTCCAATCCGCTTTCGAACACACGCCGGCTCGGCCGCGAGATGGTCGAGAAAATAAAAAGAGACGGCGTCGACGCAGTGATCCTCACCTCCACGTGAGGCACCAGCACTCGCAGCGGCGCTGCGATCACAACTGAACTCGAAAAAGCCGGCATCCCAGTGGTGCAAATTACTTCGGCGCTGCCCATCGCCAAAATGGTCGGCTCCAACCGCGTCGTTCTGGGCAACGGAATCATCCACGTCACCGGCGACGCTAAGCTAGCGCCGACCGACGAAAAAGCACTGCGCCGCAAACTCGTGCAGCAAGCGCTCGATGCGCTTCAGTCGAACGAAAAGCAGTCGTAGAAGCGATCGCCGGCGGCGAAAAACAATTGGCTCTATCGGTTTGACGGTTTCGATTTGCCGTATCGGGCAGGCCGTTCGCGCGCAAGAAAGCCGATCTTTCGCTTCGTGGATTCCGGTGGCGTCATGAGCTGGCGAATCGCTTGGAAAACGTATTTGAACTGTGATTCATACTTTTCTTCAAGTTGATCGATGCGACGAGCTAAATTTTTGTGCGATGCGATCGTTTGCCGAAGTTTGATGAAAGCCCGAACGATCTGAATGCTCACACTGACCGCCGTTGGGCTATTTAAAACATTGGCTAACATAACGGCTCCGTGCTCGGTGAATGCAAAGGGTAGAGTCCGTGAGAATTTGAGCTGTTGGAGGTGGTCACAAACTGTGACCACCTCGGCCTTTTCGACAGCGGTCAATTGAAACATAAAGTCCTTCGGAAACCGCGTGAGATTACGCTTCACGGCCTGATTTAGAGCTTTAGTTGGCACGTTGAAGAGCGTGGCGAGATCCGCATCCAGCATCACTCTCTGTCCGCGAATTACCAAGATTGATCGGTTGATTCGCTCATACGGGACGACCGATGTGTTGCTTGCCATATAGCCGCCGATTCTACGCAAACCCATGGTGCGAGAGCAAGAGCAATTCGCCGTCGACCCGTCGCCGTAATTGTTTCCATCACTCGATCTCTTGAGACAGCGTTCATCTCGTTATATGACTGTGCGGACTGCGCTTCTCTGTGCCGGGTTGTTGCATCTAACGGCAACGCCTGGTGCGAGATCAGTTCTACCAACCTACTAACGGAGGAATGACAAGCATGGCTGCTGAGGCCCAATACGCAGCGCTTCCGGTGAGCATTACGGTCAATGGCGTCAAGCACGATGCCGTGGTCGAACCGCGCACGCTGCTGGTTTATTTTTTACGTGAGCATTTGAATCTAACCGGCACTCACGTCGGCTGCGACACTAGCCAGTGCGGCGCCTGTACGGTGCATCTAAACGGCCGCGCGGTGAAGTCCTGCACGGTTCTTGCAGTACAAGCCAACGGCGCGGAAGTGAAAACCATCGAAGGTCTAGCCAGCGGCGACACCTTCCATCCGGTGCAGGAAGGTTTTCGCGAAAAGCATGGACTGCAATGCGGCTACTGCACGCCCGGCATGATCATGACCGCGGTGCATTTGTTGGAAACGAATCCAAATCCGACCGACGACGAAATTAAACACGCCCTCGAAGGCAACCTCTGCCGCTGCACCGGCTACGTCAACATCGTCGAGTCGATCAAATGGGCGGCTGAAAAAATGAAGGGATAAGAAAAGTCGAGGATGGAGGATCGAGGATGGAAGATCGCAAGAACCACGAACTGAAAAAGCCCATAGGCACAAAGCGACAGGCGAGAGAAGGAAAGATGGGAGGCGAAAATGTTTCCCGCTAATTTCGGCTATGTCCCGGCGCGCTCGGTTGACGAAGCGCTGCAACTTCTGGCCAAGCATGGCGAAGAAGGAAAACTGCTCGCCGGCGGCCATAGTCTAATTCCGGCGATGAAGCTTCGGCTCCAATCGCCGCAAATGTTAATCGATCTCGGCACCGTGCCCGGACTGCGTGGCGTGCGCGCCGAGGGAAATCATCTGATCATCGGCACCCTCACCGTTCACACTGATGTCGCATCATCCGATCTCGTGCGTAAACATGTGCCCGGCCTGGCCGAAGCAGCTTCGGTGATCGGCGATGTGCAAGTGCGCAACCGCGGCACCATCGGCGGCAGCGTCGCCCACGCCGACCCCGCGGCGGATTTGCCAGTAATCCTGACCGCTCTCAACGCGACGTTCGTCGTGCAATCGTCATCGGGCAACCGCGCCATCTCCGCCGACGATTTTTTCACCGACTTTTACACGACGGCGATGAACGCCAACGAAATTCTCACGGAGATCCGCGTGCCGATTCCTGCCGCCGGCACCGGCACAGCGTATGCGAAATTGCCGCACCCCGCCTCCGGCTACGTGGTTGTAAGTGCCGGTGCGTTAATCACGCGCCAAGCTTCCGGCTCCTGTACCGCCGCTCGCATTTCGATCGGCGGCTTAGGCAGCGGCCCATGCCGCGCCATCGCGACAGAACTGGAGCTGCAAGGAAAGCCCCTAACGACGCAAGTGATCGCCGCGGCCGCGGCGAAGGCCGCCGAAGAAACCGACCCCGTGGAAGATTCCTACGCCGGCGTCGAGTACAAACGCCATGTCGCCACCATCTACGCGCGCAAAGCGATCGAAGCGGCAGTAGAACGGGCTGCAAAATAGCACTCGCATTAATTATTCCCTCTCCCCTTGCGGGAGAGGGCTAGGGTGAGGGCAAAAGGGTGAGGGGTACAATCCATTCGGCGCCCTCACCTCAATCCTCTCCCAAAGGGAGAGGAGGTAAGACGGAGACAGAACATCATGACCACGGACCACCAACCCACCGGACTCATCGGCGCATCGCCCAAACGAGTCGAAGATCCGCCGCTGATCACCGGCAAAGGCTGCTACACCGACGATATCAATTTGCCCGGCATGCTTTATTTAGCATTTCAGCGGAGCCCGTACCCGCACGCGAAGATTGTTTCCATCGACACCAGCAAAGCCAAGACCATGCCCGGCGTTGAGTTAGTCGTCACTGGAAACGATCTCAGTGAAAAATTAAACCTTGCGCCGTCGCAGGTCCTGCCGAATATGAAAATCCCCGCGCATCCGGTGCTGGCGCGCGGCGCGGTGCACTGCGTTGGCGTGCCGGTTGCCGCCGTGGTAGCGAAAACTCGCGCGCAAGCCGAAGACGCAGCTCATGCCATAGAAGTCGAGTATGAAGCGTTGCAAGGCGTGTCCAATGCCGAGGAATCGCTCAAACCCGGCGCGCCGCTGGCGCATCAGGATCTCGACAGCAACATCTGCTACACACTGACGAAAAATGGCGGCGACGTGGACAAGGCCTTCGCCAGCGCTGATCATGTTTTCACCATGCATATCGCCAGCCCGCGCCAGGTGGCTCTTGCGATGGAGCCGCGCGGCGTGGTTGCGAAACCTGATCCCTTCGGCAAAAATTTAACCGTCTGGCTGTCGACCCAAGGCCCGCATCGCGCCCGCGCCGAGATCGCGGGCGTGCTCGGCTTTCCCGAGCATAAGATCCATTTAATCGCGCCCGATGTCGGCGGCGGCTTCGGCAGCAAAGGCCCGGTCTATCGCGAAGACATAGTCGCCTGCCATGTCGCGCTCAAGTTGCGCAAGCCAGTCAAATGGGTCGCCACCCGCAGCGAAGATTTTCTCACGACGATCCAAGGGCGCGATCAAGCGATGACCTCCGAGATGGCACTTAGAAAAGACGGCAAAATTCTCGGTTTGAAAGTAAAAGTCGTCGCCAACCTTGGCGCCTATCTCCACTCCAGCACCGCCGGCCCGCCTCAGCGCATGATGGGAATGGCTTGCGGCAGCTACCAGATCAAAGACTGCCGCGTCGAGATCGTCTCGGTATTCACCAACACTTGCCCGACCGGTCCCTATCGCGGCGCCGGGCGGCCCGAGTCGGTGTTGAACATCGAGCGGCTGCTCGACAAAGCCGCCGCTGACCTCGGCATGGACCGCCTGGAGATTCGCCGCAAGAATTTTATCCAACCCGATCAGTTTCCGTACACGACGGGCACCGGCGTCGAGTACGATTCCGGCGATTACGAAAAGCCGCTCCGCGAAGCGCTCAAAATTTCCAACTACGATGAACTACTGCGCCAGCGCGACGATCGGCGAAAAAAGGGTGAATTGGTCGGCGTCGGCTTTTCGACCTTCGTCGAACCGAGCGGCGGCGCGGGATTCGAAAGCGGCACCGTGCGCGTCGAGCGCACCGGCGAGATCACCGTGCTCACCGGCTCAAGCTCCCACGGCCAAGGGCATGAAACTTCATGGGCGCAAATCGCCGCGGAGTTGATGAAAACCTCGATGGAGCATGTGACGATTCTTCACGGCGACACTCATGTCAGCCAGCAGGGCACCGGCACTTTCGGCAGCCGAAGCGCCGTGGTCGGCGGCGGCGCCCTCGCCACTGCGGCAGAGCGAGTCGTCGACAAAGGCCGGCGCATCGCCGCGCATTTGGTTGAAGCCGCACCGGAAGACATCGTCCAAGCCGACGGCGGTTTCGCCGTCAAAGGCGTGCCTGATAAAAAAATCAGTTGGCGCCAGATCGCCGGCGCTGCCTACGGTGGCAGAGTCCCGAAGGGAATGGAAATCGGTCTGCAAGAAACTTCCTTCTTCGATCCTAAGCGCGAAGCTTGGGGCTTCGGCACGCATATCGCGCTGGTTAGCATCGAGCGCGAGACCGGCAAGTTCACCATCGAAAAACTCGTGATGGTCGACGACTGCGGCGTGGTCATCAATCCGATGATCGTCGAGGGACAAATTCACGGCGGCGTCGCTCAAGGACTTGGCGAGGCGCTGCGCGAGCAAATGCTCTATAGCGACGATGGCCAAGTGCAAACCGGCACGTTCATGAACTACGCGATCATGCGCGCCGGCGACATGCCGCCAATGATACTCGGCGAAACCATCACGCCCAATCCGTTCAATCCGTTGGGCGTAAAAGGCGTCGGTGAATGCGGCACCAACGGCGCCCCACCGTCGGTGGCCAATGCGCTGATGGACGCGCTCGCCCCGCTTGGCATCGAACACGTCGACATGCCCTACACCGCGCCGAAGCTGTGGGAGTTGATCAGGAAGACGGAAGGAACGAACTAGGCAGCAGGCATTAGGCATTGGGCAATGGTAACTCCGTTCACTTCAAAAGGGCTGTACCTGGGCGGAGGCTTTTTCTTTTTTCTCGCTCTTTAAAAGCTTAGTGTCGACCTGAACCGTCATGGCGACCGCTCTGCTGTTTCCAACCGCGTAGTGATCGATAGGTCGCGACCTCTTCGCTTATTTCCACGCATGAACCCGCTCGGGATTCGCCTTGTACAAGAGAATGTCCAGGGGCTATATTTCAGCCATGTCGACGATGCGTGGCTACATCGCTGTACTCTTCGCGATCCTGCCGTCCTTATGGACGTTCAATCGCAGCTATGCTCAGCTGCCTCCGCCGATCTCGATCTCGAACCCCACCAGTTTTAGGCCCAAGTCTCCATCGGAGATCAAAACCGTCGAAGACGCCATGGCCGCCGTTATCACCGTCACCAGCAAAGATCTCGGACTCCCGTTGGTCGAGCCCCTCTATATACATCTCCATCCTGATACCAACTCCTTCGCCGCAAACGCGGGTAGGTCTGGCCGACGGCTTCCTGCAGCCACCGTACAGTTCGCTATCGCCGTGGCGGAAGAAAACAGATTCCATGTCAACATGGAGAAAGCGCGGGGCCGGCCTTGGAGCGCGTTAGTCTGGACGTTAGCGCACGAGTACGCGCACAACATTGAGTATGTGTTCTCATCCCTCCATCGCGGCTCACAATGGCTTCGAGAAGGATTCGCAGAATGGGTGGCGGCGAAGGTTTTGCACCATCTGGGGTGGCAAGATTATTCTACGACTGTGCACCGAGCAATCCTCGAAGTTAGGCGACAGCGCGCATCTCTGCCGGCGCTGTCAGAGTTGGACGAATCCAACCGGTGGAGCGTATGGGCAAATCATCCCAACGGCGCCATACTAACTTACCGATTCGCCTTTTTGGCTGTCGACAATCTTTTATCAAGAGGTGGAGTTGCGGAATTGCGGAAATATTTTGCTACCCAGGACTTTCAGACAAATTTTGGCGTGTCTTGGAATCAGTTTGAAAAAGAGTTCAAGGCGGCGGTCAGCGAGAGCCGTACGCCGACTCGAACAGACGGCAAAGCTGAAAAACCCGATTGGAAAATTGGCCATCAGTGGCATTATGCGTGGAAAGCCCCAGGCAGGAGCGGCGTGCTAGCCAGAGATCTCGTCAGAGAAGAAATCTTTGAGGGTCAGCCAGCCTACATACTGAAAGCTGGCGATAGCGAGAACTTTCACATCAAGGACAACCTGGGTTTATTGGCGACCGCGACAAAAGGCCAGATTGCCACCAGACGAAGCGCTGCTCATGAGTTCTTCTCATGGCCCCTCGAAACTGGCAAGGAATGGAAAACCGCCTTTGTCAGAGAAAATCCCGCCCAAAAATCATCTGATAAACTGGCGTACGTCAAAGTGATTGCCAGTGCAGAAGAAATCAGAGTGCCAGCCGGAAACTTCGAAGCATTTAAGATCGAAACCTACGGATCGGATAGCGGCAGGCTGGTTACGGAACAATGGTACGCGCCTAAAGTTAAATGGTTCGTGAAGATTAGGGAGTATCTTCAAGTGGGTTTGCGCGAAGAGGAGCTAACGAAATTCAACCTTGATTGAAAAATCACAACTTTAACTCGCGGCCGTTACGCCACGGGAGGAGCCATACCGAGCATACCATTCGGATCGACTCTTCCATCCAGCGATTAGAGACCGACGATGACTAGAATAATTCATATCGCTTTGTTCGCCCTGATGCTCCTCGGCGCAAGCGCGTATCAGGTTCCAGCGCAAACACCCGCCGACAAAGTCGTCGTCAGCTATCCGAGCAAGTCTATTACCAACTTTCCGATCTTGGACACCGGGCAAAGAAGGGGTTTCTATCAAAAAGAAAACTTGAGCGTCAGCGCCGTCTACATGCGCGGGGGCATCGACATCAAGGCGCTCCTCACCGGTGACGCCGATTTCGGCACCGGCAGCACGACGGCGGTCACGGCGTTCGTTGCCGGCGCGCCGCTGCGCGTCGTGATGAGCATGAACGCCTTTGTCGACCAGGCGCTTTATGCCCAGCCGAAGTATAAAAACCTGGCACAGCTCAAGGGCCAGTCCATCGGTTCGCTCAACCCCGGCGGCTTGGTCGACACGCTGCTCAGAAAAATCATCGTGCAAAGCGGCATGTCGCCGGAGCGCGACTTTATCATTCTTAATATGGGCGGGACGCCAGAGCGCTACGCTGCATTAAAATCCGGGTCTATCGCAGCGTCGATGTTGAGCGCGCCGCACAGTCTGCGCGCGGAGAAAGACGGCTTCACAAAAATTGCCGTCACCCGCGATTACGTCGACGTTCCTGGGACCGCGCTGGTCGTGCATGCCGACAAGATCAAGAAGCAGCCGCAAATGGTCAAACGATTCCTGCGTGCTTCCCTGCGCGCGATGAATTTCATTCGCGAGAATCGAGCGGACACCACGCAGATGATAGTGCGAGAGTTTGGCATGGACCAAGAGATCGCCGGGTTGGCGTACAAACAACTGCTCGAACTCTTAAGCGCCGACGGCAAAAACCGCGTGGAAGCCTATCAACTCCTCGTCGACTTCGCCCGCGCCGCGCAGAAGATCGAGCGGCCGATCAGCGCAGCGCAGTTTATCGACGAGACACTGCTCGATGAATTGATCCGCGAAGGCGGGATATCGCGCTAATGAGGCTCATAGTTAGCGGGCGATAAAAGAAGTAACGTTCGATTCTCGTTTGTGTTACTACGCGAATGTCGAAGGAGGCCATCATGGGACGATTTAAGATCGAAGGCGTCACGCACTGGTCGATTCCGGTGAATAACCTAAAAGAGGCGGAAGATTTCTACGGCGATTTGCTCGGCCTGAAGCCGCTAGGGCGGCTCGGTAATGCCGTCATGTCTTGTTACAACGTCGGCGA
>CAYZJE010000375.1:0-3599 GCA_964478485.1 uncultured Syntrophobacter sp. | reverse complement strand
GGCATCAGGACATGCGCCGCGCCTTTTTCGACGGCGATTTCAACTAAAGTGGCGGCGTTGAACACGGGTTCGATGGAACCGCCGAGATTCAATCCGCCTACCACGACCATCCCGCCCTTCAGGCTCTTTTCGAGCAGCGCGGAACAGAGCGCTAATAAAGCTGCGACCCCCAAGGCAGAACCGCTCTTCGCCGCGTCGAAGGCGCGCAATTGGGCAGAGAACTCGTGGGATCGTGGATCGCGGTCGCCGACTAAACTCTTCGCTCGCGTGTAGAGATTCTGCTCAGCGCAACGCACGCTCTCTCTAAAACCACGCGGCCACAAACCACGCGGCCACGGGTCGGACCAGGCTATAGATCAGTGCTTTCATAGTTTTTCGCCCAGGTGATAGTGTTTTTCAGTCTTAGCGCATTATTTTCGCTGCGCAAATCACCACCGTAAGTTTCAACTCCTCCGCTAGCTCCGAGACTTTGCGCTCTCTTAGGGCGTATGTTTTACCTGCAAAAGGGCACCGCTAAGCGTCTGGGCCAACTCGTAATGGAGATTTTATCTCGCCAACTCGATACGTTACCTTGGTCCGACCCTGTGCCAATCGATACACGTCCAAACACGGCGCAGTTGAACTCAGCGCCTGATTGAAGATCATGGCCGAGCTTGGAACGCATACACAGCGTCAACCGAGACGGGTTATCAAATTGATATTTTCGACAAGCATCTCCCTCTCGCCATCAACACCCTCTACGAAATCATGACGGACGCGGTCATCACACCTAAAACCGTCGAATCTGCCTGTACCGTGATTCACAGAGAGCGTGCGGGGAAACTGTCCAAATTCACTCAGTGGGTGATTGAGTGGTAACGACGCCAATGAAATCGCCGGACTGTTTGAGCGCGCACTGCAAAATAATTTCAAAGGCGCCTATCGGCGGGTTATATTCGCAATTGTAGATTGGTCAGAGGAAAAGAGATTTATCGGGCCGTTTCACCGGATCTTTTAACAGCGCGCATAAAAGGAAATGTCCGACGCTAAGAAACTTGAGTCGCAAAAGTCGAACCCCACACTTCGCACGTACGCCTTAAGTAAAGATTTGACCATCGCCCTGTGTCGCTGAAATCTGGAGGCGGTACAGGAAAGGACGGCCGTTTAGTAGCGTTGGAAAAGAAACTGCGCCGAGTCCGTTTCCGCCGTTCAAAAGCTTAGCCCGCTCTACGGGTCAGCTTGATAGGGATGCTTCGAGTTGGAAGGGGTTGGAAATTGTTCTGGTTCCAAATCGTTTTAGAAGGGCAACAGAATCATCTTCCGAAATTTGCTCACGCCTTAGGATCTCTTCCACTTCTGGCTGTTCGGGACTGGGAATCCGCGAGGCAAAAAACTGCCAAAGCTCCTTACTTTCATAAATCTTATCCATGTCTGGAAACTCAACTAAAGGGCGAAAAGACGTACTCTGCTTGTATTGTTCCGAATACTCGAATTTCCAGACCCCGTCGTCTACGGACAAGGTGCCGACCGGTAAATCACCGTATTTGAGGAGAAACCTGACCTTCTTATCTAGTGGGGCTACCATTGATTTTCGCATCCCCAGCCATTCTCTAAAAACGTCAATGATGTCCATTTTATCGGTCCCTCCTTTCGCTTTTCGTCACATTCGGCACGATTCCTTAAGCATCTGCTGCCTACGTTTCAGGCATCTTTTAATGAGCTCGCGCCGCTCGGGACTCATTAACAGCTTAAACTCTTTTTCAAGAATTCTAAAGGTATTCTCCAGTGCAGCCGCATTCAAAAACTTCTCGATCAGTCTTCGGTACCGGGCAGAAGAGTTTGCAATTAAACTCATTAAACGAAAGAAAGCAACACCCTCTTCGCCGTCCCAACCAATGGGAGGGGAGCAGCCATTTATGTAGGCGTCAAGTTGGGCGTCGTTATTCAACATCAGATTTATTCGCCTCTCCGGATTGTTCCAAAATAGCGCGCGCGCCGTGTCAAAAACCGGCGAAAATCTGGGCGGTTTACTTTTGCGAATCGGTACGATAACCCCCCAGTTGTACGGATGGCGGTCATTGTGGCCAATCAATGCATCAAAAGCGAGCATCTCTACAAAACCGGCCATGATTTTTTCGTGAAAATCCGGGAAAGTGATTTTGATCGCTTCGGCCGTCATTTGAAACGTGAAAAAGTCCTTTTCTGATTTTTTGTCAGCCAGTTCTTGGTAGTTTTCTTTACCCAGACAAAGCTCGAATATTTCCGCCCCGTGGGTTAGCTGCTCGTTCTGGCGGTCGAGGAAATATTTGCTCATGAATCGGACCTGGCCATCGATCATGCGTAGTTTCGAAACGGCAATGTCTAGCTCGAATGCTTGCCCGATGTGCGTAGCTAACTGCTCAGTAATCGATTCGTTTGGGTAAAACTTCGATCCGACTTTCGCGATGTAGCTTTCGCGGCGTTGCCGGCGGCTTCTGTGACCAGGGCGGTACTCGGAGTCTGTAATGAAATCCTTTGGAGCGTCGCCGGGTATAGAAAGAAATTTGACTGGTTCAAGTTCATACTTCCGGAGAGATGGAATTAGACGCTTCCATTCTTTCTGATAATCGCTCAGGTGTCTAATTTCTTGTCGTTGCACGCCGTCGCCTATCGAGCCCGGGGCTCATAAATAACTCCTCATTGTCCAAAACTGGAGTGCAAGCAGTCGGAGGGGCAGTATCGAATTTGTACGTGAGCCGATTGTTCAATCCAAGTCATTTTTCACCTCATGGGCGCTCTCTGATTGGCATCCATCACGACTTCTTATGGCGACTCCAGCCGCGCCTTTATCGTTTCAACTATTCTGTCACAAAGTATATCCGCAAGGCTTGCAGAAATTTAGACGGTCTTCATTCTAGAATTATCTTTTACCCACGAAGTCGTTCGTCGGCACAGAACGGACAGCGGCTTTCATCACAAACGCCGTCGTCGTGTCGCTCGCGTTGTTCCGTAGTTCGTCCCGGCCCTAACGCTCGCCGCGACTTGCGATGGGCGACTCCTGATTGGCTTACGAACACAAACTCTGCGAATTGTACGTGCCTTGAGAAGTGGCTGTAGTAAGCTCCAGTCTCATCGATAAAAAACCGCCCGCCCTCGGGGCGAATGCTAATATATTCATCCGCGAGATAGTCCAGAAGATCCAACTCCCCACGCATAGCGAAACGATTCTCTTCGGTAGTATACCCAGGTGTAATGTAGGGCCAAATGTGACCATGTTCATTTGCACTAAAAGCTGCTGGCCAGTCCCAGCGAAATTTTATCTGTAATTGCCGGAGCTTATTAAATTCCTCCCGTGTTATCGGAACAGATATGGGAAGAGATCGCTTGCTCACTCCGCCAACCCTTTTATCAACGCATCCCGCGGATCGCTGTAGTAGAACAAGGTGACTTTAGTCAGCACGTCGTCGGGCAAGTCGTTCAGCTGCTTGCGGGCGCTGATGGGCATCAGGACATGCGCCGCGCCTTTTTCGACGGCGATTTCAACTAAAGTGGCGGCGTTGAACACGGGTTCGATGGAACCGCCGAGATTCAATCCGCCTACCACGACCATCCCGCCCTTCAGGCTCTTTTCGAGCAGCGCG
>CAYZJE010000374.1:0-5075 GCA_964478485.1 uncultured Syntrophobacter sp. | reverse complement strand
ACGCAAAGGGCGCAAAGTAGGGGGCGGTCGGGACCGCCCCTAAATCGAGAATCGGATGGATTAGCCGCAAAGGGCGCAAAGAGCGCAAAAAAAGAGATTGGATTTGTCGGGGCAATCCCGCGTGGTTGCCCTGCCGATGCTTCGTGTCCTCCTTCGTGGTGAAGATCGGATCAATAAATTAGCGAGGTGAGCGATGTTGAGCCAAGCAGAAAATGAACAGCTGACCCAGGTGGGACCTGGGACGCCGATGGGGGAATTGTTGCGGCGCTACTGGTATCCGGTGGCGGCGTCATCGGAGCTTATCGAGCGGCCGACCAAGGCGGTACGGCTGTTGGGCGAGGATTTGGTGCTCTATCGCGACAAACAAGGCCGTCCAGGTCTGATTGGTCCGCAGTGCGCGCACCGGCGCATGTCCATGGTGCTCGGCATTCCCGACAAGGAAGGCTTGCGCTGCGCCTACCATGGCTGGCTTTATGGCCGCGACGGCAAGTGTCTGGAGCAGCCCTATGAGACCGCCGAAGATCCCAACAGCACATTCAAGGATCGCGTCCGCATGCCGGCCTATCCGGTCGAAGAGCTGGGCGGATTGATCTTCGCTTACCTTGGCCCGCAGCCGGCGCCGCTGCTGCCGCGTTGGGAATTGTTCGTGCGCGACGGCGTGTTGCGCGATATTGGCGCTGCCATCGTGCCGTGCAATTGGTTGCAGATCATGGAGAACTCGCTCGACCCGGTGCATGTCGAGTGGCTGCATCAGCATTTTTTCAATTACGTTCAAGAGCGCTTAGGACGGACGGAGTTCAAGGGCCAGCCGGTGAGCCACAAGATGATCAACTTCCGCGAGTTCGAGCATGGCATCATCAAGACTCGCATGCTCGAAGGCGAGACTGAAGAAAATGAAGATTGGCAGGTGGGCCATCCGGTGCTGTTCCCGAATATACTTCTCAGCGGCAGCACGCAGCGGCCGACTTTCCAGATCCGCGTGCCGATCGACGACACAAATACTCTGCACCTGTGGTACACCTGCTATCAACGGTCCGCCGGCATGGCGCCGCAGGAAATCATTCCTTTCTACAAAGTGCCGGTACCGGGCGTCGATGCGACCGGTGAGCCAGACTGGTCGCTGCTCGATAACAACAGCGGCGAGGATATGATTGCGTGGGTGACTCAGGGCGGCGTTGCCGATCGGACCAAAGAAGCGTTGGGGCTGTCCGACAAAGGCATCATCCTTTACCGCCGCCAACTGAAGGAACAAATGGAAAAAATTCAGGCCGCCGAGGACCCGATCAATGTGTTCCGCGATCCGGCGAAGAACGTTTCAATCAAGCTGCGGCTGGAAGACGCCAAGCTTAACAGCGGCAGTTTTCGCGCCGGCCCGCGCCGACAGGGCGGCGCGACTAAGTACAGCCCGGTGTTGGACGAAGTGGAGCGCGTCGGGAAGTAAATGTCTTTATGTCCCTTTCGGGGATCGTTTCAATCCCTCGCCTTCAGGCGAAGAGGAGTTCCGTCATGCCCGCGCACGCGGGCATCCAGGTTTTCCAATGTGGGGCGGGTCGCGACCCGCCCTCGCCTGGATTCCCGCTTTCGCGGGAATGACGATCAATAGAAAGTCGACTTCAAGTCGACAAATTCAAAATCCCTCAGCTTGTAGTCGAGGGTTGTTTAATTTCTCTTGATCTTGTCCTTGTGAAAAGATAAAAACGCGCTGACCGATTGAGGGTCAAAACCTATGGCAAAGACAGAGACCTTTAGCGCAGCAACCCAGGTGCGATCCTGGTTGCCGCCGCTCGATGGCGGTACGGCGATCATGACCGTGCTGATCGGCTTCATGGGATTCTATGTGCTCTATCCTTTGACGCTGATCGTCGTCAACAGTTTCAACACCGCGACCATCGCCGAGCCCGAGGTCTACGGCCTGGGCGCATGGCGCCAAGCCTTCGCGGAACCAGGGATATGGCGCGCGCTCTGGAACAGCGTCAAAATCGGCATCGTGTTGCAAATAATCGCCTTGCCGTCGGGAATCTTCATCTCGTGGTTATTGGCGCGAACTAATATTTATGGCGCCAATGTCTTCGAGTTCGGTTTTTGGATTTCCTTCATCTTGCCCAATCTGGCGACGACCTTCGGCTGGATGCTGCTGCTCGATCCGAGCACGGGGCTGATCAACAACTGGCTGAAAGGCATTCCGTTCCTCAGCGGTCTCAACTTCGACATTTATTCCTTCTCCGGAATCATCTGGGCGCATGTGGTGGCCAACGGGATTTCCACCAAGGTCATGCTGTTGACGCCGGCGTTCCGGCGCATGGACGCGTCGATGGAGGAGGCTAGCCGGATGTCCGGCGCCAGCCCTTTCACGACGTTGTTACGAATCACCATTCCGGCAATGACGCCGGTGATCATCGTGGTGTTCTTGCTCAGCGTGATCCGTATCTTCAGCAGCTTTGAAACCGAATTGCTGCTCGGCGTGCCCTGGGGATTTTACGTTTACGCCACCAAGATCGTCGATCTGGCGCGCCAGGAACCGCCGCTGGTGAACCAGGCGGCGGCGTTGGGCAGCGTGATCTTAATTTTCCTTGTCGCCTTCATCCCGATTCAGCGCCGGCTGATCGCACGCCGGCAGTTCACCACGGTTACCGGCCAGTTCAAGCCGAAAATCGTCGATCTCGGCGTCTGGCGCATGCCCGCTACTCTGTTCGTCGGCTTCATCGTGTTTATTTTAGACATCGTACCGGTCTTGAGCGTGTTCGCTGGCAGCTTCATGACCCGTTTCGGGTTTTTCAATTTGCCGAAAACTTGGACTATGGAATACTGGAGAATGGCGCTCACCGATCCGCGCATCCTTCAGGGACTGCAGAACACGCTGATCATTGCCTTCAGCGCGGCGATTTTCGGCGCGTTTTTCTTTTCGCTGGTGGGCTATGTTTTGGTGCGCACTAAATTTCCCGGCCGGGGGATTCTGGATTCGATCTGTTGGCTGCCGTCGGCGATCCCTGGCGTGCTTACGGGACTCGGTCTTTTATGGATGTTTCTCGGCACGCCGTTTTTCCGGCCCTTTTACGGCACGCTTTTCTTGCTCGTGATCGCGTCGGTTTTGGGCGGCATCACTCTTTCGACGCAAATCTTGAAAGCCAACTTCGTCCAACTGGGCAACGAGTTGGAAGAGGCGTCGCGCATGTCCGGCGCGGGCTTCTGGCGCACCTACTTCAAAGTGGTTTTTCCCTTGATGGCGCAAACCATGGTGTTGGTCGCCGTGCTCAAGTTCATGTTCGCGTCGCAGCAAACTTCCAGCATTATTCTCTTGGCGACATCGGAAACCCGCACTTTGTCGCTGTTGGCTTTGGACCAGGTGGCGGCGGGCTACCGTGAAGTCGCCAGCATCACGGTTATTTTCATTATGCTGATGACTTTGGGTGTGGCGATGGTGGCGCGGTCATTCGGTCTGAAAGTCGGCATCCGGGCGGACTGACGACAAGGCTAAGCCAGTGGTCGGATTTCTCGTCGAGGATAGAGGATGGAGGATCGAGGATGGCCATCCTCGACGGTGTGAGCTACCTAGCGATATCGGAGAGTAGGGTATAAAGCACGTGAGCTTTCTACGCATTCAAAACCTGTATAAAACTTTCGGCGAAGTAGCGGCCGTCAATCGGATCAATCTGGAAATCGCCGAAGGCGAATTTTTCACGCTGCTGGGATCGAGCGGCTGCGGTAAGACGACCACATTGCGCATGGTCGGCGGCTTGGAAAAACCAGACAGCGGCGCGATCTATCTGGGCGATCAGTGCCTGGTGTCACCGGAGAAAAATCTTTTCATCAAACCGGAAAAGCGCAACATGGGCATGGTGTTTCAGTCCTATGCGCTGTGGCCGCATATGACCGTCTTCGAAAACGTTGTCTATCCTCTCAAGTTGCGCGGTATCAAGGGGCGGGACGCCGAGAAGAAAGTCGCGGATGTTCTAGGACTCGTCGGTCTGGCCGGCTTGGAAGAGCGGCCGGCGCCGGCGCTCTCCGGCGGACAACAACAGCGCGTGGCACTGGCGCGCGCGTTGGTGTTCTCGCCGAAAGTCTTGTTGCTCGACGAGCCACTGAGCAATTTGGACGCGCAACTGCGCGAAGAGATGCGCCGGGAATTAAAGTCGCTACAGCAGCGGGTTCACATCACCGTGATATTTGTTACCCATGACCAGATCGAAGCGTTGAGCTTGTCCGATCGCATCGCGATCATGAAATTCGGCGTGCTCGAACAAGTCGGCACGCCGGAAGAGGTCTACTTCAAACCCGCCACGCCATTCGTGCGCGACTTTCTCGGTAAGACTTTTCTCCTGCCGGGCAAGGTCTGCGGGCTGTCGGATCAGCAAGTGAACGTGGAAGTCCAAGGCGCCACCACCGCGCAATTGGTTTTGCGGAGAAGCAGCGTGATTTCCGCCGCCAACGGCTTTCCCGCCGTGGGGCAAGGCGTGATGGTAGCGATCCGCCCGGAACAGGTCAACCTGTCGGCGAGCCGCCAGGAGGGCCGCAGCAACTTCGTCGAGGCGAGGTTGGAGGCGGTGCTGTTTCTCGGCGACCGCTATGAGTACACGGTTACTCTCGGATCTGATACGCGCGTTTTGGTTTCACCGGTGTCCCAGGGTCTCAAGTCCGGCGATAAGGTTTCGCTGGAGCTCAAGCCTGAGGGCATGACGCTCTGGCAGCGGGAAAGCTAATCGCCGCCGCCGTCGCCGCGGCGGCGAATCTCAAATGGCAAATCTCAAACACGGAAAATCTCCCCTGGCCCCTCTTTTTCAAAGAGGGGGACTGGATTCAGTCGAGTCTTTCCCCCTTTGACAAAGGGGGATTAAGGGGGATTTTTCTTCGTCGCATCCTGAAATCAGCCCGTGATGGCCTACTGTCGTCGCACATGATCTTTCGAAGCCACACTGTTCTCGTCGCGCTGCTGACGCTACTTTCCGGTCTTACGAGCCATTCGAAGCTCCATGCCGCCGCCTCATCAGAGGCAGAGTGGGCGAAAACCGTTGCCGCCGTGCAGAAAGACGGCGGCGTCAATGACTCGCTGCGTATCGATATTCCCAAGAACGACCTCC
>CAYZJE010000373.1:0-2961 GCA_964478485.1 uncultured Syntrophobacter sp. | reverse complement strand
TGGCGGGTATCGCCGTGAGAGGCGTTGTACATGAGCGAGATGTCGGCCTGCTGGGTTCGGGTCGGCAAACCGGTCGACGGCCCGCCCCGTTGGATGATGAAAAACACGCAGGGAATCTCGGCGTAGTAAGCCAGACCGATGGACTCGTTCATTAGCGAGACGCCGGGACCAGAAGTCGAAGTCATGGCGCGCGCGCCCGCCCAGCCGGCGCCGACCACCATGCCCGCCGAAGCGATTTCATCTTCCGCTTGGACGATCGCGTAGGCTTTCTTGCCGTCAAGCTGTTTACGCAGCCGCGGCAGGTAGTATTCCATCGATTCGGCCAGGGAGCTCGACGGCGTGATCGGATACCAGCAGAGCACCGAAGCACCGCCGTAGATCGCGCCGAGGGCGGCCGCGGTGTTGCCTTCGGTGAGAATCTTGCCTTTGTTGCCGTCGGGGATCGGCTCGAGGCGGGCGATGTTCTGTTTGACACCCTGCTCTTTCAAGTACTGGTAGCCGGCGTCGATGCAGACCAGATTGGACTCGATGACCGCCGGCTTCTTGCCGAAGGTATCTTCGAGGACGGCCTTGATGACCGACATGTCGATGCCGAAAAGATAAGCCAGAGCGCCGACGTAAACCATATTGCGCTGCTTGGCGCGCAAGGGTGAAGCTGGCACCAGCTTCGAAACCAGCTTATTCGCCGGAAAACCGACAAATTGAACGCCGTCGCGCTTTAAATTCGCCGCCAGCGGTGTCGAATCATCGTAAAGCAGGATGCCGCCGTCGCGGACACGGTAAATGTCCTTGGCCGCCGTGGCGTCGTTGAACATCACCATCACGTCGATGACATCCTTGCGGCTCAGGTAGCCGTCAGCCGAGGCGCGTATTTGGTACCACGTCGGCAAACCCTGAATGTTCGACGGGAACATGTTCTTGGAAGAACAGGGAATGCCCATTTTGAAGATTGCCTTGAAAAGAACGTTGTTCGACGAGGCGCTGCCCGAGCCATTCTCAGTGGCGACACAGATGTTTAAATCATTGATCAACGGTGTGTCCAAAATACGACCTCCTTGGAGCTGTTTGGCAACTCGGCGATTTTAACATATGGCCTTCCAAAGACAACGGTTTTTGGCGCTCTGACACGGCGACCGCAGAGTGAGTCAAAGAATTTCTCCCGCAAAGGCGCAAAGGCGCTAAGTTCGGAGAATTGATTGCTGGATTCTATTCCCGTAGTTTTCAAACTTTGCGCCTTCGCGCCCCTTCGACCCGGCTCAGGGCATGCTTTGCGGGAAATCACTCTTTTTCGAATCACCCCGGTGTGTACTGATCATCCGAGTCGAGCTCTGCGGCGACTTCGCGCCAGCTGCGCCGCACCTGTTCATCGATATTAAATGCCTGCGCGTACTGCAGGATCTCCGGCATGGCGACCAGACCGAGCAATTCGCCTTGGTCGCCGCTCACCGGCATGTTCCTGATATCGCGCCGATACATCTCGGCTAAAACATCGCCGATGAGAGCCGAGCGCGGCATGGTGAGCAGCGGCGCGGTCATGACCTGCCCGACCTTCGTAGCGTTGGCATCGAGCGCTTTTGTTGCGACCCGTTTGAGCACGTCACGCTCAGTGAAGATGCCCGTAGGTTTGCCGGCGCCGGTGATAATCACGGCGCTCACGCCCCGCTCATTCATCAACGCGACGGTCTCGCGCACCGTGCATGCCTCATCTAACGAGACCAGCGGCGCCGCGCCGATGTCGCCCAAGCGGCGTGTGTCGCTCAACCCTTGGCCCAGTTCCACGGCGATATTTAGAATGCGCCGCATGGAAACGATGCCGATGATCTTGCCACGGCGGCCGCGCACGAGCAGGTGGCGGTATTTGCCGCGGAACATTCTCGCGAAGGCATCGATGATATGGGTCTCTTCGCGCACCGTACGGATCGGCGCGGTCATGACGCCCTTTATGTCGGTCTTTTTGCCGTCGATAGCCGCGCCGACGACGCGCTTAAGGACGTCCTTCTCGGTAAAGATCCCGACCGGCACCTCATTGTCAACGATGATAATGCGCCCGACATCCTCGGCGACCATCTGTTCCATCACCTCAAACACGGTCGCTGACACCGGCGCCGTGGTCAGATTGGTGGTCATGATCTCGCTGACTTTATTGGAAAGCATAGGATACCCCCCCCGCGGGTTGCTTAACCGGTTGAATGCGCGGCAAGTTTGCCGCATAACCGGCTCGACTATAGCATTCACGATTGCGAAGACAACAAACTACGATTTAACCACGAAAGGCCTAGCGCGGCGACGCCGCAACTTAAATTCGGAATATCTCCCGCAAAGGCGCAAAGGCGCAAAGGTAAGAAAAAATAAGACTCCGAACTTGGCGTCTTTGCGCCTTGGCGAGAGTAATCCCCTTCTTCGAGTTTTCGTAGGGTGCGCTTCGCGCACCGCCCTGCGGCTCAAAGCCTACTGGCGGCGTGCCGGTCAGTCTCGGATTATATCCCGCAAAGGCGCAAAGGCGCAAAGGTGACGGCCGAGGGCCGTCATCCCGAGGGAATGCGAGGGATCTAAGAAAAATTTCTCCCTTCGGTCGAAATGACAACGACTCCGAACTTGGCGTCTTTGCGCCTTTGCGGGAGTAATCCCCGTCTTCTAAATCAGCCGGGTCAAGGATTGCGACTCGGCGCGCCGGCGTGTTAGATTCAGATTCTATGTTAAACCCGCCTCTTGAGGCGGGCACAATTAAATGGGGTTTCCAAAGGGGGCGAGCATCCCCTTTGCAATATTTAAATAAGCGGCGGGGTTAAATCCCCGCCCGCGAAGAGGCTTCGTTTAATTGTCGCGAGGAAGGTAAGATCGGTCATGAGCCGCAGGGAAACCGAATCCGAACATGGGCTAGTCACCGAGACCCAAAAAAAGGTCAAACGCCCACCCCTCTATAAAGTCCTTTTGCATAACGACGATTACACCACTAAGGAG
>CAYZJE010000372.1:0-26073 GCA_964478485.1 uncultured Syntrophobacter sp. | reverse complement strand
GGCAAGATGTTTCCCCAAGACAAACTCGCCGAGCTTTCAGCCACGCCGTTCTTCGCGGCGCTCAACACCGCCACATTCAATGAGCTATTGACCGAATTGAAACTCGTCCATTTGCCCGGCGGTGAAATCTTGTTCCGCGCCGGCGATGTTGGCGACTCTATGTACGTTGTGCTTTCCGGCCGGCTGCGGGTCTCTATCGACGGCAATCACGGCGGCGTGGAAACGATCCGGGAACTCTCCCGGGGCGATAGCGTCGGCGAGCTCGCCTTGCTCACCGGCGAAGCGCGCTCGGCGACGATCCGCGCGATCCGCGATACCGAGCTAGCGATGCTGTCGCCAGCTGCTTTTGAGCGTGCGATCGCGTCCGACCCCTCGTTGATCCGGCAAATCGCCGTGCAGCTGGCGGCGCGCCAACGCCAAGGCAGCGACGGAATATCAGTGCGCAGCAACGTACGCACCGTTGCCGTGCTCCCGGTTGACGAAAGCAATGCAGCGGACGACTTCGCTGCTTTGCTCGCCAACGCTTTGGCGCGGATGGGCTCGGTCCGGCGCGTGAACCGAGAGACAATCAAGGCTGAATATGCTCTAGATTTGTCCGAATCGACCGAAGACCTCGCCGGCGAAACCCAACTGGCAGCATGTTTAGATGCTCTCGAAGCAAGTCATCGCGCAGTTGTCTACCAGGCCAACCCAGACCTCACGCGCTGGACGAAACGATGCGTCCGGCAAGCCGATCTCATTCTCATTGTCGGCTGCGCCGAAGCCAAAACTGCCGGCACTGCACTACAGCGAATCCAAGATTATTTCGATTCCTGCGCGATCACCGCGCGCGTTGAGCTGGTGCTGCTGCATGGACGCGAGTTCGATCCGAACATCGCCACACCAGAGTGGTTGGGCAAATTGCGCGCTGCGAACCATCACCACGTTCTGCCGAACCAACCGGCTGATAGCGCGCGACTGGCGCGCTTTATCACTGGCAACGCCATCGGCTTGGCACTGAGCGGCGGCGGCGCCCGCGGCTTTGCCCATATCGGTGTAATTCGCGCGCTTTGCGAACGAGGAATTCCGATAGATTACATCGGCGGGACGAGCATGGGCGCGGTGATCGCTGCGCAGCACGCGCTCGGCTGGGATTGGCAAACCATGGCGCGCGTCAATCGAGAAGAATGGCCGCGCTGCGAACCGCAGAAAAACTACACTCTTCCGTTGGTCGCGTTGAATTCCGCCCGGCGCATGGATCAAATGCTCAGAAGAATGTTCGGCAATGCCGACATACGAAATCTTCGCACGAAATTTTTCTGCGTATCGACCAACCTCACGACCGCCGCCGCCAAGATTCATCGCGAAGGACTTCTGTGGAAAGCCGTCCGCGCCAGCGTGTCGATCCCCGGCATCGGTCCGCCGGCGATTGAAAACGGCGAGATCTTGGTAGACGGCGGCCTAGTCGACAATCTCCCGGTCGAGATCATGAAGAAATTATGTCAGGGGAATGTCTACGCCGTCGATGTCAGCGAACAAGTCGAGTTCCGCAGCAAGTTATCGGAAAGCTACACCGTGTCGGGCTGGAAACTGCTCTGGCAGCAACTCAATCCCTTCGCCGAAAAACCGGACATCCCGAATATCTTGAACACGCTCTACCGCACTACAACAGTCAGCGGCGTGCGTGCCAGCGAGAACGCAAAGGCCCACGCCGATCTCTGCTTCGAACCGCCGGTCAGTGAGTTCGGTGTTTTCGAATGGAACAGCGTCGAGAAAATTATTGAGGTCGGATATCGCTACGCGATCAAGCAGTTGGACGAACGCGCCAGTTCCGCTAAACCCACCGAAAATGTCGAGAGCAAAACCACGAAGTTCAAGAATTAACCGCCAAGTCGAGCGCGCACGCGATCTCACCCCACTTGCTATGACAGTCCAGTCGCTAGCAGGCCGACGAATCGTTCTGCTCGTACACCGAATCCACCACAACATTGGAAAGTTCCTGCGTTGGTCCGTCAAAGAATATCTGCCCGTCCTTGAGCCCGATCACGCGGTCGGCGTACTCGCGGGTAAGTTCTAATGTGTGCAGGCTCACCAGCGCGGTAATGCCGTCTTCGCGGCAGACCCGTTTGAGAATATCCAAAACGACGCGGGAAAGTTTCGGATCGAGGCTGGAGACCGGTTCGTCGGCGAGGATGATCGCCGGCTGCTGCATCAGCGTGCGCGCGATAGCGACGCGCTGTTGCTCGCCGCCGCTGAGCTCGTCGGCGCGTTTGTAGGCGTGTTCGAGCAGGCCGACGCGTTTGAGATTGGTCAAGGCGCGGCGCTGTTCGTCAAGCGAGAAAATCCTGAGCGTGCTTTTCACCGTCGGATGGTAGCCGAGTCCACCGGACAGCACGTTTTCGATGACCGACAGACGCTTGACGATGTTGAACTGCTGAAAAATCATGCCGATCTTGCGCCGCAGGTGGCGTAGATCAGTGGTGTTGAGCTTGAGAATATCGATCGGCTTGCCGTTGGCTGCCGAATCAAGCAGCGAAGCGGGCACGATGATTTTTCCGGCGGTGGCATTGACCAGGCGGTTGATGCAACGCAGCAACGTCGACTTGCCCGAGCCGGACAGGCCGATGACGCCGACGAACTCGCCCTGTTCGACTTTGAAGCTGATGCCGCGCAGCACGGGCGCGACCGCGCTGTAGGATTGCTGAAGATCGATAATTTCGAGGATGGTCACGGTTGCTTTTTCTGCAGCGCTTGCTTGAGCTGGATGCCGGCGATGGCGAACGCTTCGCGCACCGAATCGTAGTCCTTGTCGGTGGCGGTGACGAAGCCGTCGATCTGGTAGAGATCGCGCAGCATTTGTTTACCCTTCGGGTCGCGGCTGAGCCCAAGAAAAATCTCGACGACCTTTTTAGCGATCCGTTCGTCCAAAGCTCCGCTGATCACCAGATTGTCGGCGGGAATCGGCTCGGAGAACGCGATGGCGCGAATCTTTTTTATGTCTTCGGGATTTTTTAGATAACGCATCCACGCCGTGTCGTCGCTGTCCGGCGAGTTGGCATAGGTCGCGCCGGCGTCGACCTTGCGATTCAAGACTGACAATACCGTGGCGTCGTGGCCGCCGGAGTAAAGAATCTGTTTGAAGTCGCGCACCGGATCGATGCCGCGTTCTTTGAACATCTTGCGCGGAAATACATGGCCGGTGGTCGACAACGAATCACCGAAGGCGAAGGTTTTGCCGCGCAAGTCTTCGAGCGTGTTGATGCCGCTGTCGGCGCGCACGATGATCGCCGCGTAGTAATAAGGAATGCCCTTGCGCTCGGACTTGAGCACGACTTTGATGTTGGCCTCGTTCTTGGCCAACACATAAGATGCTGGCGCCAGAAATGCGACATCGAGTTTGTTGACGCGCAGCGCCTCGACAATGCCGGTGTAGTCGGTGGCGACGAAGGGCTGAATCTCCATACCCAACTCCTTACGCAGGATCTCCACCAACGGTTGGGCATTTTGCATCACTTGCTGGGCGTCTTCGGCGGGCACGAAACCGACGCGCAGCGTCTTCACCGTCTTGGGCGCATCGCCGCAGGCCAACAATGCAAAAGATAGCAGCAACGACCCGCAAGCATGGAGTATGAGTTTTTTCATCGCCAGCATTCATCTGTAGTTGACCACGCCGATTTCAGCGTGAAACCACCAAATGGGGTTTCCAAAGGGGGCGAGCATCCCCTTTGGTCAAGTCCGGGGTCAATACCCCGGACGCGAAGTGGCTTCGTTAATTGATACTGAAAGGAACACGCGGGTGCAAGCGTTTTGGATTAGCCGGCCGGGGTGTTAAGAAACATGCATGGGATTGAAGCGATTTTTCACCGCGCTTGCGTTAGTTATTTTTAGCGGCTGCGCCACCGTCGCAACCGTTCCAATGAGCGGCCTCGCATCGCTTGCGCCGAATACCACGGCCCGGTTTCTCTTTCCCAGCGCCGGTGGAACGGCGGAAGGATATTTGGTTCGGCCGCGCGGTAACGGAACTTATCCTTTGATGGTGTTGTTGCACGGCCATAGTCTCGTCGGCATCGGCGCGCGCAGGCTCTTGCCCGCCGCCGCCGCCTTCGCCAACGACGTTTGTTACGCCAGCTTGGCGGTCTCCTTGCCTGGCTACGGTGACACCGACGTCGCCGGCCCGATGGACGAAATCACCCGCCACGTCGTGCTCGATGCCATTGCGACGGCCCGACAATTGCCTTGGGTCAACACCAAGCAAATTTATCTTTACGGCGTTTCCCGTGGCGCGGTGGTGGCCGCGGCTATGATCGGACAAATGGATGGAATCAAAGGCGCGTTGCTTCAATCAGGAGCTTATGACCTGCAGCGGCTCTATCAAGACACCTCAAGCTTCTGGCTGCGTAAGCTGCTTAACCCGGCGGGCGACGCCAACCCAAGACTGAATAATCTGCTAACCGAAGCGGCGAATTGGCCGGCATCGACGCTCATCCTTCACGGTGAACAGGACACGATCATTCCGGTCTCGCAAGCGGCACTGCTACGCGACCGGTTGCAAAGTTTAGGCAAGCCGCACCGCCTCGTGCGGTTTCCCGAACGCGGCCATCGCCTGCCGCTCGCTGAGGTTAAAGAAACCGCGATGCAGTTCCTCAAAGACAACGGCGGTTCGGCCTGCGCCCTCAGCGCTCCTTGATCTCGTCTAAGAGTTCTTCCGCGTCGCGTTTGTGCTTGGCGTCTTCGGAATATTGAATCGGGATTTCCGGAATCGCTTTGAGCAGCGTGCGCGCCGCCGGCCATTCTTTTTTGGCGGCGTGGCTGCGCGCCAATTCTAAACGCGACGCGATGTAGGTGGGATTGAGCGCCACGGCTTTTGTCAAATACTCGATGGACTTCTCCAGGCTGCCCTGGGGCACGTTCTTGGCGAAAAACAGCGATGCGAACATCCGGCTCGCGCCGCCGATCTCCGCCACCTTGCGCTGCCACACGCCGTAAAGATGCCAGGCCGCGCCGTTCTTGGGATCGAGCGCCAACGACTTTTCCACCGAGTCGCGAATCTCCGCCGACAACTCCACCTGCTTGGCCACCGGCGCCACCCCGGCGACGCTGCCCACCGCGGCCGCAACCCAGAAATGACTCCAGGTCGAATTCGCATCGAGCTTCAGCGCTTTGCGCGCATACTCCTCCGCCGCGCGGTATTCTTTGAGCTTGCGCTCCTGCCAGTTCGAACCGCTCTCTGCAATTCTGTCGCCGATGTCGATATAAGCGCGCGCCAGCTTGATCAGCGCGTCAAAGTTGCGCCCGTCGGCTTGGAGAATTTTTTGTAATTCGGCAGCGGCTTCTTTGGACTTGAACTGAAAATATAAACGCTCAGCGTTTTTGTGCAGCTGGACAATGTCGCTGGTAAGTTTATTCTCGTCAGGCGCCACCGCCTCAGCGCCGTGCGGCAGGTCAACGCCCAACCCAAGCAACGCTCCGACTAAGACAATTTGTCGAATCGATTTGCCAAACATTTTTTATCTCAGCGCAATCGGTTTGCCGGCTTCATCGACGGCGACGTAGATCACTTCCGCCTCGGTGACTTTAACCCGATTGCGCGGCTCCTTGCCCCGTTCGGCTTCGACGCTGACCTTAACCATGACCGAAGTCTCGCCTTGGCGCAGCACCGTGGTGTAAAAGCTGACCACGTCGCCGACATACACGGGCGCGATGAACTCGACTTCGCGCATCGCCCTGGTGACGAAATTTCGCACCGCGCAGCGCGACGCGGCGATGCCGCCGGCCAAGTCGATGTGGCTCAAGATCACGCCGCCGAAAATCGTGCCGCGCCCATTGGTATCGCGCGGCAGCATGGTGACGCGGAGCGTCGGCTCCAAGGTATCGGACATTGCGTGTATTAAATGATGCTGGGAGAAAAATTTAGCAAAGAAGTTTCGCGCGGTCTCATAACGGCGACAGCCACTTGGCATATTTCTCCGCCGCTTTGCCCTTGATGACATCGAAGAAAGTAGTCTGCAAGTCCTCGGTAATTGGCCCGCGCCGGCCGGCGCCGATCTGCCGGTCGTCCACTTCACGGATCGGCGTCAACTCCGCCGCCGTGCCGGTAAAGAACGCTTCATCCGCGATGTAAAGTTCGTCGCGCGTGAAGCGTTCCTCGATCACCTCGTAAGCCTTGTCGCGCGCCAGCGTGATGATCGACTCGCGGGTGATGCCGGGAAGGATCGAAGTCAGCGGCGTGGTTTTGATCTTGCCGTCGCGCACGATGAAAATATTCTCGCCGCTCGCCTCCGAAACGTAACCTTCGGTGTCGAGCATGATCGCTTCGTCGTAGCCGGCCTTTTTCACTTCAGCCTTGGCGAGCACCGAATTGACATAGTTCCCGGATGTCTTGCTCTTGGTCATCGTCGCATTGACATGATGGCGGGTGTAGGACGACACCTTGGCGCGAATGCCATTTTTGATGCCGTCGGCGCCCAGATAAGCGCCCCAGGGCCACACGGCGATGCACACGTTCACCGGATTTTGCGGCGCGTAAATACCCAACTCGCCGAGCCCGAGGAAAGCCAAGGGACGAATGTAACAGGCCTTAAGCTGATTAGCGCGAATAACGTCTTTGGTCGCCTGGCATAATTGCTCGACCGAATACGGCAGTTGAAAGCCTAAAATTTTCCCTGAATCGGCGAGCCGCCTCATATGCTCTTCAAGACGAAACACGGCGGAACGGCCATCGGCCAACTCGTAACAGCGAATGCCCTCAAAGTACGCCGTGCCGTAGTGCAGCGCGTGCGACAACACATGCACCTTGGCGTCTTCCCAACGCACGAGTTCACCATCGAACCAAATTTTTTCAGTTTTAAGCGACATGATTTTTCTTCTCTCGCGGGCCGCCGACGCTCCGGTTTTAGCCATTCTACGTGCCTACGTCATCGGCATCAAGTAGATAAGCGCAGCCACTTCGCGGACGGGTATCCACCCCATCAACCAACAAAAGGGGACGCTCGCCCCCCTTTGGAAACCCCACTTAGTTATTCCGCCTCAAGAGACGCGGTTAATGTGGAATAAAAAAGGCCACCGGGTTGCCCCCCGGCGGCCGACGGCGGATCGATGCCAGCGTTATAACTCTCGTTTGAGGTCCGGCGCCGGTTTGAAACCGACGGTGCGGCTCGCTTTGATTGTGATCAGGTCTCCGGTCTGAGGATTTCTGCCTTTGCGCGCCTTGCGTGAGCGCACGGTGAAGGTGCCGAAGCCGGGAACTTGAAAGCGTTTGTTCTTCTTGATCGCTTTAACGATGCCTTCGAAGGTCGCGTCCACGGCCTCGCCGGCTGTGCGCTTGTTCAGTTGCGCCGCCTTTGCCACGGCTTCGATCAAATCTGCTTTAGTCATAACTCGTCATCTCCTCCCGGTGCCGCGAAACTATTAAACGAAGCCACTTCGCGGGCGGGGATTTAACCCCGCCGCTTATTTAAATATTGCAAAGGGGATGCTCGCCCCCTTTGGAAACCCCATTTAATTGTGCCCGCCTCAAGAGGCGGGGTAACATAGAATAAAATGAAACTCCAGTTGTCGCGAAGCGAGCTCAGATCATTTCGAATTCGCGTGAAAATGTCAACAGTTTTTTAGAGCGTTTGCGCGCGTTCATGAAGCAAGCCGTAACGCACGCCTTGATCGCTGACGATAACGTTGTCGGCGTGAAAACAATTCATGATCCGTTCGTTCAAGCAGGCGCCGGCGAGAATCACGTCGGCGCGTTTGGGTTCGACACCGGCGATTTGTTTGCGTTGCGCGAGCGATTTCGCTTGGAACAGGAGAATCTGCCGGCGCACTTCGGCGAGACTCAAGCGGCAGCCGTGCACTTCGGCATGGCGGTAGCGCTCCAGTTGCTTTTCTACCGCGGCCAAGGTGGTAAAGGTCCCGGCTATGCCGACCAGCGTCAGCGCTTGATCGGCGCGGAAAAACTGCTCGTGCAGCGGCGCCATCTCTCGGTCGACTGCATCATTCAGTGCAGTCATTTCTTCGGCGCGCACCGGATCGGAGTGGAGGAATCGTTCGGTCAAGCGCACCGAACCGACATTGACGCTGACCGCCTCGGAAAATCCTTGGGCGTTACCGCGAATAAATTCCGTGCTGCCGCCGCCGATGTCGATCACCAGCAATTCTCCCGTCAACGAGAGGCCGCGCTGCACCGCCAGAAACGAATAGGCGGCTTCCTCCGCGCCCGAGATCACGCGAATCTCGCAGCCGAGCCGCTCGCCCAGGCGCGCCCGCACCTCGGCGCTGTTCCGCGCATCGCGCAGCGCGCTGGTGCCGACGGCGAAGATCTCTTCGACACCGAGATTCTCACAATGCTCGCGGTAACGCTCCAGAGTTTCGCGACAACGCGCTTCGCCGGCGGCACTGATCAATCCGGTTTGATCGACGCCCCGGCCCAAGCCGGCGATTTCGGCGAGATCGTCGAGCACGCGGAAGCGGCCGGTCTCGCGCAGATCGGCGATCAAGGCGAGCACCGTGTTGGTGCCGATGTCGATAAATGCGCTACGTTTGGGACTCACAGCAGGGCAATCGTTTCAAAGACGCGGGCAGCGTCGGCGCCGCCAACGTCAAGATCGCGCCGCCAAGCCGCCATGTCCGCCAACGCGCGGCGCGCCAGCATCTCCTTCTTCGCCCTGCCGCGCAGGCGCGCGGACAAGGGCGGAATCAAGCCGAAGTTGACGTTCATCGGCTGAAAGCGCTTGCGCTCCGGGTCGCTGATGTAGCCGAGCAGCGCGCCGAGCGCGGTGGTCGGCGGCGGCACCACCGGTGTCCGCCCAAAGATTAAATTCGCCGCGTTGATGCCGGCGAGCAGCCCCGTTGCCGCCGACTCAATGTACCCTTCGACCCCGGTCATCTGGCCGGCGAAAAAAAGCGTGGAGCGCTGGCGCCATTGCAAGGTCGGCAAGAGATGCTGCGGCGCATTGATGAAGGTATTGCGGTGCAGGCTGCCCAAGCGCACGAACTCGGCGTTGGCCAATCCGGGAATCAGCGCGAAAACCTTTCTCTGTTCGGGATAAGTCATCTTGGTTTGAAAGCCGACAAGATTATAAAGCGTTTGCTGGCGATTTTCCTGACGCAATTGCACCACTGCGTAGGGCCGCTGGCCGGTGCGCGGATCGATCAGACCGACCGCGCGCATGGGTCCGAAGGCCAGCGTCTCTTTGCCTCGATCGGCCATCTCTTCGATCGGCATGCAACCTTCGAACGGCACGAAGCGCTCGAAGCTGTGCGTCGGCACCCGCGCGGCGGCGATCAACGCGTCGATAAAGCGAAAATATTCTTCGCGCGTCAGCGGCAAATTGACATAATCGTCACCGCCCTTGCCGTAACGCGCGGCGCGATAGGCCACGTTCATGTCGATCGATTCCGCCGTGACGATGGGCGAGATCGCGTCGTAAAAATACAGGTGCGCTTCGCCCAACTTCGCCGCGAGGTCGCAGGCTAACGCCGGCGAAGTGAGTGGCCCGCTGGCGAGGATGACCAGGCCGTCGTCCGGTATCGCTTCGACTTCTTGACGGATCAGTTTGACGTTGTTCAACGACTCGATGGCTTGGGTAACGCCCCGGGCGAAGCCATCGCGATCCACCGCCAGCGCCGAGCCCGCCGGCACGCGATGGGCTTCGGCGACGCTTATGATCATGGAATCGAGCTGGCGCATCTCCGCCTTGAGCAGACCCGCGGGCGCGGACAAAGAATCGGAGCGCAAGGAATTACTGCAAACGATCTCGGCCAAATTTGCCGTGGCATGGGCTTCGGTGCCGCGCGTCGGCCGCATTTCGAACAGCTCCACGGCGACACCGCGCCGCGCCAATTGCCAAGCCGCTTCGGCCCCGGCCAAGCCACCGCCGATAACCCGCACCCTGTGATCCATAGATTATTATTTTAAACCGATCGCCGGCTGCTACTCGTGATCGTGCTCGCTGGTTGTGTTCGTAATACGAGCATGACCAGCGAAATCTGTACCGTGGAGCTAAGGTCTTTGCAAGCAATGCGTCAGCGAACGGAGCGCGCCGGCCTATTGCTCGGCCACTGGAATCGAGTAGCCACACTCTTTCTTGTAGCAGCGGTGCGTCCGGCCGGCCCGTTTGGTAACTTTCTCGACGAGAATTGGACTGTCGCAGTCTGGACAGGGCGTCGGCATCGGCTTATCCCATGAGGCGAATTTGCATTCCGGGTACTTGTCGCAGCCGTAGAACATCTTGCCCCAGCGCGATTTGCGCTCCTTGATGTTGCCTTCCTTGCACTCCGGGCACTTGACGCCCAGGTCCACCGGCTTCTGCAGCGGCTGAATGTTTTTGCATTCGGGGTAACCGCTGCAACCGAGAAACTTGCCGAACTTGCCGAAGCGCAACAACATCGGCTTACTGCACTTCTCGCAAGCTTCGTCGACCTCTTCTTGCACCGCGATTTCGATCTCACCTTCGTTGCTGCGCTTGAAGTTTTTGGTGTTCTTGCAGTCGGGATATTTCGGACAAGCGATGAACTCGCCGTTGCGCCCCCACTTGACCACCATCAAGGCGCCGCATTTCTCGCAGGCGATGTCGGTCGGCACCTCCTGCCGCTTGACGTCGCGCATCTCTTTGGCGGCCTTCTTGAGATCGCGCTCGAAGGGCGTGTAGAAGCGCTTCAACGCCTTGGTCCACTTCTCTTTGCCTTCTTCGATCTTATCGAGCTCGTCTTCCATGCCGGCGGTAAACTCGACGTTGAGAATGTCGGGGAAACTCTCGACCAATAAATCGGTCACCAAAAAGCCCAAGTCGGTGGGCACCAATTGGCGGCTTTCGTTTTGCGACACGTACTCGCGGTCGAAAATGTTGGAGATAATCGCCGCATAGGTCGACGGCCGGCCGATGCCTTTCTCGTCAAGCTCTTTAATCAAGGAAGCCTGCGTGAAACGCGGCGGCGGCTGGGTGAAATGCTGGCGTGGCTCCATCGACAAGAGCTTCAGCACATCGCCCTTTTTTAGATTCGGCAGCACGCCGTCAAGATCACCTTGCGCGTCGTCGTCATCCTCATCTGCGCCGTTGGCCTGGGCCGCGCGCTCGTCGCGCCCCTCGGTGTAAAGCTTCATGAAGCCATCGAACTTGATCTGCTGGCCGGTGGCGCGAAACAACGCCTCCTTGACGGGAATCTCGAACGCCGTCTGATCGTACACCGCCGGCACCATCTGGCTGGCGACAAAGCGATCCCAGATCAGTGAATAGAGTTGAAACATGTCGCGGCGCAAAAAACGGCGCACGCGCTCTGGCCCATAGTCGAGCGCTGTCGGCCGGATCGCCTCATGGGCATCCTGGGCACCTTTTTTCGAGCGGAACGCATTGGGCTTATCAGGCAAATAATTTTTGCCGTATTGGGTTTGAATATGCTCGCGCACGGCGGCCAGCGCATCGTTGGAGACGCGCGTCGAATCGGTACGCATGTAGGTGATCAAGCCCACCGAGCCTTCGCTGCCGAGCTCGACGCCTTCGTAAAGCTGCTGCGCCAGCTGCATGGTGCGCTTGGGCTGGAAGCCCAACTTGCGCGCGGCTTCCTGTTGCAACTTACTGGTGACGAAGGGCGGCGTCGGATAACGGCGGCGTTCTTTTTTCTCGACCTCGCCGATGACCCAGGGCGCGCTTTCGAGCGACTTGACGATTTGTTGAACGCCGCTTTCATTCTCCAGGCGAAACTTTTTGTTGTCGACCTTTTGGTCCTGCCACTGCGCCAGCTTGGCTTTGAACGACGGCGGCAAATGGCCTTCCAAGAGTGCGGTCAGCGACCAGTATTCCACCGGCTCGAAGGCGCGCACGTCTTTTTCCCGTTCGCACACCAAGCGCACCGCCACCGACTGCACCCGCCCGGCGCTCAGCCCACGCCGCACTTTCGTCCAGAGTATTGGGCTAATCTTGTAACCGACCAAACGGTCGAGCACCCGGCGCGCCACCTGCGCGTCGAACTTATTGCGGTCGAGCTCTTGCGGATTGGCGATCGCTTCCTGCACCGCTTTCTTGGTGATCTCGTTGAACATGACCCGGTGCACTCGCTTGTGATTTTTCACCACGTGGTCGGCGATATGGCAGGCGATCGCTTCGCCCTCACGATCCGGGTCGGAGGCGAGATAGATATTTTCCTTGCCCTTGGCGGCCTTCTTGAGCTCGTCGATGATCTTTTTCTTGGATAGAATGACGGTGAAGTCGGGGGCGAAGTTTTTCTTGACATCGACGCCGAGCTTGCTCTTGGGTAAATCAACCACGTGGCCCACCGACGCTTTGACTTGATAATCCTTCCCCAAATACTTCTCCAAGGTCTTGGCCTTGGCG
The DNA here is from genome assembly GCA_964478485.1 of uncultured Syntrophobacter sp. Taxonomy (GTDB): domain Bacteria; phylum Desulfobacterota; class Binatia; order UBA9968; family UBA9968; genus DP-20. Next base: position 13,774 of record CAYZJE010000372.1, on the reverse strand, counting down.
GGCGACTCAACGATGACTAGATGCTTTGCTGCCATATCCTATTTACTCAATTCTTAGTATTCCCGATGACAATAATTATGACTGTATTTTACGTCAACCACGCTGCTCGCAGCGTGAAACCTTCAAATGGGGCTTCCAAAGGGGGCGAGCATCCCCTTTGCAAAATTTTAATAACCAGCGGGGGGCAATACCCCGCACGCGAAGTGGCTGCGATTATTTCAATTGGCTCGCTCCGCCGCGTATCTTTTCCCCGGCAGTTGCCTCAAATACCCTTGCAACTCCAGCTCCAGGAGTATTTGCAAAACCCGCGGCGCGGCCAGAGCGCTCTTTTCGATCACCTCGTCGACTTGGAGCGAACCGTCTTGCAGCAGGGCAAAAATCTGGCGCGCTTCGGCGCCGGCGTTTTGCGGCAGAACCAAGGGCGCAGCCTGGGCCGTGCCGCCGCGGGCCAACAACTGCGGCGCGATTTCTTCCAGAATATCGTCGACGTTTTCAACCAATTTCGCGCCCTGGCGAATCAATCGATGGGCGCCACGGCTCCGGCTTGAACCGACTTCGCCGGGCACGGCGAAAACTTCTCTTCCCTGTTCCACCGCCAATGACGCGGTGATCAGCGAGCCGCTTTTCTCAGTCGCCTCGACCACCACGACGCCCAGGGACAGGCCGCTGATCAAACGATTGCGCGCCGGAAAGTTAAACGCCAACGGGCGCGTGCCGAGCGGCAACTCGGAAACCACCGCGCCGTTCATACTGATACGCTGATAGAGTTTGTCATGTTCCGGCGGATAGGCGCGTTCGACGCCGGAGCCTAATACCGCGATCGTGCGGCCGCCGGAGTTTAACGCCGCCTCATGGGCCATGCCGTCGATGCCGCGCGCCATGCCGCTGACCACGGTAAATCCCGCCGCCGCCAATCCGTGCGCCAGATCGCGCGCCACGCGCCGGCCATATTCGCTGGAGCTGCGCGAGCCGACGATCGCCACGGCCCTATCATCGGCGCCGTTCAATTCGCCCTTGAGGTAAAGCAGCGGCGGCGGATCGGCGATCGTGCGCAAGCGCGCCGGATAACTCGCATCATTGTAACAAACCAGGGTTATCCCAGCGTCGCGGACACGGCCGATTTCAGCATCGACCTCGGCCCATTCACGAAAATTGACGATGCCGTCGATGGCGTCGGCACGTAGCTCTTCAACCTGTTCGAGAGCGCTCTTGGACGCCGCGAAAATTTTCCGCGGATCGGCAAACTGCGCGGCGAGTGTCTTGAAGCTCACGCAGCCCAAGCCTTTCACCCGGCAAAGCGCGAGCCACGGCGCGTAATCATTTTGCGTTGGCAACGACGGCGCATATCCTTCCGCCAAAGATGATAAAGATGGCTCAATCATACTGGTCTATGGGTTGTCAAACACCGGCACATCACGGCAAGTTCAGTGCCGTCAGAGGTACGAATTAGAAATGATAAGGCAATTTTCCGTCTAAGGCTAGCAGGAAAATCTAAACGGCCCTTGGCCTAACGCCGCGTTTTCCACAAAGCTTTTGTTTTTACAAACCTTTTTCCAGTTCCAATTATCTTTTTACCGGTCCTAAAGCGAGCGCCAATCGGCCGCTGGTGCCACCGGCGCGCACCGACGGCGATGTTTCATCCGGCCGTCATCGTCGTGGCTTTTTCCGCGGCTGCGGTTTCTCGCGGCGCGGGCGAAACACGAGCCTTATCGGCGCGTAGTCCAGACCGAGATTCTCCCTTAGCTGGCCGGTCAAGTATTTCTGATAGCTCGCCGGGATGGCGTCGGGAATATTGACGAAAAAAGTAAATGTCGGCGGCCGCGTGCGGGTCTGCGTGCCGTAGTAAAACTTCACCGACTTGCCGCGAAACAACGGCACCGTGTGAGCTTTGACGATGCGTTGCAGCGCTTGGTTCAACTGTGAAGTCGAAACCTTGCTTCGGTAAGCTCGGACGACTCGCGCGCCGGTTTCGAGCATCTTACGCACACCATAGCCGGTCGCCGCCGCGATGAACGTAATCGGCGCGAAATCGAGAAACGACAGACGATAGCTCACTTCCTCACGGTATTTACCGACATCGCTGCTGTCTTTCGACATGAGATCCCATTTGTTCACGGCCAACAGCAGTGCCTTGCCGCGCTGCACCGCGTAGCTCAGAATTTGTGCGTCTTGATCAGTCACGCCTTCCGGACCATCGATCACGTGGATGATTAGATCACCGCGATCCACCGCCTTGAGCGATTGGCTGACGCTAAACCGTTCGATGCGGTTGTCGATGCGCGCTTTGCGGCGAATGCCGGCGGTGTCGACCAAAATGCAAGGCTCGCCCAGCAGCTCGAACGGCGTATCCAAGGAATCCCGCGTCGTTCCCGGCGTCGGGTCGACCACCGAACGTTCAAAACCGAGCAAGCGGTTAATCAAGGTCGACTTGCCGACGTTGGGCCGACCGACCACGGCAACTCTTAGGGGCTCGACCTTTTTCGTTTCTGGCTTGGTATCTTCAGGTTCGCCAGCTTCTGGTTCGTCGCTCGGCAAATCCGCTTGCAGCGGTGGAAAGTGTTGCACCACATCGTCGAATAGCTCGCCCACACCCAGCCCATGCTCGGCCGAGATCGAATAGAGCGGCTCAATGCCGAGATTGTAAAACTCGTAAAGATTGTCGGCGCGCTGGCGCGAGTCGAGCTTGTTTACCGCGAAAAAAACCGGCTTGCCTGCCTTGCGCAGCTCATCGACCGCTTGGCGATCCAACGGATTGAGGCCGCCCTTGCCATCGAACAGAAACACCACGGCGTCGGCCTCGGCCACCGCCAAACGGCTCTGCGATTGCACGTTGGCTTGGAGATCGCCATCAGTGTCCGAATCAAGGCCACCGGTGTCGACCAGCAAATATTTGCGTCCGCTCCAATCGGCCTCGGCGTAATTGCGGTCGCGCGTCACACCAGGCAGATCGTCGACGATCGCCCGACGCCCACCCACCAGCCGATTGAACAACGTCGACTTGCCAACATTAGGCCGCCCAACGATGGCCACGATCGGCAATTTACGAGGCAACGTCCCCGTGAATGAAGAATGTACAACAGCAGCCTGGTTCATCTGTGATTCTTTTTTTGCGTACTTTGCATGACTAATGATTGGAATAGTTCACCGCGGAGGCGCGGAGGACGCCGAGGGCGGGGAGCAAAAAATAATCTCTGCGAACTCTGTGCCTCTGCGGTGAATCATGTTTTGTCCTTTGGTTGCTGCTCAGCCGCCTTGCGCCCTTCCTGTGAAATTATATTTTGCCTATTTTGCGTTCTTTGCGGCTAACAATCTTCTGACTTCTCACAGCCCCATCTCCGTGAGCAGATTCGGATTCTGCGTCCAGTTGGCGTCGACGCGGATAAACAATTCGAGAAAAATCCGGCAGCCGAAAATCTTTTCTAACTCCTCGCGCGCCCGTTGGCCGATCTCCTTAAGCATGGCGCCGCGCTTGCCGATGAGAATCCCCTTGTGCGAATCGCGCTCCGTGTGAATCGTCGCCGAGATCACGATCAAATTCTTCTCTTCCTTCTCGGTGAACTCATCGATAGTCACGGCGACGCCGTAGGGAATCTCTTGGCGGGTCAGCAGAAAAACTTTTTCACGGACGATCTCCGATGCCAGAAAGCGCTCGGTCTGGTCGGTGTATTCGCCTTGGGTGAAAAACTTCTCGCCTTCGGCGAGCCATTTTTCGACGATGTCTAAGATAATCGGCACACCGTCGCCTTTAAGCGCGCTAATCGGGACAATTTCCTTGCCGGGCAATAACTGAGAGCAACGATCCATCAGCGGCAGCAATTTGCCCTTGGACACCAGATCCATCTTGTTGATGAGAATCAGCACCGGCGTCTCGACGGCGGTGAGCGTCTCGGCGATCCGTTCCTCTTCTTGTTTGATCCGGTCATGGGCGTCGAGCAGCCAGAGAACACCGTCGACTTCGTCGAGCGTCTGCAACGCCGTGTCGGCCAAACGCCGGTTGATCATGGAATGGCCCCGATGAATTCCCGGCGTGTCGAGAAAAACGATCTGCGAAGTTTCCGTGGTGCGGATTCCTGTGATGCGGTTGCGCGTCGTCTGGGGCCGAGGCGAAACAATGGCGACTTTCGTGCCGAGAATTTGATTGAGCAGCGTCGACTTGCCGACGTTGGGCCGCCCGATGATGGCGATGTAGCCGGAGCGAAACGGCGCCGGGCTTCTTTCCTTGTGCTTAGTTTCTGCCTCTGCCATAAATCCAACTTGAAGCGCAATGCATTATGACACTCTCGGCGGTTGGATCAAGGTAGCCAGAATCAGCGACAAAATAACATTAACGAGCCACTTCGCGTGCGGGGATTTAACCCCGCCCGCGACCAAAGGGGTTGCTCGCCCCCTTTGGAAACCCCATTTAGTCGTGCCCGCCTCGAGAGGCGAGATTTACATGGAATAAATGCAACTCAAATTCACCCCGCTAATGAAACAGCGGCTCACCCGCCGCGCTGCCGAGATGATCGAGCACTCCCTGCACTTTTTTCCCGAGTTAAAAGATACGACGATCACCGTCGGCTACACGCGCAAGCACTTGGGCAGCGCCACGGTGATCTATCGAAAGGGAATAATCTCGCGGCTGATCATTCGCTTCAAAGTGCGCAGACTCACCTACCAAACCATCGGTCACGAGCTGACCCACTTGATCCAAGGCTTAGGCCGCGGCAATCTCACCGCGCCGCGCGCCACCGATCCCGACAGAATCCCCTCCGGCGAGACTCAATGCGACATCTGGACTCTCGCCCGCGATCCGCTCTTCTGCGACGACCCGCCGACCTATATCAAAATGCCGCGCACCATGCGCGAAGGCTGGCCGCAGTACGCCGAAGCGGTACGTGAACTGTGCATCGCCGCCATCGAGAAGCGTCACATTCAGCGGCAATACATCCGTTGGCTAGAGCAGAAAATTCGTGAGCTAGCGAAAGCACCGAAGCGCCAGAAATCTACCGGCCCAGGGCAATTATTTCTGCCGTTCGTATTTTAATTTTGCGCTCTTTCGCTGCTATCCGTGATAGTTTGCGCGGCCTGCGCAAATTTTCGGAAGACTCACCGCGGAGGCGCAGAGGACGCAGAGTAAAGTGTTTTTTTGTTAAGATATCCTCCGAACTCTGCGAACTCCGTGTCTCTGCGGTGAAATCTCTTTTTCTTATTTGGTTGCGGCTAATTTTCCGAATCCGAAAACTGCCTCTATGTGATCTTGATGCGCTTTTTGTCGTTGCTTCTCCTAACCCTTCAAAATCCCGTCGATTTCTTTCAACTCATCAGCCGTCAGATTCCAATCCGCCGCTTTCACATTGCTGGTGACGTGATCGACTCGCTTTGCGCCCGTGATCACCGAGCAAACCTTTGGCTGCACCAGCAACCACGCCTGCGCCAACTCGTTCACGCCGCGGCCATGATCCTTGGTCCACGCGGATAGTTTGGTGACGACCTGATAGTTGCGCTCGACCATCAACTCTTTCACGTTTCTTACCGATTCGCCGCGCGAGCCCGGCGGCGGCGCTTTGCCAAATTCATATTTACCGGTGAGAAAGCCGCCGGCGAGCGGATAGTATGGCACGAAGCCGACATGATGCGCGCGGCAGTAGGGCAGGACTTCGCACTCTACGCCGCGCTTGAGCATGTTGTATTCGGATTGCAAGACAATAAACGGCGTCCAGCCCTTGAGCTCCGCCAGCAAGTTTGCGTGCGCCAGCTGCCATGCGGCATATACGGACGCGCCGATATAATTCACCTTGCCCATGCGAATGAGATCGTCCAGGCCGCGCAACGTCTCCTCGATCGGCGTGGTGTCGTCCCACCGATGGCAATAGTAGAGATCGATGTGGTCGGTCTGCAAGCGGCGTAAGCTTTGCTCCACCGCTTGCATCATCTGATAACGCGACGCGCCCCAACTATTGGCGCTGGTCTTGCGCGGAAAGTTAAACTTGGTCGCGATCACGACTTTGTCCATCCGCCCCTTGAGCGCGACGCCTAAAGTTTCTTCCGAACGGCCTTCGTTGTAAACATTCGCCGTGTCCAAGAAGTTCACGCCGGCCTCGAGCGCCGCGTCAATGACTTTATTAACTTCCTCCTGCGGCATTTCCGCTGAACCGAAACGATTGGTGCCCAGGCCCACGACAGAAACGCGCACACCGGAATTGCCCAGTTGACGATATTCCATGAAATCTCTCGGTTGTTTTAGTATATGTTGATCCCGCCTCTCGGGGCGGGGACTATATTATGGGGTTTCCAAAGGGGGCGAGCATCCCCTTTGGTCACGGGCGGGGTTAAATCCCCGCCCGTGAATAGGCTTCGCATAATCTCTCACGCTGATTTTTCTGAATGCCGTCGAGCGTTCTGATCTGAATTTCAAACTCGAACCGTTAACTGGAAATCAGCGGCGGCGGGCCTGTGACACGAACTTGAGCACGCCGCAGGACTTGACACCGGAGCGGTCGCAGCCGCAGTTCCAACATTCGGAGAATTGTCCTTCGATCTTTTCGCCGCAGCCAGCGCAGGTCCACGGCTTTTTCACCGATGCCAACGGCGCCAAAGTCTTTTTGAGAATCGACTTAGCGCGGCCCGCTTTGCTATCGTCAATCACCCAGAGTTCCGGCCAGCATTCGATCGGCGGCAGCTCACCCGCTGCGCTGATCAGATCGAGCTTTTTGGCGACGCACTTGATCCCGAAGGACGCCAACACGTTCCTCAAGTGACCGATCATCAACGGATCTTTGGCGCTGTAGATTTGTTTCATCGGGAATTCACAAAAATTTTACTCGGCGCGCCGAAGCACTGACTCATTCAATTTCAGTCGCTCGCCGAGCCAGAGCGAACGGATCATATGATCGCCATAACCGTCGCCGGTCGACGGGTGCACGAGGACCGACAATCCCTCGCGGTTGAGCATCAGCCAAGGCACCACCTTACCGAACTCGTCCGCGGCGAAGACCGCCTGATACATCGCGTCGAGATGCGGCCCCACCGCTTGGTCATGCCAACTGCCGAGCTGAACGTTGAACTGCGTCAACCCGGCGCGCACCTTGGCCGCCGCGTCACGCGTCGTTTTCGGATCGTAGTAGATATGGGCGTGATAGCCCTTGATCACCCGCTCGCTCATGGCGCACCTCCGGTTAACGCCCTATGCTTCTATCAAATCTAGCGAGCCGATGCCAAAGCTATCGGTAGGGTGTGTTCAAAACACGAATGGAGGGAACCCGGCACAAACCGACGGTTTTTAAACCAACCGTCGTGTATTTTGATGCCTTCGTATTGAAAGAAATCTTAGCCCTTGGAGGATTCCGCCACGACCTCGTCGGGGAAGAGATACTCTTCTCCCAGCGTGCCGAAATTTACTAGGATCAGCTGCCGGCCCATGTTTTCGACGGAGCGGACAAAGGTGCCTTCGCGTGGCAATAGGGTGCCGGTTTTCTGCGAGCGTATCGGCTTGGTGGTTTTGAGACTATCTCCCGGTTTCATCGTCACTCCTCCGGAGCTACTCCTCGCGGCGGTGCTCTCCCCGCGACGGCGTTTTCTTGAACTAACTATCGGCCCATTGTTCAATCTGTTTAGCCCTCACTTCTTAGACGTTACTACCGTTAAAAATTATTATTGTGGTCTAGCAACCCAACCATTATACCGCAAAACTTTCCCGAACTGTGCAAATTAATCTCGGAACTTCAAAATGATGACCCGGGCACAGGGGTTATTTCAATTGGCCCAAAGGGCCAACAAGTTCGAACAAACAAAGCCGCTAATTTGCTTTGAAGCAATAGCTGGGAGCCGTCACAGGAGTCAGTCTACGTCGGTTGGCACAAGCGCTTCGATCCTAGGCCGCATTGCCGCCGCGGCGTCCATCGTGATGATAATTATGAAAGAAGCGCCACAAATCGCGCGGAGAACGCGAACGATGCACACTGAATCGGCGGCCATGGGGGTTTTTAGCCGTCAAAATTTTCTCCCGTACACCTTGTCGAAAAACCCTTCGCCGTCCAACCGCTTCAACCAGCTCTGATCGACGATCTCTTCCGCTTTCACGCCGGCGGCTTTCGGGTTTTGCTCGGCGACGTATTTGATCACCATGCGCATGCCTTCGAGGCTCGGATAAGGCTTGCGGTCGAGCTCTTCGAGCGCTTCCAAATAGAAATCTTCCGCCGCTTCGACTTTGGGCAAGCGCAGATTGCGCGCGATGATTTCCTTTACCGACTGTTTGTTTTCTTTGTGGAAAATGAATCCGTAGGCTTCGATCATCGCGCGGTTAAGGCCGTCGACGGCTTTGGGATTCTGCGCGGCGTAGTCCCGTTTCATCGCCAGGCCGGTGTTCTGATAATGAATCTTCGCCGCGTGCATGTTGAGCAGATTGTAGAATCCCTTGCCGGTCATGACTTTGGTCGCCACCCGCTGCAGCATGCCGGCGTCAATCGCTTTGGCGTCCAGCGCCGCCATGCGGTCGGGATCGACGCCGGTTTGGATCAGCGTAATCTTGTCGCGCTTCAAATCCAGTCCCAGATGCTCGAGCGCGATCAACGCGGAAATATGCGATGAGCCGCCAAAGCGCGCCGTGCCGATTTTCTTGCCTCTCAAGTCCTCGGCTCGGCGCAGATTCGGTTGCGTCACGACGCTGAACGGCGTGGTGTTGCTGAGACCAAGAAAAAATGAAATTTTTTCGCCGCTGGCGACTAAGTTGACCAAGGACGCCGGCGCGTTGGCGGTGATCTGCAGTTCGCCGGCGGCGAACATTTGCGCCACCAAAGAGCCGCTGTTGACCAGAATCAATTGAACATCGAGACCATACTTTTCAAAAAACTTCCTATCCTTGGCCACCCAGAGCGGCGCCATATGCGGCGTCGGCGTCGACAAAGCCACGCGCATCTGCTGAAGCTTCTGCGCCGGTGCCGGTAGCGCTGTGACCATGATTGCGAGAACGCACGCACACGAAATGACCCATGATTTCAAGATTGACGCCTCCAATCGAAGCAGTTCATTGATTGGGATGAGTGTAGCGAGCGGTAGGAGCGTAAGCAAATGGATCACTTACTGGCGAACCGCTGCGCCGGCCAACTGCGCAGCACCAAGTCGGCGAGAAACAAGAACAGCGAAGCGCCCGCCAGCGGCCACCAGGCATCGCGCCCTTGGGAGCCTTTCCCCGGCGTCGGCGTGTAGAGCCGTTGGAGACCTTCGGCGAATTTCTCCGGATCGAGCATCTCGCCGCCGGTCTCCTCGGCGAGCCGGCTGAGCAGTGACAAATTGGCTTTGAGCTCGCGATATTCTTTCGGGTAGGGCGAGATGTACGGCACCGTTGCCACTGGAACGGCGGGCTCGTTGGCATTTCCTTCGGCGTAGAGCGTGATGAAGTGTATACCGCGCTCGGCCGGCGTGAACTCGCCTTCATAGCGCCCCGGCGCGTTTTGCCGAAGCGTTTGTTCGGCGGTGCTGCGGTCCGGCGCGGTGACGTTAGCCTTGAGCTTCAAATGATTGAGGAATTTACCTTCGCGCGATGCCAGATCGGTGACGATTTTTACCGACTCGCCGTCGGCGTGAAAATCCGTGCGCATCCTGGCGTCGAGAATCTTGCGCATGGTATCGCGGCTGATTTGACTCGCCCACTGGGGAAACCCGCGCCAGCTAACCCATTCGCCGCCCCAACGGCCGCTTAGGTCGGAGGTGAAGGCCATGACGCGGCCCAGCCCATAGCGCCAAGAAACCAGCAGCGGGTCTTTATCCGCGCGCATGAGTAATTCGGCGCGCGGCTTAGGATAGGTCAAAACGTAGCCGCGCAGCGCCGGCAAACTATTCTGCGCAATGCCCTTGAGCGGCCCGATCGGGGCGACGACACTCGCGGTCACGGTTTTTTCAATCAGCAAATCGCGCGAGATCAGCAGTGTCTCGGTGGTGAAAATCTGCGGAATCGTCTGCGGGTCGAGGGCGACGTAGCCCCGTCCTTTGCCGACTTTAGCAATGTCGGCCATCAGTGGCACGTCAGCATCGTTGCCGACGGAAACCGTCGAAACGGTGATCCCGTCGCGCGCCATCTTGCCCACCAGCGAATTAAAATCCGCCTTGTCCGTCAGCCCGTCGGAGAGCACGATCACATGCTTGATCGCCGCTTGCTTGCCGGTGATGCCGCGCTCGGCTTCGAGCATAGCTTTGTAGAGATCCGTGCCGCCGTCGGATTGCAGCGCGGCGAGCCCCGAGGTAAGCCACTCGCCCTTGCCGACTTGGCGAAACGGCAACGCCCAATCCCAGTTGGCATCGAAAGCGAGGATGCCGACTTGATCAGTCGGGTTCATGATATCCGCCGCGGCGATGGCGGCGGCTTTGGCGAGATCGAGCTTGGTGCTGCCTTCCGCCCCGGCGCCCATGCTGCCCGACTTGTCGATCACGAACAGCAAAGCCACATGGGGCATTTCCAAGCGCGCCGGTGGGCGCATATCGACGGGCAAGACGCGCTCCAGCGGCGTGCGAAAATAACCGCCGGCGCCGTAACTTTGTGAGCCGCCCACCACCCACAGGCCACCGCCCAAGTCGCGCACGTATTTTTCAATATTTTCAAGCTTGGCGTGGGACAGTTGAAACGCCGACACGTTGTCAAGCACGAGGAGATCGAAGGCGGAAAGTTCGGCCAATGTCAGGGGGTGTTTTTCCGGCGCCGACTCGACCACCGCATAACCTTGCACCTGCAGCGCCCGCGCGAGCACCCGTTGGCTTTCCGGCTGAGTCGAAAGCAACAGCACCCGTGGCGGCCCCTTCACCTCGACAACGCCATGCAACAAATTATTTTCCGCCAGCGTGTCGTCTAGCGATTCGACCAGCAGCTCGTAATTATGGTTGCCGCGTTCCTTGAGGCTATCGCGAATCGTGAACGCGTTGCCGCCGGCTTTAAGGCGCAATTCCTGCTCCCAATAGGGCGCCCCATCGCGCAACAAGCGAAGCCGGGCCGGCGCTGCGCGGCCGCTTTCGACCATGGCGCGAATTTCGAAACCTTCGGCGCTATCGACCTGGCGCGGCAGTTGAAGATCGCTCAAATAAATCTCGTTGCGGCCGCGCGCCAAGCCGACCGGCACGGTCCAGACGGAAACCCCCTGGCTGCGCAGCCAGGGAATCACCCGCGCGCTTTGGCCGCGATTCTCGTTACCGTCGGAAAGCAAAAGGATTCGTCCCTGCCGTCCTTCGCCGATCTGCGCCGCCGCCGCTTGCAGCGCCGCCTGTAGGTCGCTTTCCTCGCGGTCTAAGCGCGCGCCGAAGTCGCTCGGAGGAATTTTCTGGCGCGGCAAAAACTCCCACTCGGGCTTGCGGCCGAAGGCGAGCAAGCCCGTGCGCGTCGCCGGATGGTCGAGACGCTCGGCCGCTTCGAGCAGCTCATTGGCCTTCTCCCGCCCCTCTTGGCCGACGCTGCGCGACAGGTCGACGCCGAAAATCACGTCAAGCGCCGTGGTCGAGCGCAAGATGCGCGGGTTGACCAAACTAAGCACGAGCGCAGCCAGCGCGACGCCGCGGAAAACCAACGGGTAAAGCGTCATGCCTTGGCGCCAGACTAAAAACAATTCAGCACAGAGCAGCAGCAATACTAGGCCCAAGAGCGTCGGCCAAAGCGGCAGACCACGCTCCACAGCGCTGCGACTTTCCTCGCCTGGCGCGGCCGGTGCGGCTAAATTCAGCCGCGGCATGATGTTCGATTCGCTTTCGTCGAACAGATTGACCGCGAATCGGCCGGCGCGGCTGGCGCTTTTGTAGCCGTAAAAACCGCTTTGGAAAGTCTCGGCGAACAGCAGCGGGCTCGCCGCAGCGCCGAAAACTTCCTTCCTACCCGAGGGCGAAGTGATTTCGACGGCGCCGTCACCGGCCGGCAAACGCAGCGCGAACGGCGTTCCCGCTTGGGCGCTCTGGGCGGGAAACTCCAGGCGCTGCGGCTGAAACCATTCGAGCAGATTGTGCAGCAAGATCGGAAAAGCGACGCGCAGCGGCAGATCCGAGACGGCCAGATCGAAACCGATAAACAACAAACGCAACTTGGCTCGCTCCAGCACGATCAACAACGGCCCGTCGGCCGAACTGGCTAACACCGTGGCTTCACCGGTGAGTCCAACACGCCGCGCTTCTTGCACGCGCAGATCGCCGAGACTCAGCCCCTCGGTAAGCGGATGCTTTGCCAGCGGCGCGCTGACGCGCGGATTCTCGCTCTTGCCGCGCGGCTGAATCGGCAAGTTGGGCGCTACGGTGTCGATCAACAGGAAATTTCCCTGGGTCAACGGCGGCACGGCCACCCGATCGAAAATCACAAAATCGTAAGTCCGCTTCTGTTCGAGCTCAGCATCCCAGCGCGGCGCGCTGGTCAACTCGACGTTGGCGAACAAGCGCAAGAGAGTGCTGAGATTGGCATTGCCCGGACCGACGTAAAGCACGCGCACCGGCGGCGCGTCGTTAACCGCCAAATAGGCGCGATTGTCGATCGCGAAATCGTCGTCGATCTCCAAACGCGCGGTCAACGCGCCGGTCAAGCTGCCTGGCAAATCGCCCTTGGCGCCATCGACCGGATAGATCAGCACGCGCCGATCGCCGGCGCCGATGTCAATATTCTCCCGCAACAAGACCTTCTCGCCCAAGCTGAGCGTCAGCGGCGCGCGCATCGCGGTCGCGCTGAAATTGCGCAGATGCACCATGATCTCGGCCAAAGACGGGCGTTCCGGTTGACGCCGCACCTCGAAACCGACAATCGCCAAGTTGACGATCTCATCGTTATTTTCCTTGGCGCCGGCGATTTTGATGAAGCGCAGATGCGCCGCCGGCTTGGCATATTCCTCGGCGCCAACAAAGGCGCCATCGCTGATCAGGACGACCCGGTCGGCGCCGCCGCGCTTGAGAAAAACGTGAGCGAAAAGCATCGCGTCTTTAATCCGCCCCGGCGCTTCGGTCGCTTCGAGATTGCGCCCCAGCTCGCGCAATCTGCGTTTGTCGCCGGTGAACGGCGCGAGCAGGCGCGGCTGGGTGCTAGCGCCGATCACGAGCATTTTTTGCTCGGCTGCCAAGCCATCGACCAAAGCAAGAAATTCTTGGCGCGCGGCGTCAAAGCGCGTGCCGTTCTTGCCTTTGGCCTTCATGCTCGCGCTCAGATCGAGCACCACCACCAGGTCGCCGGACTGCGAACCGAAATGGCGCAGTGCCGGATCGGCCAACGCCGCGATCAACGCGATCGCCGCGAGCAACTGCAAGATCAGCAGTAAATTTTTGCGCAGCAACCAGCCGAGCCGGGTGCTGAGCGGCCGCTCGCGCAGCACCCGCTCCCAAAGAAACAGCGTTGTCGTGGCGATCTTGACACCGCGCGGCTTGAGGCTGTGGAGAAAAATTATCAGCGGCAGCGCGGCGGCGAGCAAGAAGAGCGCGGATGGCAAAGTCCAGATCATGACTGAGATTCTAGCCAATCATATTTGGCGTTTTTTGGGGGAGTTTTGCGTGACACGATCGGAAAAGAGGTGACTCCCGCAAAGGCGCAAAGACGCCAAGGTAAGATCGGAATATTTTTCGGTTTGATCCTTAAACTTTGCGCCTTGGCGCCTTGGCGGGAAAACATCTTGAACAACATTTGTCTAACAAACTTCATGATAGAATCTATTGTTCACGCCACGCTGCTCACCTGGCGCAGCGTCTGCAACACGAACACGTCAAACGGAACCTGCGTTGAAGTGCGCAGATAATCGATATGCCGACTGGCGCAAACGCTCTCGATCTCTTTGAAATAACCCGCCAACTCCGC
>CAYZJE010000371.1:0-7019 GCA_964478485.1 uncultured Syntrophobacter sp. | reverse complement strand
TGAGGATGGAGGATCGAAGATGGCGGGGCTCTCTCGATTCTCGATCTTCTATCCTCCATCTTCGACCCTCACTTACTACGATCAGGCGACCTTTTGCACGCGCCCCGAGTGAATACAGTCAGTGCAAACCAATGCACGTTTCACTTGCCCGTCAAACTTGCCTCTCACCCGCTTTAAATTGGGCCGCCAGGTACGCTTGGTTTTGTTGTTGGCATGGCTGACACTGTTGCCAACCGAGCGCCGCTTGCCACATATCCGACAAACTCTAGCCATTTTCTTTCATTATCCTTTCGATGATATCGCTGGTTGAAAAGCCCTTTAAGTAGGGAATCACTTCGACCCGGCCGCCAGCCTGCGCCACCAGATCCGCACCGACGATCTTTTCCGAGCTCCAGTCTCCGCCTTTGGCCAAGACATTAGGTTTGATCGCCGCGATCAGCTTGAAGGGATCGGGCTCGTCAAAAACAACAATGTAGTCTACCATCTCCATCGCGCCGATCAACTCGATGCGATCGGTTTCCGGCAGCACCGGACGTTTGTCGCCCTTGATCTCTTTCACCGAGCGGTCGCTGTTCAGCGCTACGATGAGCAAATCGCCGGCGGCTTTCGCCTGGCGCAAAATATGCACATGGCCGCGGTGTAAAATATCGAAGCAGCCATTGGTGAAGACGACGGATTTGCCCATTTGGCGCGCCTCTGCCGCGATGGCGGCGAGCTCGTCAAGGTTTTTTAACTTGCCCGACACAGATCTTGGGGTAGCATGATAAATTGTTGTTTTCAATTACAAATCGTTTATCGCCGTGGGAATCATCGTGCTTGATTCCGCCGGGAAATTTGGTTAAGGTCGCAGGCACCGTAATTTTCACGTCGGTTTAGCCGGTTGTCAATTTGTTTAGGAGGGAATAATGGAATATCAGGATCTCAGAGACTGGATCCAAATCGCCGATGAAATGGGCGAACTCAAGACCCTGAAGGGTTGCGATTGGAACCTCGAAATTGGTGCGATTACCGAAATCGTCGCTCACAAGGAAGATGGACCCGCAGTGCTGTTCGAGGATATTAAGGGTTATCCCAAAGGCTACCGGGTTTTGTCCAACTCCTTATCGTCGCGCAAACGTTTGGCGCTCACCCTAGGTTTGCCATCGGGCGAAAGCAAAATGGATTTCGTCAAGATTTGGAAGGACAACTACAAGAAAATCAAACCGATCCCGCCCAAGTTCGTCAAAAAAAGTCCGCTGTTCGACAACGTCTACAAAGACGGCGACATCGACATGTTCATGTTCCCGACCCCGAAGTGGCATGACAAGGACGGCGGCCGCTATATCGGCACCGGCAGTGTCGATATCACGCGCGACCCTGATGAGGGCTGGGTCAACTACGGCACTTACCGGGTCATGATCCATGACAAGGACAAGCTCGGATTCTACATTTCTCCCGGTAAGCATGGACGCATCCAACGGGAAAAATACCAGGCCAGCGGCGAGCCGTTCAAAATCGCCATGTCGTTCGGCCACGATCCGCTGACTTTCTTGGCCGGCAGCATTGAAGTGCCGTATGGCGTTCCCGAATATGAGTTCATCGGCGGTCTGCGCGGCGAACCTTTCGAAATGATCGAGGGCGAATATTCCGGCCTACCGATTCCAGCCAACGCCGAGATCGTCATCGAGGGCGATGTCCATTTCGACCAACCGAAAGTCGAAGGCCCATTCGGCGAATGGACCGGCTACTACGCCAGCGCCGAACGCGCCGAGCCCTGGGTTCAAGTGAAACGGCTCTATCACCGCAACGATCCGATCATTCTCGGCTCGCCTCCGGGCCGCCCGCCGGCGGAGCTCGGCTGGTATCGTTCCTATCTGCGCTCGGCGTTGATTTGGGATGAAATGGAAAAGGCCGGCGTGCCGGACGTCAAAGGCGTGTGGCTGACGGTTTCCGGCGGCAGCCGCTTGATGATGTGTGTGTCGATCAAACAACGCTATCCCGGCCATGCCAAGCAGGCGGCGATCATCGCGTCGCAGTGTCACGCCGGCGCCTACCTCGGCCGTTTCGTGGTGGTGGTCGATGACGACATCGATCCATCAAATACCGATGACATGATCTGGGCCATGTCGAGCCGCTGCGAGCCCGAGGCGGATATAGATATTCTGCGCCGCTGCTGGAGCGGACCCCTCGATCCGATCATCCATCCGACCAAGAAGGGGTTCAACTCGCGCGCGATCATCGACGCCACCCGCCCCTACGAGTGGATCAAGGACTTCCCACCGGTTGCCGAGTCGTCCAGGGAAGTGTTGGACGCCACGGCGAAAAAGTGGGGCGCTGAATTGTTCGGAGGAAACTGCAAAAAGTAACCTCGGGTCAATCGTTTCGCGCAAAGTTAAGGGCAAGCCGGTCATGTGATCGGCTTGCCCTTTTTTGTCTTGAGATTTACCGTTGGAGAAAGATAACCCGCTGAGTTGTAGCCCTGCGCTGTAGCGGGTTGAGTCCGCTCAGAGTGCGTGAAAAAATATTGACGAATTTCCGTTCGTGCTGAGGCTCTCGAAGCATGAACGGGTTTTTTTCACAAACTCTCCGAGACGCCGAAGCAAGATGAAACGTCATAGGAAAATGCCGCTTTGGCTAAAGCGGCTGGGGATGGTGAAAGCCGAGATGAAAAGCGTCCGCTTCCCGCGCAACGCTCAAGAAGGTTTTCGCCAATGCGCCGAACTTTCCGAAACGGCGCGTCGCTGGTTCCGCCAATCGATCCAAGAGGCCCATCCTGGCGCCAACCAAGAGGAGATCGAAAACGAGCGGACAAAATTGTTGGCCCGTTTCTCGGCCGCTCAAACACACCGGATCGCAAAATGGAAAAAAGAGCGTGACCGATACTTTAGAGAGTAGCATCGCAGCGCTCTTGGAACGTATCGTTGGCTGTTTTCGGCGCCACCGGGTTCCATACGCCCTGATCGGCGCGTGGGCGTTGACGGCATGGGGCAGAACGCGAGCCACCGCGGATGTGGATTTTCTGGTGTTCATTCTATGTTAACCCCGCCTCTTGAGGCGGGAACAACTAAATAGGGTTTCCAAAGGGGGCGAGCATCCCCTTTGGTCAAGTGCGGGGTTAAATCCCCGCCCGCGAAGTGGCTTCGTTTAATGATGCCGGTAATTTGAGGCGCCTCGGCGATCGGTTAGTCAGAGCGGGAATGACGCTCGATGAAACCTGGATGAAATGGAATCCTCTGCTGCGCGGCTCTCAGATGCGCTTACAGTTCGAGGGAGCCATCATTGATCTGTTGCGTGCGCGTGACGCGCACGATCACGAGATCTTTAAACGGAGAAGAAAGCAACGCATGGATGGACGCTATTATTGGCTGGTGTCGCCGGAAGACTTCATTCTCCAAAAGCTCAAAGTCGGCAGGCCCAGAGATTTTGAAGACGCCCTCTCGGTACTAGAGCGCTGCGGCCAAAGGCTCAATCGACGGTACCTTAATCGCTGGTCCGATCGCCTCGGTATTGCCGCCGAACTTCGTTACATCCTTTCACTTTAGCGCGTCAAAATTTTCAATGATTTGACCTGCGGCAATGGGTGACCTCCGATCGCTCGGCTATCCGGTCTCGCCTTTTAATCTATCTCGAACACCTCGACGATTCCCACGCCGGTTCCGCCACCAACGCCACTGACAATCGCGGTGTAAGCTCCAGGCGGCAAGGTGATCAACATCGCTGACTCCAGGGCGCATCCCGGCGGGGACGCCGTTTGCCCAGGATTCGGTGTGCATGGGTCCAATCCCGTGGCCGTGATTTGCGCGGCACCGCCGCAACTAAATCCTGGACAGTTCGGCGCGTCCTGCCAGTTGTCGTTCTGCGCGATCACCGTCTGCCCGGAGAAAAGTTGGATAAACGGATTGGCCAATGTCCCTGGGACAAAGAACGGCGCGCCGCTCATGGATGGCCCGCGCGCTCTTATCAGCACCGTTGCCGGCACGCTCCCTTCAATGATCGTCCCTCCAATCATCACGTTGTCGCCGCTCTGCACAAACGCTCGCGTGGAAATGTTGCTCAACTCAGACGACGCATTCGCGTCTGCTTCAAACACTTCCACCAATCCTACTCCGGTCCCGCCATCTGCCCCGGTAACAATCCCTGTATAACCGCCAGGAGGGAGGGTAATTAGAATCGCTGACTCCAGAGCGCAACCTGGGGGAGATGGCAAGCCCGTTTGATTGGGTTGGCATGGATCTAATCCCGCGGCTATGATCGCTGCGGCTCCCTCACAGGCGAAACCAGGACAGCTCGGTACATCTTGCCAGTTGTCATTGTGCGCTATCTCCATCCCCGTCTGCTGAGAAAAAAGCCGCACAAATGGGTTGGCTAAAGTTCCTGGCACATTGAAAGGTTGTCCGGACATCGACGGACCGCGCGAGCGCACGAGAACTCTCAGGGGAGTAGAACCTTCTATGATAAACCCCCCGATCATCACGTTGTCTCCCGTAAGCACTCCGCCCCGCGCGGAGATGTTGGACAATCGGGGCGGGGCGGTGGTGTTCAAGAAAACCGAAACGGTGTTGGCGTTGACATTGGCGACAGCGAGATCGGGCTTGCCGTTCCCGTTAAAATCGCCAATCGCGACGGAGAAGGGCCCAGCTCCGGTTGACAAATTGCTCCTCGGTGCGAAGCTCCCGCTGCCAGTCCCAAGCAGGGTCGAGATCGTATTATCGGCGAAGTTGGCCACGGCCAGATCGAGCTTTCCGTCCAGGTTCAAGTCGCCAATCGCAACGGACCGTGGGCCCGCCCCCACATCGAAGTCCGTCTTCGGCCCCAGAGTTCCGTCCCCAACGCCGAGCAGCACGGACACTGTGTTGGCGTCCGCGTTCGCGACGATGACGTCGAGCCGTCCATCGCCATTCACGTCCGCAATCGCCACGTCGCGCGCTCCCATGCCGGTTGCGAAGTCCATTTTTAGCGCAAAATTTCCGTCGCCTGAGCCGATAAGCACGGAGACCGTGCTAGCCGAGACGTTAGCAACGACCAGATCCGCCACCCCGTCACTGTTCAGATCGCCGACGGCAACGGCGCGCGGGCCTGCTCCAGTGGCGAAGTCCGTTTTCGGCGCGAAAGTGCCGCCCCCGCTACCGGGCAGGACGGACACCGTGTTGTCATTGACGTTGACGACCACGAGATCGAGGATTCCATCTCTGTTGAGATCGGCAGCGGCGACGAAGAATGGGGCAGCTCCGGTTGCAAAATCCATTCGCGGCGCAAAGCTCCCGGTCCCGCTGCCAAGGAGCACCGACACGGTGTTCGCGCCCGTGTTGGCCACAGCGACGTCCAAGTTGCCGTCTCCGTTCAGATCGGCGATGACAAGCCCGTGGGGAACGGCTGTGGTCACGAAATCGCTCTTCGCGCCAAAGCCTCCGGCCCCATTCCCCGTTAAGAGAGAGACCGTATCAGCGCCAGTGTTGACCGTGATGAGGTCGGTCTTACCGTCTCGATTGAGATCGCCGACGGCAACGAGAATCGGCAGCAAGCCCGTGGGGAAACTCACAGCTGGGTCGAAGGACAGCGGTGTCTGTGCTGACGATGTGAGCGTGTCACCGGCGAGGAACGCTATAAGGGCGCCGACAACGAGTCCAAAGCGCCCTCGACAAGATAGGGATTCAGCGGATAAATCGAACTTCATACGCAAGCGGGAATTGCTTGTAGCCTACTGCGCTGCAATCCGCAATCGGCAGCTTCCCCAGAAATACCATCTCAAAGTAAATAAACCGATCTGGTCTAATCTTTTAATCCATGTCGAACACCTCGACGATTCCCACGTCAGCCGAGTAGGTCGGGTTAGCGCCGCGCAACCCGACGCATCCGATAATCGCGGCGCAATATCGCGGTGTATTCATTCCGCGTGGCAGATCGTTTCTCACGATGGTGACGACGAAGCAATTTTACGCGCTCGGCGATGACAGAATTTTCTCCGCGAACGATTAGGCGTGCGATACGTTGGAGTTCGACCGCGTCAGCCGTGAGCCGGCTGGGTGTTGGTTACGCTTGGTTAACCCCACCTACGGGACTGCCGCGCCGTGGCCCGCGCGATCTCTTCGACACTCAGTCAAAATACCTGATTAAGAGCTAAAAGCGGACTAGACCCCATCTCCTTTCCTGCTAGTCTTTTTGTTACCGGTAGTCCGGCTGTCGCGGCGCCGTTGGATGTGATACGTTAATTTTGAGTTTGATTGGAGGCGGATTCATGAAACCGGCAAAACTCGGCGGCGACGGCGCATTACTAAATGAGATCGTCAATAATTTAAGGTCGGTGCCCAAAACCCGGCTGCGGATCGTTCGCGATATCGTTGGGGCCTTTGCGGCATCCCCCCCGCCTGACAACGACGGCGTCAAGTTGAAACGCAGAGGGCGAGCGAGTCTTCTCAAAACCTCCTTCTGTGGAATGTGGGAAGGGCGGTCCGATATCGCCAACGGGCAATCGTATGGAAAGATATTGAGACAGAGCTTAGAGACTCGTGGCGACAGAACTTAGAACGTTTGTCGATACGGACGTGCTCATAGACGTCGCGAGGAAGAACCCTCGTGCTATCGACTTTTGGCGTCGCTCCGAGGCACGATCAAGAATGACCTGCTCGGTTATTTCGCTATTTGAACTTCTCGCGGGATGCCGCAATCTGCAAGAACAACGGGTGACGGTTAGAAGTCTTGCGACCGTAGACATCATCCAGATCGAGCGCGGCGATTCTATCGAGGCCCTACAGTGGTATTGATCCTACCATCTCTCCCGAGGAATTGGTTTTCTCGATTGCTTTATCGCCGCCGCCGCGCGCCGGTTGGATTGCCATGTCCATACCCTAAACCTGAAGCACTTCAGGGCCATTCCTGGGCTTAAGGTCGTCGGCCCCTATTATACAGCCACGCATAATTAAAGGGACATAATGGCTAGCAAAATGGACGGAGGTAGCCGCGGATGCTTTCCGGTCGATCTTGCATTGTCCCGAAGACGCGTGTGAGTGTGCCGACCAGTTCGTCCTCGGTGATGAAGTACC
>CAYZJE010000370.1:0-1673 GCA_964478485.1 uncultured Syntrophobacter sp. | reverse complement strand
GCTGCAAATTGCCAAGAATCCCGGTTCGCTGCGACGCGGCAAAGTGGCAGGCTCCGTCCAAATACGCCACTCCCGCCCTCTGGAACCACCTCACGCTCATCGCCGTGTGTGGACGGCTCTCCGTTGGCAAGGGTTTTCTTCGAAGCTCTGCGTTGCTGGTCGGTGCGGCCGTGTGTTCGACCTGTTGATGCGGCACACAAGACCGCTGGCCATAATGCCTTCCGCGAAGACGGGTCCCGACCGACAACACGCGCTCGAAGCGCTTCGGCGATAATGGGTTTTCCTGTCTTCCGGTTTCGACCGGTTGTCGCATTACTTCATGTCCGCCCTTCCCAATTTCGTTCGCCCGACGGCTTGCGCGTGGACTGATCTCTACGTGACGAGCGGCTCGCGATAGCGCTCACCGCTGGTCATGATCGCCCACACCATTCGGGCGTTCTTGTTCGCCAGCGCGACCGCAGCGACCTTCGGGGTGCGCCGCGCAAGCAATTGCACTAGCCATGGCCTACGGGCGCCATTGCGCTGCGCGTAACGGATTACAGCGACTGCGCCAACGACCAGCAATTGCCGAAGGTATCGATCACCCTGTTTGGTGATGCCGCCCAGTCGCTCTTTGCCGCCACTGGAATTCTGGCGCGGCACGAGCCCAATCCATGCCGCGAGGTTGCGACCTGAGCTAAATGATTTTGGATCAGCGATGGTCCCAATCAACGCGCTGGCGAGTACAGGACCGACGCCAGGGATATCCATCAATCGTCTGCCGATCTCGGTGCTGCGCGCGCTTGCGATGATCCATCGATCGGACTCCAATATCTGCTCGTTCACGAGCCGCAGCTGCGTCACCAACATCAGCAGACTCGTGCGAGCAGCGCTGGGTAAGCGTTCATCAGCGACATCATTGATGACGCTGATGAGAATCTCGAGACCGCTGCGCCCGACCGGCGCCACCAGGCCGAACTCCGACATGTGACCGCGAATGGCGTTCGACAGTTGCGTGCGCTGCCGCGTTAAAATCGATCGCGTTCGATGCGCCACCATCATGCTTTGCTGTTCAGGCGCTTTTATTGGCACAAACCGCATGCTCGGCCGCGTCACCGCTTCGCAAATTGCTTCCGCGTCGGCTGCATCGTTCTTTTGCCGCTTAACGTACGGCTTCACGTAGCTCGGAGGGATCCAGCGCACGTCGTGACCCAACCGGCTCAATTCTCGGCCCCAATAATGTGCCGAGCCGCACGCTTCGATGCCGATTAGGCAAGGCGCTTGCTTCTCGAAAAACGCCAGCATCCGAGATCTCGGCAGACGTTTGCGCAACAGCACCGCGCCCGCCGCATCAACGCCGTGAAGCTGGAACACCGACTTTGCGATATCCAATCCGATCGTGACTACCTGTGTCATGGCTCTTCTCCGGTTCAAACCGGGACCTTACGCCGCCGGCTGGGTGAAGAGCCGTCCACAGCATCGAAGACGGACGCACAGTCCAGAGGCGATGGAACGACGATCAGTCCTTCACTTCCTCGCCGTGGGAGGAGCGCGATCGGGGTGCGTGCAGGATCCTGGCGGTGTGCATGGGAAAGCGCTAGCCTACGCACGGCGCTTCATGCGCGCCAAATGGCGGTGGGAGGCGAAAGATGCGCATCCGCGGGCTCGCGCAAATTCTTGCATTGGCTTTGGTG
>CAYZJE010000369.1:0-19305 GCA_964478485.1 uncultured Syntrophobacter sp. | reverse complement strand
CACTGTTGCGCGCGTCGCCGGAAATGGTCAGCTAGATTGTAAGTAACCCCGCCTCTTGTGGTTCGATTGCCCTCATCCCTCGACGGGTTCGGGATGTGGTGAGCCTGCCGAACCACACCATCCTGAGGCTCTCGAAGGGAGGCGGGAACATTTAAGTGGGGTTTCCAAAGGGGGTGAGCATCCCCTTTGCCAAATTTTAATAGACGGCGGGGGTTAAAACCCCGCCCGCGAAGCGGATTCTTTATTTCGATGGATATCACTCAGGAAACGGTCGCCGCGGCGGTCAACAGCGTGGCCACGGCGCGCGGCAAAGGCACTTTGCCGAACATGATGGCTTTCGGCCGCGCCCTCAAGCAGCTCGGCGTCAAGGTCGGTCTCAGCCAAGTGCTCGATGCGTCGCGCTCCGCCGATCTGGTCGACATCGCCGAGCGGAGCGATTTTCGCGCGCTGCTCAGGGCGAACTTGATCTCGCAAAAGGAAGATTTTCCGGTCTTCGATATGCTGTTCGATTGCTTTTGGCGCGAGCAAAGCTATGAGCGGGTGCCGATGCAGACCATGGATATCCAGGGCACGCCGACCGAATCCCAGGCGCCGGAAGGCGGCGACGAGGAAGGCGGCTTGGACGAAGCGGCCTCCGAAGCGATCGCTCAAGAAAATCTGCCGCTGGATAACTTGGACGAGTTCGCGGTGCCGACCTATAGCGCGCAGGAGCTGATGAACCGCAAGGACTTCAGCGAAATGAGCGTTGAGGAGAGCCGGGCGATCGCCCGGGCGATTCTGCTGATCGCCACCAAGATCGCCACGCAGATCAGCCGGCGCAAGAAAATCGCCCGCAGGGGCGCAGTCATCGATCCCCGCTCGACCCTGCGGCGCAGCATGAAGTACGGCGGCGAAGTGATCGAGCTGTCGCACCGCAAACGGCGCATCAAGAAAACCAAGGTGGTGCTGCTCTGCGATGTCAGCGGATCGATGGACTGCTACAGCCGGTTCTTGATTCAGTTCATGTACGGCCTGCAAAACGAGCTGTGGGGCGTCGAGACATTCGTCTTCAGCACGTCGCTCAGCCGGATTACCCACTTGATTCGCACCAAAAACATTGTCGACGCGCTGGACAAAATCTCCGGCACCATTCTCGGCTGGTCGGGTGGCACCAACATCGGCCGCTCGCTGCATACCTTCAACCGCAACTTCGCGCCGAGCATGGTGACGCATCGTAGCATAGTCGTCATCATCAGCGACGGTTGGGACCGCGGCGACGTCAGCTTGCTGGAAAAGGAAATGCAGGACATCAAGCGGCGCGCGAAAAAAATTATCTGGCTCAATCCCTTGCTGGCGAGCGAGAACTACGAGCCGCTGTGCAAAGGCATGCAAGCGGCGTTGCCGTATTTGGATTTGTTTTTGTCGGTTCACAACGTCAACAGTTTGGTGTCGTTGGGACGGACGTTGCAGAAAATGGTGGCATAGCGAAAAGATACGTCGAGGATCGAGGATTGAGGATGGAGAATTGAAAATGGAGGGTCGAGGATGGAGGATGGAGGATTGAAGATCGCGATCCTCTATCCTCGATCTTCCATCCTCGACCCCAATTATTAGGAGGCGCGAACATGGCTGGACCAGGAGCTTGTTACACGGATGGCGATTTAGAGGCGAAGAAGAAAGATACTATCTATCACCAGGTGCGAGAATTTCTCGACAAGGGTGAAACCGTCGCCGTCGCGACCATCGTTTCGGCCAAGGGCTCGACGCCGCGGGAAGTCGGCGCCAAAATGGTCGTGACCGCCTGGGGTGAAATCCTCGGCACCATCGGCGGCGGTTGCGGCGAGGCCGACGTGAAGCGCGAAGCGATCGAAGCGATCCGCACCAAGAAGCCGCGCACCGTGCGGGTCGATTTGCTCGACGATATTTCGTCCGACAGTCCCGCGGTCTGCGGCGGCATCATGAACGTTTTTATCGATCCATGGTGGAAAGAGCGCGACCAGGAGGCGACCGGCGCAAAATGAGTTCGCTCGCTCAAGAATTGGTCGAGATCACGGAGCAAGGTGTTGCGGCAGTGCTGGCCACCGTGGTCGAAGCCGAAGGCAGCGCCGGGATCGAGCCCGGCGCAAAGTGCTTGATTCGCGACGGCAAGATGCGCGCCGAGACCATCGGCAATGCTAATGTCGTCGATGCCATCGTGCGCGAGAGCGGCATCCATGCGCGCTCTGAAAAGTCGCAACTGGTTGCGCTCGCCATTCCTGAGGCGGATACAAAATTAGAAGTATTCTTCGAAGTGTTGCCGGCGCCGGCAAAATTGATCGTCGTCGGCGCCGGCCACATCGCCGTGCCTTTGGTCAAGATCGCTAAGGTTCTCGACTTCCACGTGACGCTCATCGACGACCGGTTGCTCTACGCCAATCGCGAGCGATTTCCCGACGCCGACGATGTGCTGGTCGGCGACATGGCGCAAATGCTCAAAGAGATGGCGATCACGCCCTCTTGTTACATCGTCTTGATTACCCGCGGTCACGCCTACGACGAACCTTGTTTGCGCCAGATCATGCATAGCGAGGCGAAATATATCGGCATGATCGGCAGCCGGCGGCGCATCAAGGCCTGCTTCCAGCGCTTCCGTGAAGAAGAGAAAGTCACCGAGGAGGCGATCGAGCGCATCTATGCGCCCATCGGCCTCGACATCGCGACCGAAACCCCCGCGGAAATCGCTTTGTCGATTCTCGGCGAAGTGATCAAAGTGCGGCGCGGCGGCAAGGCAGCGTCCTTGTCGGGCCGCTGACCGACCGGCACGAGCTTGAAATGGAGCGCATGACCGGCATCATTTTTTCCGACTTGGGCCAGGCGTCGATATTTATGGCGCTCGATTGGGTGCAGAATTTATTAAAAGAACGCCTTGGCTACCATCCGTATCCAGCGACGCTCAACGTCCGGCCCAAGGGCGCCGAAGACGCCCAGGTTTGGCGGCGGGTACAGAACGATCGCGTTGGCACGCCATTGACACCGGCGTCCGACGGTCATTGCAGCGCAAAGTTATACCGCGTTGAGATTTACCCAGCGGCGAATGCCGCCAAGGTTAGCGGCGCGATATTGTTGCCTGAAGTGAAAGATTATCCGCAAGATAAAATTGAAATCGTCGCGCCAATGCGCTTGAAAGATCATTTCCGTGTTCATGATGGCGATCAATTGACACTGGAGTTTTGCAATTGAATAAGAAAAAACGGCTCATTATCGGCATTTCGGGCGCCACCGGCGCGATCTACGGAGTGCGCATGTTGGAGATTCTCGCCAAGATCGGCGACATCGAGACCCACTTAGTGTTAAGCAAAGCGGGCAAGATGACCATTCAAGTGGAGACGCCCTATTCGGTCAAAGACGTCGAAGCGATGGCCGACGTGGTGCACGATATCAACAACGTCGGCGCGAGCATTTCCAGCGGGTCCTTTCGCACTGCGGGCATGGTGATCGCGCCCTGTTCGATGAAATCCATGGGCAGCATCGCCCATTCGATCGGCGGCGATTTGCTAGTCCGCGCCGCCGATGTCGTCTTGAAGGAACGGAAAAAACTGGTGCTCGTAGTGCGCGAGACGCCGCTTCATCTCGGCCATCTCGAAGCGATGGCGTCATTGACCCGCATGGGCGCGGTGATTTTTCCGCCGGTGCCGGCCTTTTACCACCGGCCCAAGACTTTGGATGATGTTATCAACCAGACCGTGACGCGGATTCTCGATCAGTTCGATATCGACGTCAAGTTATTTCACCGCTGGGACGATGAAGGCATGAGCCGCCATCCCGATGCGGCCAAGCCTAAACCCACGCCGATTAGCGCCGCCAAAGAGCGCAAGGAAGCTAAAAAGCAGCGGTGAAAGAAGAAGAGGTTTAGCCGCAAAGAACGCAAAGTAAGCAAAAAAAGTTTTCACCACGAAGGATCTATGCGGCATAGCCGCAACCAAGGAAAAAAACCTGATTCACCGCAGAGGCGCAGAGTTCGCATGGTTCGACAAGCTCACCATGAGCGGAAGAAAGCCGCGCATCCTGAGCCTTAGTCGAAGGACGCGCCTCCGCGGTGAACTTTCCGAATCATTATGCCGCCGCGCAGGGTCAATAAAGGCCTCACCAAAACCCAGCAACGTAAAAAAGAGCATCTCGAACTTTGTCTCGACACGAATAACGTCACCAGCTCGTTAAGCACCGGGCTCGACCGTTATCGCCTCGTTCATAACGCGCTGCCGGAATTGGACATCGGCGAAATCGATGTCAGCACGACGTTTCTCGGCAAGCGGCTCAGCGCGCCGATCCTGATTTCGTCGATGACCGGCGGCTTCGATCTGGCGCGCAAGGTCAATCGCAATCTCGCCGCGGCCGCTCAAGAGTTGGGAATCGCCATGGGCGTCGGCTCGCAGCGGGTAGCGATTGAAGAGCCCTCGGCGGCAGCTTCTTTCCAAGTGCGCGATCTAGCTCCCGACATTCTCCTACTTGGCAATCTCGGTGCGGTGCAATTGAACTACGGTTACGGCATCGAGCAGTGCCGTCGCGCCGTGGCGATGATCGGCGCCGACGCGCTGATACTCCATCTCAATGTGCTACAAGAGGCGGTGCAGCCCGAGGGTAATCGCAACTTCAAAGGATTAACGGAAAAAATCGCCGCGATTTGCCGCGAGCTCGAAGTTCCGGTGGTGGCTAAAGAAGTCGGCAACGGCATCTCGGTGGATGCCGCTGTGCGACTTCAACACGCCGGCGTGAAAGCGATCGACGTTGCCGGACGCGGTGGCACGTCTTGGTCTGCGGTGGAAGCGCAGCGCGCGGCGCAACTCGGCAAACCCGCGGATCGAACCTTTGCCGACTGGGGTATCCCAACTGAAGAGGCGCTGGTGAGCGTGCGTCACGCGCTCCCGGATTTGCCACTAATCGCCTCCGGTGGCATCCGCACCGGTGTCGACATCGCCAAGGCGATTGCGCTCGGCGCCGATATCGCCGCTTTCGGCCAGCCGTTGCTCGCCGCCGCATTGGAGTCCTCGGCAAAAGTGGTAGAATTTATCGGTGGCATTATCCATGAGCTTAAAGTCAGCATGCTCTGCGTCGGCGCGGCCAATCTTCAGGCGCTTCGACGCACCTCCTTGGTGCGAAGCGCCGATTGATGCCGTGCGGTTCAGCTTAACAATCGACGGCGGCATTTACTTCCCTGTTAAGTCCAGGTCACATTGATGGCTGACGGTTTGAAACAGCAGGTTGTCGAGTATCTTAAAAGTCACAACACGATGACCTTGGCGACTTGCGTTACCGATGTGCCCTGGGCGGCCACGGTGTTTTTTGCCAGCGATGACTTGAAGCTTTATTTCTTCTCGGCGCCGGAGTCGCGTCACTGCCAAAACTTGGCGGCCAATCAGCGGGTGGCGGTGACCATACAAGAGGACTATAAAGACTGGCGTCAGATCAAAGGCATTCAACTGGAGGGCCGGGTCGAGCTGGTCGACGGGGTTTTGGCAAAGGCCAAAGCGATGGCGGTCTACGCGATTAAATACCCGGACGTGATCAAGCTCTTTACCGACCCGACCAGCGGGGTGTTCCACAGGGCATTTCTCAAGGTGAAGTTCTATCGCGTGGTGCCCGAGAAGCTGTTTTTCATCGATAACGAACAGGGGTTTGGCAAGAGACAGGAGTTGCTCCTTGAGCAATAGCAGGTTACTGAAAAAAGCCTATCGGAGTCCTTCGACGGGGCTCAGGACGAACGGGTTTTTTGATTTCATTGATGATTTCCGTTCATGCTGTCCTGAGCAAAGTCGAAGGGTCGAAGCATTCCGAAGTTTTTTCAGCATCCTGTTACGCGGTAGATCGAAGCCAACTCAGAAACGTCTAAGGAGTTAGCGCCACTATGTCACAACTACTCGGCAAAGAATTACCGGCGGTTTTGCTACAGCGTCTAAGTGGCGCCGAGATCGACGCCCACGAAGGGAAGATTATTCCGATTTTTACCGTCGACGAGTCCGGTTGGGCCCATCCGGCTTTGCTCTCCTATTATGAGATTGCGGCGCGGAATTCATCCACGCTGGACATGGCGCTTTGGAAAGACAGCTCGACGGCGAACAATCTGCGGCGGGCCGGAAAAGTGACGTTGATGATTTCCGACGAAGGCGTCAATTATTATCTCAAGGGGAGCGTGGCCCAGCGCCATTTTGAAATGCCGGGGGCGGCGGCGGTATCGCGTTTCCGCGTGACGTTGGAGCAAGTGATCGAAGACCAAGAGCCCAACGCCGAGATCACCACGGGGCTCACCTACCGGCGCATGACGAAGCGAGAGCCCAACGACTTCGCAGTGAAGGTGTTTCGACTGCTCTGCGAGGAGTCATGAAGTTAAAGAAGACGCTAATAACCCTTGTGCTGCTGCTCGCCGCCGCCGGCGCCGGTTACGCCTACTGGCGCATGGGCAACGAGCCTAAAGAACCGCCCTACTTGACCGCCCGGGTGCAGAAGGCCAATATTCGCCAAGTGGTTTCTTCCACCGGCACGTTGCAGGCTGTGACTACGGTGCTGGTTGGCAGCCAAGTGTCGGGTACCATCGCCAAGCTCAACGCCGATTACAACAGTAAGGTAACTAAAGGACAGATCGTCGCGCAACTCGATCAGGCGCGCTTTGCTGCCCGCGTCGAAGAGACCCGGGCCAATGTGCTGGCCGCCCAAGCCGGCATGGCAAAGGCGAAGGTGTCTGTCGAAGACGCCGAACGGACCTTAAAACGCACTAAAGAGCTAAAACAGCGCGAGCTGGTGTCGCAGAGCGAGTTGGATGCGGCGCAGACCGCCTATGAATCGGCGCGCTCCCAGTTAAACGTTGCCCAAGCACAAGTGGGCCAGGCGCAGGCTTCAATGAATCAAGCGCAGATCGATCTGGGTTACACGACCATTCGCTCGCCGGTCGATGGCATCGTGATCTCGCGCAGCGTCGATGTCGGCCAGACCGTCGCCGCCTCGCTGTCGGCGCCGACTTTGTTTACCATCGCCAACGACCTGACCAAAATGGAAGTCCATACCAATGTTGACGAGGCAGATATCGGTAATATTTCGGAAGGACAAGACGTCAGTTTCACCGTCGATGCCCATCCGCAGCGGCGGTTTCGCGGCAAGGTGCATCAGGTGCGCAATGCTCCCCAAGTCATTCAAAACGTTGTGACCTACAACTCGGTCGTGCGCATCAACAACAAAGAACTGCTGCTCAAGCCCGGCATGACCGCCAACGTGCAGTTTCTCGTCGCGCAGAAAGAAGACGCGCTGACGATTCCCAATATCGCCCTGCGTTTTCGTCCGCCGGAGGAGAAAGACCAAGCGCAGGAGTTACTGCGCCAGGAGCAGGGAAGAACCGCGCCGCGGGTCGGTCAAAGGCAAACCCGACGCGCCGGTAGCGGCGGCGGCGGCGAAGGAAGAAGCGTGCGTCAAGTCAAAATTTACATGTTGAAAGACGGCAAAGCCCAGCCGGTCGACGTCCAGGTTGGCATCACCGATGGGTCTAAGACCGAGATTATTGCCGGCCTCAATGAGAACGATCCGGTGATCATCGGTATGTCGAGTGGCGCCAACGCTCAAGCCCAGAGCGGTGTGGTCAATCCGTTCCAGCCGCAAGTGCCGCGTCCCGGCGGTTTTGGATTCCGATGAGCGAAGTCATTCGGGTCGAGAATCTGCACAAGATCTATCGCATGGGCGACGTCGAGGTGCCGGCCCTGCGCGGTGTTAATTTGACCATCGAGCGCGGTGAGTTTGTCGCGGTGATGGGTTCGTCGGGCTCCGGCAAGTCGACCTTCATGAACATTTTGGGCTGCCTCGACCGGCCGAGCAGCGGCAAATACTGGCTCGAAGGGGAGGAAGTTGGTTCTCTCAGCGCTGATGAGTGGGCACATATCCGTAACAAGCGCATCGGCTTCGTCTTTCAAGGATTCAACTTGCTGTCACGCACCACCGCGCTGGAAAACGTCGAGCTGCCGATGATGTACAACGGCTACGCCGGCAAGGAGCGGCACCAACGGGCCGTGGAGGTTTTGACTCTCGTCGGCCTCGGCGACCGCTTCGACCATACGCCCAATCGTCTTTCCGGCGGGCAACAACAGCGGGTCGCCATCGCGCGCGCGCTGGTGAATAAGCCGTCCTTGATTCTTGCCGACGAGCCCACCGGAAATCTCGATACCGTTACGAGTAACGATATCATGGCGCTGTTCCAGAATTTAAATGCCGAGCAGGGCATTACCGTGATTCTCGTCACTCATGAAGCGGATATCGCCGAGCACGCCAAGAGGCAAATCGTCTTTCGCGACGGTCAGGTGGTCTCCGATCGCGCGAGCGAGCAGGTGATCGCGCGGGTGGAAACGTAGAGAAAGAGGATACTCCCGCAAAGGCGCAAAGGCGCTAAGTGACGGGCCGTGGCCCGTCATCCCGAACGGATGTGAGGGATCTAAAAAAGATTTCTCCCTTCGGTCGAAATGACAAGCGTTTCCCTTTGCGTCTTTGCGCCTTTGCGGGAGATAATCTTCTGCATTCGTTTTTTGCAACATACTGAGGGCTTGTACCCATGCAATGGTTGATGACTTTGCGAATTGCGCTGCGCGCTCTGGCGCGCAATAAGCTGCGCGCCTTTCTCACCATGCTCGGCATCATCATCGGCGTCGGCGCGGTGATCGCCATGGTCGCTATCGGCGAAGGCGCCAAGTCAACGATTCGCTCGCAGATCGCGAGCCTGGGCACCAACGTGTTGATCATTTTGCCCGGCAGCAATGTCCAAGGCGGCGTGCGTGCCGGCACCGGTAACGTGAACACATTGGTCGACGGCGACTCACGCGCCATGACCCGCGAACTGCGTTCCGTCGCGTATGCATCGCCGGTGCTACGCCGCCAAGACCAGTTGATCGCCGGTAATTTGAATTGGGGCAGCTTGGCCCAGGGCGTGGCGCCGGAGTTTCAACAGATCCGCGATTGGCAGATCGAGTCCGGACGCTTTCTGCACGAAGGCGATATGGATAGCGCCGCCAAAGTCGCCGTCATCGGCCAGACCGTGGCGCGCCAGTTGTTTGGCAACGACGACCCGATTGATTCTGTCATCCGCATCCGTAATATTCCCTTTCGCATCGTCGGCACCCTGGTGGCCAAAGGCCAGACCGGTCAGGGCACCGATCAAGACGACACCGTGATGATTCCCTACACGACGATGCAAAAGCGGCTCATGCGGATTACTTGGGTTCAGAGCATCGTCGTCAGAGCGGTGAATGCCGAGCGCGTACAGGAAGCCCAAGAGCAAATCACGCTGCTCTTACGCCAGCGCCACCGCATCGCCGAGGGGCGCGAGGATGATTTCACCGTGCGCAATTTGTCCGACATCGCCGAAGCGGCGCAGAGCACGGCACGGGTGATGGCGATTCTCTTGGGCAGCGTCGCGGGAATTTCTTTACTTGTCGGTGGCATCGGCATCATGAACATTATGCTGGTCTCGGTCACCGAGCGCACCCGCGAGATCGGCATCCGCATGGCCGTCGGCGCGCGCAGCCGCGACATCATGCTGCAGTTTCTCGTCGAAGCGGTGGTGATGGCCGCTACCGGCGGGCTGATCGGTATTCTTCTCGGCATCGGTAGTTCCGAAGTTCTAAAAGAGTGGGCCCAGTGGCCGACCTTAGTCAGTCCGTCGATCGTCGCGGTGGCTTTTCTCTTCTCCGGCGCCGTCGGCGTCTTCTTCGGTTTTTATCCAGCCAAGAAAGCCGCTAGCTTGGATCCGATAGATGCGTTGAGATATGAGTAGCCGGTCGCCGCGCCGCGATTACTCAATACTAAGGCCAGACCCTCGCACCGCTCCTTGACCTTGCACTCGCGGGTTGACCGCTAGGGGCATCCCGAATAGTCTGGCAGAACGTCGATTGAATCTAATATTCCCCGCCCCTTGGGGCGGGGACAAAATTCCTGGGGAATCCAAAGGGGGTTGAACATCCCCTTTGGTCGCGAGCGGGGTCCATACCCCGATCGCGAAATGCCCGGTTGATTTGGAGGAGAGATGAATTACCAATTGGAACATGTGGCGATTTACTGCAAAGACCTCGCCGCGTCGATCAAGTTCTACGAGAAATATTTCGGCGGGCAGCCGACGGCCATCAGAAAAGGCGACGCGGGTTATGCCTTCTGCTTCATGAGGATTGCCGGTGCTCCGGCTATTCAACTGATGGAATCGGCGACCGGGGTTGGCGTCCATCATTACGGTTTCGTTACCGACGACGTTGAACAGGTGTGCAAGGATTTTAAAGAAAAAGGCGCGGAGATCCTGCGCGAGAATAAGGATGGCGCCGGCAAGCTTACGACGATCTTCGTCAAAGATCCAAACGGTTTGGAGATGGAGATCAGGGCGCCGCGCTAAGGACGGTCAGCTTGAAGCAAAGCTGATCAAGCAGTATTTTTGGATTCGCGGGAAACTTGCCGTGATCGACAACGTTCCCGCCGGTGTTTGCCCGCGCTGCGGCGCAAAAGTGGTGCGCTCGGAAGTGGGGAAACGCATTGCTGAGGTACTGGGAAGTCCAAACAAATGGTCGAAAGCATCGGTCATCCGCGTTCCCATCGTTGAGCTTCCTTCGTAGTTTAACGCGCGGGTCCATCATCGCCAGGCCGCACGCGCAAGTCAAAGCCCTGCGCTCAGCATTCGCAAAAGCGCTCGGCAACGCCGAATTTCAGGATGAAGCCAAGAAGAAAACCCTCGAGGCGGATCTGCTCGCCGGCGAAGAGCTTCAGGCTTTGGCGAAGGAAGTGATCGTGCAATCCCCTGAGATCATCGGTCAGATAAGATAGCTGATTCTGCTGAAAAACCTCTAGGGATGCTTCGACGGGCTCAGCATGAACGGAAAATTCTTAACGTTATCAATTCCCTCCCCGTTCGCCCTGAGCCCTGTCGAAGGGTGAACGCGAGTTTTTCAGCAGAATCATAGCTAATGGGAGAGTAGCGATCGAAGCGTCCTTCGAGCAAATTAGCTCAAGCGAGAATACGTTTCTCAACGTCGCCCAGCACTTCATGGTTCGGGGAAAAACGGTTCACATCGGGTCAAAGGAATGGCACGCCACCGGTCGCGTGAAAAACGTCGGACGCGGCGAATTCTCTGGACGAGTCCAAGTTAGGCAAGTCAGCCACGGAAGCCGACGTCGTTGAAGTAGACCAGAAACCCGTCCATGTCTGCGGCACTCATGCCCGAGAGGAGGCTGGTATATTACGGTCGTGGTTGACAGTTCCAATACGCTGACGACATTCCTGGCGCCGCTCCTCACGCCACACGGCCGTTTGCTGCTCGCGCACGTTGAAGATGCGCCGCCGCTCTCCCCGGATCTCGCGGAGAGACTGCAAGAAGCGTTTACCCGAGGCCAGGGTCACGGTCTTCTGCAACTCGGCGCCGCCGAGGTTCAGACGGCGATGCCACCCGTGTTCATGTACTGGCGCGAGTTTTCCGGGCGCTACGTAGTGGCTCTCTGCGCGCTTCCGGACGGCGAAGCTGGCGGCGCGTTGCCACTGATACCGCCGCCTGCGCGCGAGGATCTCGACTCATTCGCGGCGGCGGCGCCGTCGATGACCGGAGCGGAATATCTGACGGCTGCCGTTCTGGGTACGCTCTGGACCGACGTCGACGCCGCGTTTAGGTTGGAACTGTCGCAGTCGAAGGTATCGGTCCAGGACTTCCTCAAGCGCAAGAACCCAGCATGGAACCTGGTTGGACGGGTCCATTTCAATCTCGCCGAGAACCGCAAAGATATGGACGCGCCGTTCGCATTCCTGGCTACCTACACGACGCGGTTGTCGGCGCATGCGAAGGCTCAACACCTGCCGCTCGGCAGGGCGCTCAGCGAGTATGCAGGCGCGGCGAACAAGTCGCGGCTGCTGTCGCTGTTGGTGCCAGTGCAGCGCGCTGCAGAGCAGTGCCCCTGGCTTGCGGCGATGGTCGATTCCGGCGAGGTCTTTCACCCGCTGCGCTGGACCCCCGCAGAGGCTTTTCAACTGCTGAAAGATTTACCGCTCCTCGAAGCGGCTGGTGTGATCGTTCGCGTGCCCAGCGCTTGGCGAGCGAATCGTCCATCGCGGCCTCAAGTGACTGCGACCGTGGGAGGCAAGCCGCCGTCGGGAATCGGCACGGACGCGCTGCTGGACTTCCGCATGGAAGTCACGCTCGATGGCGAGCGCTTAAGCGAAACCGAGATAGCGAAGCTGCTCGCAGACTCCAATGGCCTGCATCTGGTTCGCGGCCGCTGGGTCGAAGTGGATCGAGAGAAGCTCGCCAAAATGCTCGACCAGTTTCGCGCCGTTGAAAAAGCGGCGGCTGAGACCGGAGTGACCTTCGCCGATGCGATGCGCATGCTCGCGGGCGCGAACGTCTCTGACGGTGGTCCCGCGGATACGGCAGCGCTCGACTGGTCGCGGATTGTCGCCGGTCCGTGGTTTGCAAAAACTCTGGAAGAGCTCCGCCGTCCGCAAGCACTGGCGCGCTTAAAACTCGGAGACGAGCTGCAAACGACGCTGCGGCCGTATCAGCAAGCCGGCCTTCACTGGCTCCACCTCCTGTCCAAGCTCGGTCTCGGCGCCTGCCTGGCCGACGATATGGGCCTGGGCAAGACGATGCAGGTGCTGGCGCTGCTGCTCGTGCTGCGGCGCGACGGCGCCGGTCCAGGGCGGCCGAGTCTGCTCGTCGCGCCGGCGTCATTACTGGCAAACTGGGCAGCAGAAATCGACCGATTCGCGCCAAGTCTGAAGGCGATGGTCGCGCATCCATCGGCGCTGCCAGCCGCCGAATTGCGCAGTCTCGATGCCAAGCGCCTCGCCGGCGTCGATCTGGTCATCACGAGCTACGGAACCGTCTTGCGGGTTCCCGAACTCTTGAAAATCCAATGGCGCCTGGCCGTGCTGGACGAAGCGCAGGCCATCAAGAACCCCGCCGCCCGGCAGACACGGGCGGCCAAGCAGATCGATGCTCAAGCGCGTATCGCGCTCACCGGCACGCCGGTGGAAAACCGGCTCGGAGATCTCTGGTCGATCTTCGACTTCATCAATCCGGGCCTGCTCGGATCGAGCAAGGAATTCACGACATTCACCAAACGCCTCGCCGAAAGGCCGCATAACCCTTACGCGCCCCTGCGCGAGTTGGTGCGTCCATACATCCTGAGGCGGTTGAAGACCGACAAAAGCGTCATCGCGGATTTGCCGGATAAGACCGAGGTGAAGGCGTTCTGCCAACTCACCCGCAAGCAAGCCGCGCTGTATCAGGAAGCCGTGACGGAATTATCTGAACGACTCGAGAAGACGCACGGAATCGAGCGTCGTGGTATGATCCTCGCGTTCCTGATGCGTTTCAAACAAATCTGCAATCACCCATCGCAGTGGCTCGGCGACGGCGCGTGGGCCGAAGCGGACAGCGGCAAGCTCGCTCGCCTGCGCGAGATCGCCGAGGTTATTGCCACGAGGCAGGAAAAGGTTTTGGTCTTTACGCAATTCCGCGAAGTCACGGCGCCGCTGGCGGCGTTTCTGGGCTCGGTGTTTGGACGTGCCGGACTTGTGCTGCACGGCGAAACCGACGTGAAGAAGCGCCAGTCTCTTGTCCGGCAGTTTCAGCAAGACGAAGCAGTGCCGTTCTTCGTGCTGTCGCTTAAGGCGGGCGGAACCGGGCTCAATTTGACTGCGGCAGCGCACGTCGTTCATTTCGATCGTTGGTGGAATCCGGCGGTCGAAAACCAAGCGACGGATCGCGCCTTCCGCATCGGTCAGACCAACAACGTGCTCGTCCAGAAGTTCTTGTGCCGCGGCACCGTGGAGGAGAAAATCGACGCGCTGATTGACTCGAAACGACAGCTTTCGCAGGACCTGCTCGAGGGCGGAGCCGATCTGCAGCTGACCGAGATGAAGGACGACGAACTACTGAAGCTCGTCGCGCTGGACATTCACGCCGCCCGACTGGAGTGACGCATGCGCAGATACGAAAATTATTATGGTTGGAAACCCTACGTGCCGGTTGCCGAACGAAGGCGTCAGGCGGCGCGCGAAGCCGCCAAACTGGCGAAGAAAGGCCGGACGGTTTCGCCGGTCGTGATCAAGGGCTTGAAGATCGCGATTACGTTTTGGGGCAAAGCATGGTGCGACAATCTCGAACGCTACAGCGACTACTCCAACCGGCTGCCGCGCGGCCGCACGTATGTTCGCAATGGCTCCGTGGTCGATCTGCAGATCTCGCCCGGCGCAGTGACCGCGCTGGTTAGCGGCTCTAGTCTCTATCACGTTGAAGTGAAGGTGACCGCTGTTCCGAAGACTCACTGGAACGCGGTCTGCACGGACTGCGCGGGTGCGATCGATTCTGTGGTCGAACTGCTGGAAGGGCGGTTCTCCAAAGCAGTCATGACACGGCTTTGCCAGGAGAAGACCGGACTGTTTCCGCGGCCGGCGGAGATCAAGTTCAAATGCAGTTGTCCGGACTGGGCGTCGATGTGCAAGCACGTCGCCGCGGTGCTCTACGGAATCGGCGCACGACTTGACGACAGGCCCGAACTTTTATTCACGCTGCGAAACGTCGACCAGCAGGACCTTATCGCCAGTGCCGGCAAAGGCATGGCGAAAAAGAGGAAAGGACCGGCCGCGGCAAAAGTTATCGAGGGCAGCGACCTGTCCGAGATCTTCGGCATCGACATCGCTGAATCACCGGCCAAGCCAGGGCGCAGGCGGCGAAATCCCCCCAAGTAAGGCTATGATCCACCTCCGAACTAATCTCTCGGAAGCAATATGCAAAGCCAGCCACGCCTCCGCGTTAATGTGAAACTCACTGGCGATGCTGATCCTGATCGGTCTGCGGTCTGCTCTCTCGGCTCCGCAGTGTCCAATCCGTCATCCAGACTTTTCCCGACGAGACCGATCAGGAGCTAAAACGCCTGTTTGTATTAGAGCTCGACGCCTCGGGCGTTGAATCCGCTCTGACAGAACTGCGCCGGCGCCCGGAAGCGGAATACGTCGAGAAGACGCCCTTGCGCGAGTTGATCCGCCAGATCAGGTGATTCAGCACGTTTTAAGAATCTGCGCTCTTTCGATATTCAGTCTACGGCTCTGAGAAGGTTTTTCTCTCGGGTTAGTTTCGGCGGCGGTTTCCGATCAATCGTTTCCAGAGCCCTTTGAACCACGCGTATCCGTCCGGACCGGCGAGATAGGCTCCGAGACTGAAAGTTCCCCAGCTCAGGACCCAAACCGCAACGCTTACGCCGGCTTTGGCGCTTGCCGAAAGCGGTAGCCAGAGGATGATGACAGGATAGGCTGGGTAGACTAGAAAACTGACAGCCATGAGGACGGTGCCAACGAAGAAGCGGACGGACTGCTGCGACGCAGGGGCCGCTTTCTCATCCGTGTTGGCGGCTATTTTGGTAGGAAAGTTTTCCATCTGGATTAGTTCACGGAGCACAAAACGGGCCAGAGCGCTCTCTAGCTATCGAAGCTCAATGCGCGCGTATTTTGCGGCGATCGGGAATTTGTTGCCATGGGGTTTCGCGATCGATGAATTATACCACAGCAAATCTGTGCGACGAGCGAGGCAACCTGAACACCCCCTCGGCTCTAAGCCGAGGGGTTCTGAAATTGTCGGCTCGAAATTAACCTCCCTTTCGTCATTCCCGCGCAGGCGGGAATCCAGGTTTCTTTGGTTGTGGTGAGAATATTGATGAGACAAAAACTGGATGCCGGCCTGCGCCGGCATGACGGATTTTCACTTCGCCTCAAGGCGAGGGATTTCAACCATCCCCGAGAGAAACATTCATCGATGCTCTGTGTCGCTATCCTTTCGCACTGTGAACGAGTTTTTCTGGCTCCTGTTGAAACCTGATCTCGGCGTCTTGGGGCGGGAGCCATTTTTTTAGCGGCCGCCCTTCGGCCAAGGCGCGCAGCTCTCGTTGCCAGATTTTGCGAAACAAAATAATGCCGACATCGGAGCGACCGAGATGCTCCTCGGCGCGATCGGCGATGGCGCCTTGGCCCACCTGGGCGACGTAGTCTTGGGCGTGCACCAGGGCGATCTTGTCGGCGAAAAATTTGTCCAGGTCTTGGTAGTTCAATTTCCCCGCTAACACCGCTTCGCCCATCTGGACTACGGAAACCTGTGGCACCGGCGCTGCGGCGGCGCGGCGCGCGCGATAGGCGTCGGCCTTGGCTCCGGTCAACGGCAGACGGCGCAGGCGAAATTCCAAGGCGTGGTCATCGTTCATCGGCACGTCCCATTGCATGCGGTCTTCCCAGTCGCATTCGGGTTCGGGTGTGGGATTGCGAAAGGCGTAGGCGTTGGGCATGAAAAATTGAAAGACGTTGCGCCAGCCCTGCTTGAAACTTGCGTAAGAGGTCGTGCCCCAGGGACTTTCTTCTTTAGAAATCTCCGGCAGTCCTTGCCGTCGGTTGGCGGCGGAGACCGAGTAGGCGCCGCGGTGTACGAAGGACACGTGGTAGGAGTCGCCATTGTTGTCGATGCGCTGGAAAAAATTGCACGGCCAGATTTCCGTCGACAGCACTTCGACGACGCCGGCCTCTTCCATATGTGGATAGCGCGGGAAGGTTGGCGCTTCGCCTGCGCCGAAGTAAGCGAAGATCAAACCTAAATATTCTCGCGTCGGACAGTTGCGGATGCGAATTTTCCCAGCGAAGGATTTGTCTTCCGCCGGTTGCTCGGTGCATTGTCCGGCGCTATCGAACAACCAGCCGTGATAGATGCAGCGGATGCAGTCGCCTTCGACCCAGCCGGCGGAGAGCTGGGTGCCGCGGTGTGGGCAGCGGAAGCCGACGACGTGCGGTGTGCCGGTGTCACCGCGGTAGAGCGTGAAGCGCTCGCTCATGATCTCGATCGGTTTGGCCTCGCCGGCGCCGAGATTTTCAGCGCGATAAACGGGCTGCCAGAACCGCCGCATGTAATTCCCAGCCAGCGTCCCGGGCTTGGTCGAGATTAAATCTTCCCAGCGCAGTTTTTTTCCGGGGCGGCGGTTTTTGCGTTTAGCTGACGGCATATTCCTTCTCTAAGTTTCATTTTGGGTTCTTCCGGGTTTCTTGTGAAGAAGTATTCACCACAGAGGCACAGAGTTCGCAGAGTGGGGAGTATTTTTAATCAAGAACTCTTTACTCCGCGCCCTCCGCGCCTCTGCGGTGCAATCGCCGAACCCTGCTTCACGGGAAAGTGTGAAGACCGTCATTTATTGTGACGCGACCTTGCATTCAATGAGTTCGACGAATTATAGATGCGGTTGCTATATATAGCATTCAAAGTTTTTTGACAATGAAACTTAACGGCAAAGTTGCTCTCGTCACCGGCTCCGCGCGTGGGCTGGGGTGGGAGATTGTTCAGGCGCTTGCGCACGAGGGCGCGCGGGTTGCGCTTTGCGATCTCGCGCAAGCGGATGTCGATGCTGCTGCCGCACGATTGGCGTTGCCGCCGGAAAAAGTTTTGGCGGTCCAAGCCGATATAACTTCGGAGCGCGATGTCGGAGCGCTGTTTCAGCGTACGCTGGAGAAATTCAACCGCTTGGATATTGTGGTGAACAACGCCGGCTTTGCCTGGCCGCGCGGCGGGCCGGTGAATCTCGAACTCGCTGACACACCGTTAGAGGTATGGCTCAAAGTTCTCGACACCAATCTCAACGGCACGTTTCTGTGCAGCCGCGAAGCGCTCAAGGTCATGCGCCGGCAGGGCGGCGGCTCGATTATCAATATTTCTTCACCGCAGGGGAAAAAGGGAAAACTTCTTCGAGGTCCCTACAG
Organism: uncultured Syntrophobacter sp.; assembly: GCA_964478485.1. Lineage (GTDB taxonomy): Bacteria > Desulfobacterota > Binatia > UBA9968 > UBA9968 > DP-20. The sequence continues at coordinate 1,565 of CAYZJE010000369.1, read as the reverse complement.
CGCGGCGAAATTCGCTGTCGAAGGGCTCACGCAGGTGCTGGCGTTGGAGAATGTTGCCCATAACATTCGCGCCAACTGTCTCGATCCCGGCGGCATCGTCGCCACCGAAGCGATCAGAAATATTCCCGGCAATCGCGGCGTGCGCATGCTCAGTCCGGCGATCGTCCGGCCTTGCGCGGTTTATTTGGCCTCGGATGAATCGATTGGCGTCACCGGGCAATCCTTCGTCGCGCCGGATTGGAATAGGGAACATGGGTTTGAGGTACCGTACACTGTGGCGTAGCGGGTTGCTGAAAGAAGGTTCGGAATGCTTCGAGAGCCTCAGCATGAACGGAGAATCATCAACGTCATAAAAACCCGCCCGTTCGTCCTGAGCCTAGTCGAAGGACTCCGAGAGGGTTTTTCAGCAAGCTCCTCGTGGAGTTAATGTGAGGAAAGCGCGAAGAGGGAAGAAAATTATGGTGGCAAAGTTAAAATTGAAAATTTTTGTTTGCTTGTTTGTGACTGTCGGTTTGTTTGCCGAAGTTGAAGCCAGGACGATCCACGTCGCCGTGCCGACGCTTAGCATGGTCGTCATCGCTTTTACCGCGGCGAAGGAAAAAGGTTATTACCGTGACGAAGGTTTGGATGTCGACTTGGTGCAGATGCGCGACACGCTCGGCATCTCGGCGCTGATCGGCGGCAACGCGGAGTTCGCCTCCATGAGCGGCGCCGGGATGACCGCTATGCTTGGCGGCGCGCCGTTGCGCTTTGCGTTCAGCAGTTTTTTTCGGCCGATGTTTTGGCTCTACGCCAAGCCGGAGTTTCAGGACGTTAAATCGCTCAAAGGAAAACGCATCGGCGTCACCGGGCTAGGCAGCGGTCCGGATAATTTGCTGCGCGAGGTGCTCAAGCGCACCGGCATCGAAGGCGGCCGAGACGCCGCGATCCTGGCTTTGGGTTTGCCCGCGACGCTTGCGACCGCGCTGCGCAACGGTATCGTCGACGCTGGGATGATCAGTCCGCCGTTTAATTTCGCGGTGCGAGACGCCGGCTTTCGCGAGCTGGTCTCTTTTCTCAAAGAAGATTTTGTCGAACTGCAAGGAAGCATTCTAGTCAACGACAAGTTTTTTCAATCCGACCCCGGCTTGGTCGAAAAATTTGTTCGCGGCACGATGAAAGGGCTGCGCTACGCGCGGGAAAACAAAGCCGGCACGATTCCAATACTTCTCCGTTAAATGAAGCTCAAAGAAGATCTCGCCGGACAATACTACGATCAAGTGCGCCCGATCATGACCGCCGATGGCACGGTCAACGTCGACATGCAGAAAAAATATCTCGACCAAGCGCTCAAAGTTTTAAACCCGAAGGAGCCGCCCACGGTGGAAAAACTTTACAGCTATGGATTGGCGCGCAAGGTCAACGCCGAATTGGACGCCGCGGGGTGGAAGCCGGGGAGGTAGGCGAGCGAGCATTTTCGCAGAAGAGATTTGCACCGCGAGACCTTCTCCGCTCAAGTTAATTTGATTTCTTTTCTGGTCAACGCTGATTCCAGTTAAGAGATTGAACTGTAGCGTCCTACAATA
>CAYZJE010000368.1:0-16499 GCA_964478485.1 uncultured Syntrophobacter sp. | reverse complement strand
TTAGCACACTGTCAAGCGCAAAGGTCGCTGGTTGAGCAGAACTTACTATTGACAACCACCACCCCAGTTCACTATTCAACAGACAGACTAAAAATCTCAATTGAGGTGAGCGATGGCGAATCGATATGTCGACTGCGACGGCCATGTGATGGAGAACACCGATGAAATCATTCGACTGGTTGGCGATCCGTTTAAGACTACGGGGCACATGAACCCCAGGCGAATCTTGCCGAGCTTGGACCGTTTTCACACGCCGCGCTTGGAAGAGCGTAAACCGGGGACCTTCGATCCCAGCGTCGGCCCGGAGAAATGGCTGCAGTTCCTCGACAAGATGGGCCTCGAATTCAGCGCGCTGTTTCCCACCGAAGGTCTTGCCTATGGTCAGGTCGCCTTTTCACCGTGGGCGATTGCTTATGCCAAAGCCTATAACGACTGGCTCTCGGCCAAGTATCTGAAATACAATTCCCGCCTCAAGGGCATCGCCTTGATCCCGCTGCAAGATGTTGCCGCCGCCGTCACCGAATTGCGCCGCGCGGTAAAAGATCTCGGCATGGTCGGCGCGATGCTGCCGTCAAATGGTCTCAACCCGCACTTGAGCGCTAAACATTTTTGGCCGGTTTACGAAGAGGCGGCCAAGCTCGACTGCGCCCTCGCCGTCCACGGCGGCTGCTACGGCGATCTCGGATTCAATACCTACACGGTATTCCCTGCGACACGCGCGCTCGGCATGCCGGTGCCGCTCGCCATCGCGGCGACAGGTATGATCGTCGACGGCGTGTTTGACGAATTTCCCACTTTGCGGGTTGGCTTCTTGGAAGGCGGCACATGTTGGATTCCTATGGTTCTCGATCGCCTGGCCAGGGAACAAGAGTACGGTGGCCTGCGCATCAAGAGAAAACCGGTGGACTACTTCAGCAGCGGCCAATTCTTCTGCAGCTGCGAGGGCAATGAAAAAGCCTTGGCTTATGCGATCGAGCGCGTCGGCCCGCAGCCGTTCATGTTCGCCTCTGACTTTCCGCACGAAATCTCGCTCGACAATTGTCTGGAAGAAATTGACGAAATTGTCGTGCGAAAAGATTTACAGGACGAACACAAATCGGCGATCTTGGGCGAAAACGCACGGCGCTTCTATAAGATCTAAGAAGTTTAGCCGCAAAGAACGCAAAGGGCACAAAAATGAGAATCGGGATTTGTAGGGGCGGGTTTGAAACCCGCCCGCTTAGCTTTGGTGCATCGGAACATTTGCGCAACCTGTGGAAATTTTAAACTGTAGTAATACGAAGAACACCAAGAGGACGAAGAAAATATCATGGCCAATAATCGAATCCTTCCTGAGCTTCTTGCCTTGGTAGCGATATCGCTTCTTGTTACGTCAGGTGCTGCGTTAGGACAGACAACGCCGCCGATTCTCGTCGCCTATGCCGGCCAGAATGAAACCGTCGGGCCGATGTGGGTCGGCATCGAGAGAGGCACGTTCAGAAAATACGGCCTCGATGTCCGCATGGTACAGTTGCGCAACGGTTCGCTCAGCATGGCGACCCTGGTTTCGGGCCAGGTGCAATACAACTATGGCTCACCGGCAAATGCGCTGAGCGCCGCAGCCGGCGGCATGCGGCTCCAATGCGTCGCCTCCGCGGTGCAAAAAATCCCCCGTGAGCTGATCGCCCGAAAAGAAATCCGCACCCTGGAAGAGTTGCGCGGCAAGACCTTCGGCGTACAAAGCATCGGCGGCGGCTTTTGGCTCCAGACCATGATCGCGTTGGACTTCCTCGGCATCGATCCCGACAAGTTCGATCTTAAAATGCGCATTCTCGGCGACACCGCCACGGTTACCCAGGCCCTCGGTAGCGGTGGCGTCGACGCCACCGTCATACCGTACAGCTTCAGCGAGGCGGCCAAGCGCGCCGGCGCAAATGTCCTCGCCGACATCGGCAAGCTGCCAATCCCCTATCAAGGCACGACGATCTGTTTTCTCCGCGATACGCCGTCGAGCTCGCCCGACACCATCACGCGCTTGCTCAAAGGGCTGGTCGACAGCGTGCTGCTGATTCACGACCCCGCCGCCAAGACCGACATCACGGAAATATTGCGCAAGAGCTTTCGTTTTCCGCGCCTCGAAGACGCCGAGGCGTCGTACAAAGTGCTGGCGCAGATGGCCACCATCGAGCTATTGCCCGATCCCTCGGCGTGGAAAATCGTCCAACGCATCGTCACGCGCATCAATCCTAAAGTCGCCCAAGTCGACATCAATCAACTCAACAACCCGGTCTTCGTCCGCGCTCTGGAAGAAAGCGGATTCCTTGCCGAAGCCCGGCGTAAACTGCGCTAAATCATCAGAAAGGAATTTTGCAGATGCTCCACGGTTACCGAGTCTTCGACGCCGACGCCCATGGTTCGATCAATCCGAGCATGTGGGATGATCTTGCCGAACAGTTTCGCGCCCGTCGGCCGCGTCCGGTGACTGTGCATGATGACTCCGGTCTAGGAAATTTCACCGCCGGTTGGCTGATCGAAGGATCCCTCGAACCGCACGCCCTCGGTCCGGGGGCGCAGCAGGCAAATACGCCGCGCAACGTGCTCGGTGAATTCGGCGCCGATATCAAACGCGCCCACTGCTCCATCGGCAGCATGACGCTCAACGATCCGCAGGCACGCTTGGCGGACATGGACCGCATGGGCTTCGACGCGCAGATGTTGTTTCCAAGCACGCTCTACGCGCATATGACCAGCGATCCGGAATTCGAAGCGGCGTTATTTCGCGCCTACAACCGCTATGTCGCCAAACAATGTTCGGCCGCCGCGAAGCGCCTCAAGTGGTCCGGTCTACTGCCGCTCCGCGATCAGCACCAAGCTCTGCTAGCGATCGATGAGATGCAGCGCCTCGGCGCCCGCGCGGCCGTGGTTTTCGGCACCGCCGGGGAGCGGCTGCTTTCCGATCCAAGTTTTCTGCCGGTCTGGGATGAGTTCGCGCGGACGAAACTGCCGCTCTGCGTTCACATGGGCATGAGCTATCCGCCGCTGGCCCAGCTCGGCCGGTCGATTTACGACGGCCATATCATCGGCATGTCACTACCCGCGCAGCTCGCGTTCATGGCAATCGTCGGTCACCGCATGCTCGACCGCTATCAAGAACTAAAAGTGGCCTTTCTCGAATTCGGCGCCGAGTGGATTTTCTACATGGTGTCGCGGATGGATCATTATCTGCCGCTCGACCGCGGCGCCCATCCGTTCGGCCTGAGCATGCCCAACGCAGCCGAGCTTCCGCGTGCGAGCATTCGCGACTATGTAAAGTCGCGACGCATCTTCATGGCCGCCGAGGCCGACGACCGCATGCTGCATCAATTGTTCGAGCTGATCGGCGAAGACCAGGTGCTTTTTTCATCCGATTTCCCGCACGGCGAAGGCCGAGATAATGCCGCGTTGGAAATCCTCGAACGCCAAGATCTGTCAAGCGAACAAAAACAAAAACTGCTCTATCATAACACCGTGCGGCTGTTCGGCGAGCCGTGAAATAGCGAAACCGTGAATTAGCGAGTCGACAGACTCTGAGCAAAGCGGATGATCAACTCATTGAAGCGCTCAGGCTCGTCGACGAAAAGGGCGTGTCCGGCGTCTTTGAAAATTTCCACTTGCGTTCCCGGCCGGTTCTTTTGCAGATTTTGCGCCTGCTCCTCGAACTGCGGCGTGACGATGTAGAGCAAAGGCTTTTTGAAACCGTGGGCGATCTCTTTCCAGTGCGTGCGCACGAATGGATAAGACAAAAGCGCGATACTGCTCTCAACCGGCATGCGCTTGGCGCCGTTCACCAACCCAGCAACTTCGGCGTCGCTCAGCGGTTTCTTGAATATCGCGCGCACGAAACCGTCGAGCGTCTTGCCGCGGTCATCGCGCAGTGCCTGCAAAAAAGTTCCGCCCGGGGGCGGTGCCGGATCTTCACCCACGGAACTGTCGACTAAAACCAAGCCGGCGACGCGGTCGGCGCCGAACATGTGCAGGTATTGCAGCGACTCGATGGCGCCGAGCGACCAGCCGATCAGCAGCACGTTCGATAATGGATCGAGAAACTCTTTCAGATCGGTGGCACGCCGTTCAGCATTGAACCCACCAGCGGAAACTTGCGATTCGCCCTGCCCGCGCGGATCGAGGGCGAGTGTATGAAACTGCTGGCCGAATCGTTCCAATTGGCCTTGCCAGATCGCCGCGGGCATCGACCAGCCGGTGACTAACGCGATTTTTGGATTGGCAGATTGGCCGTATTCGCGGCCCGACTCCAAGACCGACAGCGTTATGCCATCGCTAGTTTGGAATTCGCGGCGCGTCAAGTATGTGGCGCAGCCTTGTGCCATTAGGACAAGACAGGCTCCGATGAGCAAATTTCGCGGTTTAATTTGAAATACGTTCCCTACTGGCGAGGATCAGACCCGACTGGCTGCCGCGCCAGTGATAACCAAACGGAAATGGCAGTTCCGGCGTCCCTGTCCTGGTCTTGAAAGCCTCTTCAAGATCCTTCTGATAGGCATACTCCATCGGCCGGATCGGCTTATGGTATTTGCCATAGAGCTTTACTTGCCAGGGCGAGTGACTGAAAAAGCGGTACGGAATCCCGGTGTCGTCTTGCACCACGATGTCAGCCGATTCCAGGAGCATAGCGCGGGTTTTGGTGAATTGCCCATCGTGCAGGAGATAGGAAGCGGATTTAATCAACGCCGTGGAGTTTTTAAATTGCCCTACCCAATTAAGAAACTCGGGATAATACTCTAGCGCCTTATCGGTGGCGTCCAGGGAGTAATAGAAAAGCTGCTGCGTTCCTTGAGTTGCTGGATTGGCGAAGTCGATGCGCACACCGCGCAACAGCAAGCGCGGCCGTTTGCTGTCTAAAGTATCAAAGGCACGGGTTAATTCAGGAAACAAATCGATCGGTTCGATACGCACGATGCGTCGGTTCATCAACGCCATCATGGTCGCCATGACCGGCACGGCACCACGAATCCAGGGCGTCGTGAGCTGCTTGGTCATGTAGGAAGTAATGAAGTAGTTGCGTTCGAAAATATCTCGGAATGCGCTGCGCACGTCGGTCAGCAACTTGGTAAACTGCACGGCCGATACCGACTCCATATCAGGCATTGAACTGGGCCGCTCCAAGCTAAAGAAAACATACCGGCCGTGATCCGGGAACAGAGTATAAGCGTTGAGAAAGTCGGGGCCGCTGAATGGATAGACCAGGGTCCTTTTTTGCGTTCCGGCAATCTTGATTTCGTGATCGCGCCAGCTTTCCATGATGCCCAGCCGGCCGCGCACCTGTGCCCACTGGCTGGTCATCCATTTTTGGTGCTCTTTCCAGACATCGAGCTCTGTGAGGCGATTAAATGCCGGCTCGGGTGGATTGGGTGTGATCCCGGCCAACAGCTGCGCTGTCGCGGTCGCTCGCCGGTTAAACTCAGCTGGCTCATTGGCGCCGGCTTGGCCTTGACGGCCCACTAAAAAGGTTGTCAAAAGGACGCTAAAGATAGCCCATTTACGTACTACACTGAGACTCAAAGATGCTTTAATCTTCATAACTTGCCACACAGGAGGCAACTTATCCCTTTCACTAATTTAAAATTGATCGCAGCGCCCATTTACGGATTAGACGTAAGAATAACATCTTTCCTCGGAGAAGTCTCAAGATACTTGGGACCGATGGTTCCCGGCGCCACTCCACGGCCGGCGGGTTACTTGGGGTGCTCATTGGATGGAGACAAATTCGTCCACGCGTCGGTTCAGGGAAGCGCTAACGTTCTCAATACTTCACTTCGATTAGGAACAACCCTTGCGCTGGCGCGGTTTCCCCGGCCTTGGTTCGGTCACGAAGTTCTAGCAAATGCTGAAATGAATCCGCGCTTCGCTCACCGTGCCCCACCTCGACGAGCGTGCCCAGAATATTGCGCACCATGTGGCGCAGAAACGCGGTTGCCTCGATTGTGTAGACCAGCAACTCGCCGTGCTGTTCAAGTGTCGTCCGATAGACCGTTCGATTCGGCTGTGCGCTGTCGCAGCCGGCGGCGCGGAAAGAGCTAAAGTCATGCTCGCCCAACAAGCAAGAAATCGCTGCGAGCATCGCTTTCACATTCAACGGCACGTGCAAGTGCCAGGCACGGTTCAGATGGAATGGCGAAGGCGTTGGACGATTCAGAATACGGTATTCGTACACCCGGCTGCGCGCGTCGCGTCGTGGGTCGAACGACTCTGGAACGATGTCGACTTCCTTGATTGTGATATCTGGCGGCGTGAGAGCGTTGAGCGCCCGCCGGATGCGGTGCGGCTGGAGTTCTTTCTCAGTGGCGAAAATAACGACTTGCCCTAGCGCATGGACGCCGGCATCGGTGCGCCCAGAACCCGTTACGCGCGTGGGAGTTCTTAGGAAAGTCGATACGGCTTGCTCTAACACGCCTTGGATGGACTCGCAGTTCGGCTGAATTTGCCAGCCGTGGTAATTCGTTCCGTCGTACTCAACGGTGAGCTTGATATTCACGGAAGAGCTGTTTCGAGTCTCGGGTCTCGCGTTTCGCGTTCAATACCACTACCGCGATCATTGCCCGTCGAACGCCAATGAGTTTCATAGATAATCACGAATCAATATCTCGGCGATCTGTACGGCGTTGAGCGCAGCGCCCTTGCGCAGGTTGTCGGCAACCACCCAGAGGTTGAGACCGTTGGCGACGGAGTGGTCGTCGCGAATTCGGCCGACGTAAATCGCGTCCGTGCCAGCGGCTTCGATGGCCAAGGGGTAAATATTGTTTGCCGGTTCGTCGGCGACGATAACACCGGGGGCTTCGCGTAAAGTCCTTCTCGCTTGGTCCGCCGATAGTTTGACGACCGTCTCGACGTTCACCGACTCCGAGTGGCTGCAATACACCGGCACGCGCACGGCCGTCGCGCTGACCGGCAGATTCGGTTCGCCTAAAATCTTCCGCGTCTCGTTGATCAACTTCCACTCTTCTTTGGTGTCGCCGCCTTCCATGAACACATCGATGTGTGGAATACAGTTAAACGCGATTTGATGCGGAAACTTTTGCTTTTGGATTTCGCGGCCGTTGAACAGCGCGCCGACCTGCTGGCTCAACTCTTCCATCGCTTGGCGGCCGGCGCCGGAGACCGACTGATAAGTCGACACCACGACACGTTTGATTCGCGCCGCGTCGTGAATCGGTTTCAGCGCCACGACCAATTGAATGGTCGAGCAGTTGGGGTTGGCGATGATGCCGCGGGCTTTATAGTTGGCGATCTCTTTAGCGTTCACTTCAGGAACGACCAGCGGCACGTCCGGCTCCATGCGGAAATGAGCCGTGTTGTCGACCACCACCGCGCCGGCGGCCACCGCCAAGGGCGCGAACTTCGCGCTGACGACGCCTCCGGCGGAAAAAAGCCCGATGTCGATATCCTTGAACGAATCTTCTTTGAGCACATCGACGCGAATCTGCCGGTTCTGAAACGGCAGAAACTGGCCCATCGATCGTTCCGATGCCAACAGGCGCAACTCGCCGACCGGGAACTCGCGTTCTTCCAAGACCTCGCGCATTTGCTCGCCGACGGCGCCGGTGGCGCCGACCACGGCGACGTTATATTTATCTTTTTTCATGACCCGCTCGACTTCGTTTAGCTCCGCATGCCTGCCGCAAATTTGATGATCGAGGATGGAGAATGGAGAATGGCGATCTTCGATCTTCGATCCTCGATCCTCTATCCTCTATCTTCTATCTTCTACCCTCGATCCTCTATCCTCGATTCTCGACCCGTTCCCTGACCAGTTGTCCCATCCGCTTGCAGCCAACCAACTTGCAGCCGGGCTCTTGAATATCGGCCGTGCGGTAACCTTCGTTCAACACTGCTTCGACCGCCTTATCGATCCGATCGGCCGGCGCGCCTTGACCGAGGGAGTGGCGCAGCATCATCGCAACGCTGAGAATCGTTGCCAGCGGATTCGCCTTGTCCTGGCCAGCGATATCCGGCGCACTGCCATGCACCGGTTCGTACATGCCGACCTTACCACCTAGGCTGGCTGACGGGAGCATGCCGATGGAGCCGGTAAGCATGGCCGCTTCGTCGCTCAGAATATCGCCGAACATGTTGGTCGTCACCAGCACGTCGAATTGGCGCGGATTACGAATCAGCTGCATGGCGCAGTTGTCGACCAGAATATGTTCGAGCTCGATGCCGGCGTAGCCTTCGTCCTTGTGAATGCGCGTCACCACCTTGCGCCACAGCTCGGTGACTTCGAGCACGTTGGCTTTGTCGACTGACGTAACTTTCTTGCGCCGCTTCTGCGCTGCTTGAAACGCCACGTGAGCGATTCTTTCAATTTCTGGAGTCGTGTAAACTTCGGTGTTAACGCCACGCTCGGTGCCGTCAGGAAGCTTTGTGATGCCCTTTGGCTGTCCGAAGTAAATGCCGCCGGTCAGCTCGCGCACCACGAGCAAGTCCACGCCCTCCACCACTTCACGTTTTAGAGTTGAAGCCGAAGCCAAAGCGGAAAATAATTTCACCGGCCGTAAATTAGCGAACAAACCCAACTCCAGACGCAGCGCCAAGAGCGCGCGCTCAGGACGAATCGAATAATCGAGGCCGTCCCATTTGGGGCCGCCCATGGCGCCGAGCAATACCGCATCGCTCTGTTTGGCTAAATTCAAAACCGCATCGGTGAGCGGCTTACCGTGGGCATCGATCGATGCGCCGCCGACGATGCCGTATTCCAGTTGAACATCGAAGCCGTAAAGCTTCGCGACTTGATTTAGAACTTGGGTGCCCTCGCCCATGACCTCAGGCCCGATGCCATCTCCGGGTAAAACCGCGATTTTAAAATTCATGGTCCCTCTTTCTCCACCACCTGCCGATAGTGTTTTCGTTCTTCCAATCGATTGAGCGCGTTGATATAGGCCAGCGCGCTCGCCATGATCACGTCGGTGTGCGAGCTCTGCCCCGACACGCGGATGCCGTCGTCTTCGATCAAACACGACACCTCGCCCTGCGCGTCCGCGCCAGCGGTAATGGCGTTGACCGAGTAGCGCACCAGTTGCGACTGCGAGTCGGCGATTTTGGTAATCACTTTATAGCAAGCATCGACCACGCCGTCGCCCGAGGCATGATCCATCTTCTCGCCGCCGTCGACGCGCATCTTGATGGTCGCGGTGGGAATGCCGTCGGTGCTCGAGTTGACGTTCATGTAGAGCAGCTCGAACTTATCCGGCCGGCCCGGAACTCGGAGAATCTCTTCGGCGACGATCGCTTCTATATCCTCGTCGTAAATGGTTTTCTTTTTGTCGGCGAGATTTTTGAAGCGCACAAAGACACGGTTCATATCCTCTTTGTTCAAATTGAATCCCAGGTGCTTCAACCGCTCGTCGAAGGCGTGGCGCCCCGAATGTTTGCCCATCACCAGCCGGTTGCCGGGAATGCCGATCGACTCCGGCGTCATGATCTCGTAAGTCTGCTTGTGCTTGAGCACGCCGTCTTGATGAATGCCGGCCTCATGAGCGAAAGCGTTGTCGCCGACGATCGGCTTGTTGATCGGAATCGCGATGCCGGTCACCTGCGACAGCAAGCGCGAGCTCGGATAGAGCTGCTCGCTGATCACGTTGGTATCGAGATCGAGATAGTTTTTGCGCGTGCGCAGCGCCATCACCACTTCTTCCAGAGAAGTGTTGCCGGCGCGCTCGCCGATGCCGTTGATCGTGCACTCGATCTGACGCGCGCCGTTGTACACCGCGGCCAACGAATTGGCCACCGCCAAGCCGAGATCGTTGTGGCAATGGGCGCTCCAGATCACCCGGTCGCCGCCGGCGGTGCGCTCGATCAGGTTGGCGATCAGGGCGCCGAATTCCGCGGGAATCGCGTAACCGGTCGTGTCCGGCACGTTGATCGTCTTGGCGCCGGCGCGGATCACTTCGCGAAAGATTTGTATCAGGAACTCGGGATCGCTGCGCGAAGCATCCTCGGCGGAAAATTCGACGTAGTCGATAAACCGCTTGGCATAGGACACCGCCTTGACCGCCGCCTCGATGACCTGTTCCCGCGACATGCGCAGCTTATGCTTGAGATGAATGTCGGAAGTGGCGATAAATGTATGAATGCCCGGCTGCTTGGCGCCTTCAACTGCTTTCAATGCGCGGTTGATATCGCCCTCCTGGGCACGCGCCAAGCTCAACACCCGGGGCCGTTTAAGCTCATTGGCGACCCGGCGCACCGATTCGAAGTCACCATCCGATGAGGCGGCGAAACCGGCCTCGATCACGTCGACGCCAAGCTTTTCCAGCTGGCGCGCGATCACGACTTTTTGCTCCACGTTCATGCTCGCGCCCGGCGATTGCTCGCCGTCGCGCAGCGTGGTGTCGAAAATTTGCACGACATTGTCTTGATTCATCGAAGTCATTTTCTTCTCTCCTCTAGCGTTATCCGTTGGCCCGATCCAGAAATGAAAACTCCCGCGGCAGGGCCAACGGGAGTTTGCTATCGCCTTCTACTCGAGCCAGGAATTCACGGCACTACTTTCGCCGCCTCCCGTCCGAGCTCCCGTCGGTGCTTGTTCGCCGTTAAGCACCATAACAAGGGTCCGGATAACGTATACATTAAGACAATGGTAAAAAACATAATATGCCGCTGGGCAATGATCAATGTAATCAAAATCAGCCCGGAAACCAACATCCAATTCGGATGGCGTTTTCTTATGTCGTTATTCTTAAGGCTGAAGTAAGGAACATTGCTCACCATCAACGCAGCCAAGCCGTAAATCACCAAGAGAAAAATCAGATGCCGGCTGGGCGCTCCGGCGCCGTCCAAATAATTATACAAAATCACCGAAGAGGTGATCATCTGCGCCGCCGCGGGAATCGGCAAACCGACGAAATAGCTTTTCGCCACGCCCTGCGCTTGCACGTTGAAGCGCGACAACCTGAGCGCGCCGCAAACGACATAAGTCGAAGCGGCCAGCCAACCCCATGTCCCCCAAGGCACCAAGGCCCAGAAATAGACTAAAATCGCTGGCGCGACGCCAAAGGCGACCACGTCAGCCAAGGAGTCGAACTCCACGCCAAACTGGCTGGTGGTTCGAGTCAATCGGGCGACATAGCCATCGATCCCGTCAAAGACATTGGCCAACAGAATCAGCAACGCCGCGTTGACGTAGTCACCGTGAAAGGTCGCGATGATCGAGAAAAAGCCGCACATCAGGTTGGCCGCGGTGAACAGGCTGGGGATCAGATAGACGCCCTTTTTGAACTGTTCCGAACGCATGCGCTGGCGCAGCGTCACGCGCGGCCGGCCGCGCCGGCGCAGCAATCGGACCTTGCCCGAGCCGGGGAATTGTTCTGGCTCTTGAGCATTCATCGCGCTCATAGGAACCTCCCGAGAATGGTTTCGCCGCCTTTGACTCTCTGCCCTTCGACCACTTCCACCGAGCATCCCTTCGGCAAATAAGTATCCGTGCGCGAGCCAAACATGATCAAACCGAAACGCGCGCCACGAGCGAGCTTCTCGCCCTGCTTGACTCGGCAGACGATCCGCCGCGCCAACACGCCGGCGATCTGCACGACGCCGACCGTCTGGCCGCCGCCGTTGATGATCTTGATCGCGTTTTGTTCATTGCGCTCCGACGCCTCGGCTTTGTAGGCCGCCATAAAGCTCCCCGGTTGGTAATTCACTTCAGCAATCTCACCCGCCACCGGCATGCGATTGATGTGCACGTCGAGCGGCGAGAGAAAAATACTGATTCGCGTCGCCGCGCCTTTGAACAGACCAACTTCGCTTGCCGGCGCGATGCTCACCACCTTGCCATCGGCCGGCGCGAGCACCAGATTTTCTTCCGCGGGAATGATTCGCTCGGGATCGCGGAAGAAACCCGCCAGCGCCAAGGTAATCAGCGCCAGCACTATACCGATTGCCGTCCAGTTCAAAACCAACGCAAGCACCGCGAACCCACCGGACGTTAGAATCAGAGGATAGCCCTCGCGCGCAATACTCATGCTCCGTCGAACCAGGGATTCTCAAATGCTCAATTTCTACTCTTATCGACCAAACGATTCTGCGCCAGCCACGGCATCATCGCGCGCAAGCCGGCGCCGACCTTTTCCAATGGATGATTGCCGGCTTCCTTGCGCAGTTCGGTGAAGTGCGGCATGCCGCATTTATATTCGTTGATCCACTCCTCGGCGAACTTGCCGGACTGGATGTCTTTGAGCACTTTTTGCATCGCCTCGCGCACTTCCGGCCCAATGATTTTTTTGCCCCGGGTCAAATCGCCATACTCCGCGGTATTGCTGATCGAGTAGCGCATGTTGGTCATACCGCCTTCGTAGATCAGGTCAACAATCAGCTTGACCTCGTGGACGCACTCGAAATAGGCCATCTCCGGCGGATAGCCGGCGTCAACCAAAGTGTCGTAGCCGGCTTGGATCAGCGCGCACAAGCCGCCGCATAGCACCGACTGCTCGCCGAACAAATCGGTTTCGGTTTCGTCTTTGAACGTCGTCTCAATCACCGCCGCGCGCGCGCCGCCGATGGCGCTGGCGTAGGCGAGACCGATTTTGGTCGTATCCTTGGACGGATCCTGATGCACCGCGAGCAGGCACGGCACACCGCGCCCTTTCTGATACTCGCTGCGAACCAGATGGCCAGGGCCCTTGGGCGCAACCATGAAAACATTGACGCCGGTGGGCGGAATCACACGCTTGAAATGAATATTGAATCCATGGCCGAAAGCCAGATAGTTGCCGTCCTTAAGCCCTGGCTTTATTTCCTCCGCATAAGCGTCGCCCTGCAGCTCGTCTGGCAAAAGAATCATCACGATATCGGCTGCGGCAGCCGCCTCGGCAGTCTCGGCAACTTTCAGACCGGCGGTTTCAGCCTTGGGCCAAGAATTGCTGCCGCGCTTCAAGCCGACGATCACATCGACGCCCGAGTCGCGCAGGTTGTTGGCATGGGCGTGGCCCTGGCTGCCGTAACCGAGCACGGCAACTTTCTTGCCCTTGAGGTTGCTCAGATCCGCATCGCGATCATAATAAACTTGCATCTTCTTCTCCTGTAAAATTGGCCAACCCTACTATGCCGGCTGGACTATCCTAAGTCAACGGCAAGTATCTGTAAGACAAAGACTATTGCGGACCAGATTGGCGATTTGGGGGAACCGATGTGGGGATCCCTACGGGTCTAGTTTCAAGCGATGGGCTGGCAACCCTTTTGCGCAAGCTGAGAAGATTTATGCACCGCTTGTCGAGGCTTTCTGGTAATAGGCGAGATCGACATATTTCTCGACCGGTGGAATAGGACGCGCCAAATAACCCAACTCGGCTCGCACCTCGAGGGCGGCCGTCACTCCCGACAGATTAAGCGCGGCTGTTGGGTAAAGGCCGTGCTCTGGATCGAGCAGAGCATCTAAAGTGTGTTCGGCCGCGCGCCCATGGATTTCGTTGTGTCGAGCGAGAAAATTGAGACATGCTTGGCGATTCCGGCTCGCGAAGCACCACTGAGTCGCTTCCACGTACGCTCGAATGTATCGAATCAATCGGTCCGGCTGCCGCTCGGTGCAACGGCGACTTGCCGCTCCGCATGTGCCTTGGTAAGACGGGATCATCTCGAAGTCTCTCGCAAGCAGGTTACAGCCCGCCCGCAGAGTATTCTCTACAAAAGGTTCCGTTAACAGAGTCGCAGTGATTTTTCCTGCCAATAATGCTCTGTAGCGGACTTCCCATCCGCCGATTTCTATCAGCTGGTAATCGTTTATGGCAAAACCTCTGGCGTGGAGCATTCTTTCCAGCACCAGGGCGAAGCCGCTGGTCTTGGCATCGACGCCGATCGACCGGCCAATTAACCAGTCAATGGATGTGCACTCAGGCGAGCCGACTAAACTGAAGAGCCCGCTATGGAGACCCATGAAGATAAACAGATCGGAGCGGTCATCGCATTCGACATCGGCGATGATGTCATCTGCTCCGGTGTGTCCGATATCACACCGGCCGTCTTTCAGAGCTTGGTTAATGTATAAGGAGCCTGGTGTGTATGCTGTTTCAATAGTGAGACCGCGCCGAGCAAAAATTCCAGTCTCCATCCCCACATGGACGGGTAGGTTGTACGCGGCGCGAAACTGTAGCAGTTTGATTGTTTCTTGAAGGCCCATGGCGATGCGTCTCGATCTGCTCGTATCACGACGCGCGGTAGAATTGAACTACCAGCTCTTGCCCTCTAGCAGATTGCTGAAAAATCCCTATTGGAGTCCTTCGACGAGGCTCAGGACGAACGGAGGATTTGAGTTCATTGATGATTTCCGTTCTGCTGAGCCCGTCGAAGCATGAGGCCCTCGAAGCATTCCGAAGCTTTTTTCAGCAACCTGCTAGGGCAATTTGAGTTGATCCGAGAGCAACCCAGCTTGACAAGTTACCTCGTTTCCAATTACTGCTCGACTATTTAGTGGAGGTGAATTATGCCAGTGAAGGTTATGCGCATAGAAGACGCGCCGGTAAGGATCATGCGCTGGGATCGCGGCAAGGCGCTCCGCCTAGTGGACGAAGCCGATGGCGCGAAAAACGTCGACGTGCACATCAATCTGATAAACGTCGATTCCGGGCCGGGGCCGACGCACTACCATGCGAAAGCCGAAAATATTTACGTCGTCCTGGAGGGCAACGTCGAAGCCATCGTGGAGGGAAAAAAATTCCGCTTAGGTCCGGGAGAAGTCGCTTTCATCCCACCTGGTGTGCGACACCAAGCCGGCAACTGCGGCGATAAGGTCGCCCGCGTGCTTGAGATTTACGCTCCCGCCGGCGAAGATTTTCACATTGTTGATGATTCGGAGAACAAATAGCGCGCTCGGTTTGCAACCATGACAAAAATGCAATTTGGCGTATTGATCCCCCACTTTGGCAAAGAAGCCTCGCCGGCGCGGATCATCGAGGGCTCTAGGATGTGCGAGGAGCTGGGGTTCGATTCGGTCTGGGTGAGAGATCATCTTATCTGGCATCCCCATGGCATGGAAAAGGCGGGGCTCAAATTCGTCGAACCATTTGTCACGCTTTCAGCGGTTGCCGCGGTGACGAAAAAAATCAAATTGGGCATCGCGGTGCTGGTTCCGGTACGATGGCCGCTCAAAGTCAGCCAGGACCTCGCCAGTCTGTCTTACATGGCCGGCGGCCGAGTGATCGCTGGGATGGGGCTAGGCTTCAATCCCGCCGAGCTCGCCACCGTCGGCATGCGGATCGAGGACCGCATCGAAATCATGCGCGAGACTGTCGAAATCGCGCGGCTTATCTGGAAAGAGAACAACGCGTCATACAAAGGCAAAATATTCTCATTCGAAAACGTCACCATCGAACCCAAACCCGCCGAACCGATCCCGATCTTCGGCGGTGGCAGTACCCGCGCCGCGATCAGACGGGCGGCGGAATACTGCGACGGATGGATTCCCGGTCGTGTGCCCATGGCGACTTTCGATGACCGGGTCAAATATTTGCGGCAAATTACCGACAGGAAAATAACCTTGGGCAATATCCCGGTCACGCGCATCGACAAAGACCGCGAGAAAGCTCGCGCGAGTATCGACGTCGCGGCACTTGCCGAGAGCTCGGAGGGAAGCAGCCACTGGATCAAGCCGCCTTCCGGAAAGTTTCAGACGATCGAGGACCTGGAAGGTCTATTGATCGTAGGGAACCCGGATGACTGCGCGGTGGAGGTCGAAAAATTCCGCGCGCGAGGGGTCGAACACTTAGTATTCGATTTGCGACTTCAATACGATCGCTTCGAAGAGAGCTTGGAACTAATCGGTCAAGAACTGCTGCCCAGGTTCCGGTAAGTGAACCTGAAAAAAGAGCGGGTCGAGAAAACCTGGTTTTCCGCTTATGCATCGGCGCGTCCGTTATTTGCCGCTTTTCCTCCCCAAGAGTTCATCGATAAGTTTGCTAGGAGGTCCTGGATCTAGGAAGCCGGTGACTTGATACTTCTCGCCCTCCTCGCGCCGCGCCGCCGGCAAAACGTTATCCTTCGGGATATCGATGCGCATCGAGTTTGACGGTTCTCCGACCTTGGTGTTCATGACTTCCTGCCAGATCATCTGCCCTCGGCGGGAGAGAAACCAATTGACGAAAACCTTGGCCGCATTCGGGTGCGCCGGCTTGCCGATCATCGCTAGCCCACTGTTACCATTGAGACCGATGTTGTTGCCGGCCTCTTTAAGGTGCTTACGGTCCAATTCGCCCACCGCCATGCCGTCTCTGCTCGCGTGCTCGACATCGGCGCAACCGATGCATAGAACAAACTTGCCGGTTCCGAGCCAGTCGGTCGCTTGCCGACGATCGCGCGAAACCGTGACGTTCATCTCACTCAACAGGCGCTTGATAAAATCAGGTCCGAGGCGGGGATTGTAATAGACCGGCGTCAGACTCGGAAAACCGGAGCCGACCCGCTCGAACATGGCGATCTTACCCTTCCACTTCGGATCAAGAAGATCCCAATAAGAGCTGAAATCATTGGGTTTGACGGAC
>CAYZJE010000367.1:0-6485 GCA_964478485.1 uncultured Syntrophobacter sp. | reverse complement strand
GTGTCGCAATTCACTCGGAGCCCTTCGACACGCTCAGGGCGAACGGATAAGTAGTTGAATTCGCGATCGAGCAATACCGTTCGTGGTGAGGTTCTCGAACCATGAACGGTATTGCGACACAGTCTCTGACGGGGGAAGGTTGGATAGGGGTGCCGCAATCAAATACAACGCGCCCTCACCTCTCTCCCAGAGGGAGAGGAAGAAGAAACGGAGAAACTGATGAAGAAAAAAATCACTCGGCGAGCTTTTTGTTCGATGCTCTTGGCTCGTCCCTTTCCAGCTCTGGCGCAGCAGCCGAAGAAAGTCCCGCGGATAGGGTATCTAGCGGCGGGCGATGCAGCTAGTGACTCCGCCCGTTCCGAAGGAATTCGGTTGGCGCTGCGCGAGCGTGGCTACATAGAAGGACAGAACATCGCCATCGAGTACCGATATGCGGAGGGGAAGAGCGGTCGGTATCCTGAGCTTCTGGCTGAGCTGGTGCGTTTCAAGGTTGATATTATCGTGGTAGCAGCAGCGGACGTGGCGGTCCGGGCGGCCATGAAAGCGACCAAGACGATTCCCATCGTTATGACCGGCGGCGGTGCCGATCCTGTGGAGGCAGGCTTCGTTGAAAGCCTTGCCCATCCCGGCGGCAACGTCACCGGCATTACGAACCTTTCCAGAGAACTAGGCGGTAAGCGGCTGGAGCTGCTCAAAGAAGCCGTTCCCAAAGTTACCCGTGTCGCGGTTTTCTACAGTCCGGGCAGTCGTTCCAGTGTACTCGATGTGAAAGAGGTTCTCCCAGTCGCGGCGCGCGCGCTGAAGTTGACTATTCAACCTTGCGAGGTACGAGCTGCGGACGATTTCGATAGGGTATTCGCTGCGCTGAAGCAGCGCCCGGATGGACTCTACGTGTTCGGGAGCGCGCTAATTTTTGGCAACCAAAAACGGACCATCGACTTTGCGTTAAAGAGCCGGTTACCGTCGATGTACAGCACCAGAGCAGATGTAGAGGCCGGCGGGCTCATGTACTACGGGGCGGACACCGCGGAGAGCTACCGGCGCGTCGCATATTATATCGACAGAATCCTGAAGGGAGCCAGGCCTGCCGATCTGCCGGTCGAGCAGCCGATGAGGTTTGAGCTTATCGTCAATTTGAAAACAGCCAAGCAGATCGGCGTGACCGTCGACCCGAATCTGTTGGCACGCGCGACTAAGATTATTAAGTAAGTGGTGAAGGGTTAGGGGTAAGGTGAGTACTTCTATTCAAAAGTTCTTCCGAACCCGTTAGCAAGAGGACTCGCGCTTGAGGCTGCTATTACCAGCCACTGTCAATTCGGTTTGGCGTCAAATCAGCTCCCTTATGCTTTTGCAGAGAGAAGCCAGACTATGGTAGAAACTTTCGGAAGCATCGCTAGAAGAGTGCAGTTGCGGAGGAATGCAATGAACTCGCAAGAGATACTGGAAAAAGTAGCTAGGGGCATGGTGGCGACTGGTGTATACAAGGATGTCACGACAGCGATCCAAGCGCTTGCCGTCGAGCAGGTTGACAGAAAGATCGCTGTCTACCAAAAACAAGTCCAGCGCTTCGAGGGGAAATACAACCATAGCCTAGAAGAACATAGTCGTACGCTCGCAGGAAAAGCGTCGATTGCGGAGGAAGAGGAGTGGATGGAGTGGAAAGGGGCAGCCGTAATGTTGGATGCTTGGCAGAGTGCCCTCCGAGAACTGATCAGTGCCTCCTAAGCTGGACATTCAACAAGTCAAACGAATCCTCGCGGCTTCGGATCTCATTGCTTCCTGGCAGGTTTTAATCGAAGACGAAACCGCGCAGCGAGCTTTATATAAAATCCGCTGTCGTGTTATCAGAGTTGCCTACGAGTTAGAAATCAGGTTCATCCAGACTGAAAATGAGATCATTTACTCTTACCAGCTCTTTACGGACAGGCCCATTATCCGGTGGGACAACGCTCCACATTTTCCAGCCTTGCACGGCTATCCCCATCACGTTCACGGCGAAAGCAGTGAGGTTAATGAGTCGGCTCTAATCGGCGATCCAATCCTGGACCTTCCTCACGTTTTTAGCCGGGTGAGAGATCTTGTGACAAAGCCGTCCCTTTAGCATGGAAAGTACGAGTGGCGAGATTGGTAAACCGTCCGAGATGCGGATTCATGAGCTACGGAGCAAATTTGGTCGATCTGGATCGGTGCGCGGCTGTTTACGTGGACAGGATTCTGAAGGGCACCAACCCCGCCGACCTGCCGGTCGAGCAGCCGATGAGGTTCGAGCTGGTGGTGAATCTCAAGACAGCGAAACAGATCGGCGTGACCATCGATCCGAATCTGTTGGCACGGGCGACCAAGTTGATCAGATGACAGAGGTCAGTGATCGGAGGTCAGAGGTCAGACGGCAGAGGTCAGAGGCCGGAGGTCAGAAAGCAGAAGTCAGAAATAATTTTTCGTCTGCGGGGCCGCTTGCCGTCTGCCGGGGATGGGCGCTCAGAGACTGTCGAGCGAAGCCGTGAGTGGTGTGGAGCGCGTTCGGCCTTTTTCCTGAACCGGCGCCTCGACATACTCCGGTAACGGGTAGGCTTCCGCATCCAGCGGCAGAGTTACGAGAAATCTCGTACCCTTGCCCAGCTCGCTGGTAACCTCGATGCGTCCGCCCATTAGATCCAAGTAATTCTTAACGATATAGAGACCCAGACCGACGCCGCCGTATCCCCGCGTGACCGAGCCGTCGACCTGCTGGAACATGCCGAAGATCGCGCCGATTTTATCGGCCGGAATACCAATGCCGGTGTCGACGACGCTGATCTCGACGGCGTCATTCTCCACTAGACCGCGAGCCGAGACAGCAATCACGCCGCGCTCGGTAAATTTGATCGCATTGTTTATCAGGTTTTGCAGCACCGCTCTCAATTTTTCGTCGTCCGCACGGAGCGCCGGCAGATCGCCGTTAAATTCCCAGACGATCTCGCGATCGCTTGCGTCGGCAAAACGGTAACTCTCGCGCAGCTCGCTTAACAGCGCCCCGAGATCGATGCCAACGGGCACCACTTTGATGGTTTGGGCGTCGATCGTGGTGGCATGCAGCACGTCATTGATCATATGCAGTAAATTAATCGACTGGTTCTTGATCTTTTCCAACGCCGACTCCTGCTGTGAATTGATCTCGCCAAACATTTTTTCACACAGAACTTCAGCGTAACCCTTGATCACATTGAGCGGTGTGCGCAGTTCGTGGGAGACGACGCCGAGAAATTCATCCTTGGCCTTGTTCGCCTTTTCGAGTTCGATGGTCTTGCGCCGCACCTGCGAGAATAGATTGGCATTGCCCACCGCGAAGCCAAGATGATATGCCAGCGCGAGGATCAACTGGAGATCGCTTTGGGTGAAACGATACGCCTGCTTGCAAAGATAATTCATCACTCCTACGCACTCCCCGCCAGCCCTGATAGGAATCAGGAAAGAGCCGTGAAATCCTTGCTTCACCATGAGCTTATTGTGCGCGGTCCGTTGGTAGGCTTCATCGTTCGCCATGTCTTCGACGAACATCGGCTCGCCGGATTCCATGGCGCGCCCGACCCGTCCTTGGCCCACCCGGTACTGCAACACCGGAGTGAAACTCTGGGGAAAGCCCATGTGGGTCACTAATTCGATAGAGTCGCTTTCTCCCTGGCGCCAATAAACTCGCGCAGCGTCGAACTGGAAAATCTCGAGAATCTTTTCCGTGGTTTTGCGCAGCAGCACATCGATATCGAGCGATTGGCCGGCCAGACCGGCGAAGGAATAAAGCGCGCTGAGCTCTTTGGCTTTAGCGGCGGCTTGTTCGTACAGATTCGCATTCTCGACGGCAATGGCAATCTGCTGGCTCATCGAGGTCAAAAGACGGTTTTCCACATCCGTGAGCTGGCGTGGCTCGGTGCCGGTAAATACGGCCACTCCCCAGGTTATTAGTTTGGTTTTTAGCGGAAGCATAGCGACGAAGCGGCTAGCGGATTGCTCCGCGGTGTCGCCTGAACTCAGTTCTCGATGGCGTGCGTCTGCGTTTAAGTCTTCGAATATCATCGCCTCGCCTGTCGCGGCGACTCGGTCGATGAAAAACTTGTCGCTTTGCGAGTTGATCGCATCGATCGCGGTCTGCGGTCGACTTTCACAACAGGCCTTCAGCGTCAGTTCGGTCATCTCGCGGTTGAATAGAAAAATCCGGGTGGCACAGAAATGAAAGTTTTCGGAAATCTTGGCCACCGCCTCTTTCAACGTAACGTTGAGATCCAGCGACTGAGAGGCCGCGGCGGTCAAGGCATGCAACGCCAAAGCTTCGCTCTCACGCCGGCGGATTTCTTCAAACAGGCGACCGTTGTGACTCGCCACCGCGGACAGACCGGCCAAGGCGGTGAGAAAGTCGATTTCATCGTCGTCAAAGGCATGTTCTTCCCGGGTGTAGAAGGTGATCAAGCCTTCCAATTCGCCGGAGGCGATCAGCGGCACGCATAGGCAGGAGACCAGACCAAACTTCGCCACGAACTGATAACCAGCGGCGCGCCCATCGGTCTGGACGTTGGCAATGGTCAGAGGTATGCGATTTTCCAAGACGGTTTTTTCAAAGCCGTGCACGATGCGCGGATTCTCCGCGCGCCAAGCGTCTTCATCCAGATTGCGGCAAGCCACCGCCTCCAGCTCCCGCGTCTGTCGGTTAAATAGCCGAATCGTGGCCACGCCGGCCGGCAGCACGAGATCGATTTTCCCAAGCAAGACCTTGAGCATGGCGCCGAGATCGAGGGTAGAAGAGATCGCCATGTCGATTTCACGCAAGGCGCCGATGCGCTCGAGCTGACGCTGCACTCGTTTTGTCGCGCTCTCAGCTTCATGGTCGCGGTGCTCGAGCAGCGCCGCCATGGCGTCGAGAGAGGCGGCAAACCGGTCGACTTCGTTCTTGCGCCGGCCGAGACCGGTGCGCGCGCTGAAATCCCCGGCGCCGATGCGCGCGGTGGTTTTTGCCAACGACCGCAGCTGGCGCACCAACAAAGCGTCGCCGAGATACCAGACCGCCAGCAGCGCCAATACTCCTGCTGCGAGAAACGTCGCGAGATTGCGCTTGAGAAACCAGTTGGCATCCGCCAGCGCAATCTCTTTCGGAATGCCGACGTGCAGAAAAATTTGCCCTCGCCCTGACGTGGTCCCGATGGCGGAGAAGCCGTAGAGCCACTGTTTTCTGTCGGCTCCCATCGTCTCCGCAACGCCTTCCCCGCGTGCCAAGGCGATTTTAAAGATTTCAACCTCAGAAAATGATTTACCGACCAATCCGTCATCATCGGGGTAACGTGATAAGATGGTGGCATTGCGATCCGCAAGAGTAACGACAGAGCCAGGCGGCAGGCCGGCGATTTTTGCCGATTGGCTGAGCCACTCCAAATCCACGCTGAGGAAGACCACCGCAATGAGCTGTTGGCCGCGAGCGCTAACCGGATAGCCGAGACTGACCGAAGCTTTTTGCGCAATACGTCCTATTTGATAGTGGCCGATTGCCAGCCCTTTACGCTGAACGGCTTCCTGAAAATACCATTGGTCAGCGATGTTTACCGCCGTCGGTGTTAAGCGTGCGCTGCAGATGACATCGCCGTCGAGATTGGCCACTCCCAGATTCGCGTAAGGAGGATATTTTTCCAGCAACCGCGCGAACAAAGCGTCGCAAGCCTGTCGGTCGCCATTGCGCACTTCGGGAAGCTCTGACAAAGCGACCAACAAATGGCCGGAACTATCGATCAAGCGCCGCTGGTTGGCGGCGACCAGGCGCGCTGCCCGGAGCGCCTGGTTCTCCGCGTCACGAACTGCGATTCGCCGCTGTTCGCCGGCATGGTAGATGATCAGTCCCAGCGCAGGCAGCAGCGCGACGATCACGAGCTGAAACAGGCGAGCGCGTAAACCTGAATTGTTCCTGAAGCGAAAGTTCACTTTAAACCGCCGATCCTGATACGGGTGATTAGTCGGAACACCGCTTAGCACCGACAACAACAGCAAGCGTTATGCCAGAATTAGCACGGATAAAAGCGGCGCTATTTTGGGAGCTTCTTAGGCATTTGCGAACAAGAGATTCCCCGGCCATCGGCGTCAAAAAGTGGCCCGAAGACACAGCCGGCGTCATATTTTACCGGAGTATTCGAAGATTGGCGGACCGGTATTTTAAACCGCATTACTTTGGCAATTAGCCGAACAATGATAACATTACGCGCTTAACAGCTTCGCCTGGCACGTTGCACACTGTTAACCACTATGGTTCTTCAGGCTTCCGTGTGAATCACCGCGGAGGCGCCTGCCTGCGTGTCCGCACAGGCAGGCGGAGGGCGCGTCCTTCGACTAAGGCTCAGGATGCGCGGCTTTCCTCCGTTCATGGTGATTCCTCGACGGGCTCGGAACTGAAGGCCGTCGAGGAAGCCTGCCGTGAGGCTTCTCGAACGGTCGAACCATGCGTGCTCTGTGCCTCTGTGGTGAATACTCCTTCA
>CAYZJE010000366.1:0-4601 GCA_964478485.1 uncultured Syntrophobacter sp. | reverse complement strand
CTACGCGCTCACGGAAGAAGTGCTGTTCGACGACGGCGGCAAGGTCACGACGAGCAATTTGGGTGAATTTAAGATTCCCAACATCACCGACATTCCACCGCTGAAAACACTGGTGATGGAAAACGTGCCGGCGGGACCGGGGCCGTATAACAGCTTGGCGATCGGCGAGGTCGCCAACACGCCGACGGCGGCGGCGGTGGCGAATGCCGTCGCCGATGCTTGCGGCGTGCGCATCACCGATCTGCCGGTGACGTCGGAGAAGGTTTATAGGGCGCTGAAGAATCGAAGTGCGTCTTGGGTCTAGAATCTCGCGTCTAGAGTTCCAACCCGAGACTCGAGACATGTTCAAAGGAGGTTCGTATGTCTGAATCATTGCGTTACTACATCGCGCACAACGGCGGATTAAAGGTGATGGAGAACCGTTCCGGTTCGCTGAACACCATCGCCGAGCACTTTCCCGGCGTGACCCTGGAACATCTGATCGGCTGCAAAAAAAAGCCGGAAATCGTCTTTGCCGCGGTCGCCTTCGATGGCGGCTATCGCTCTGAAGATGCCGGCAAGAGCTGGACCAAGATCATGGACGGCGACGTGCGCACGTTCACCGTCGACCCGCACGACGAGCGCGTCGTCTACATGGGCATCGGGCCGATTCGCTTGTTTCGCAGTGAAGACGGCGGCAAGAAATTCGAGCCGCTTGATAGCATGCTCGGCTTCGGCGCTGAGGTGACGAACAAGTGGGGTGTGCCGGCGCAGCTCAAGGGCATCGAGTTTCCCCATGTGCGCCACATCTTTATTCATCCAGACGATCAGAATTTAATCTACGTCTTACTCGAACACGGCGGCGTGTTACTGAGCCGAGATCGTGGCAAGACGTGGTACGACCGCAGCGTCGGCATCGACTACGTCGATATGCATTACATCGAAAACCTGCCGGGGAGCAAAGACCGATACTTTGTGTCGTCAGCGCGCGGTTTTTTCCGCACCGACAATGGCGGTGAGCATTGGCGTCGGGCGGAAACGGGAATGCCGTGGGCCTACACGGAACTCCACAGCTATTCGCACGAGTGGCACTTCATGCCCGGCGGACGAATGGTCGTCGGCGGCGGCAAAGGCTCGCCGGGAGTGTGGCGCCGCGACCGACATACGCCGCTGGGTCATATTCTCTTGAGCGATGACTACGGCGAGAGCTGGCGCATTTCCACAAAAGGCTTGGAAAAAGAAAATCCCTGGATGCCCTGGGTGCTGCTGCATCATCCGACAGATAAGAACGCGCTCTTCTGCGGCATGGGCGACGGCTCGCGCGGTTACGGCTTCGACGCGCGCATCGGTGGCAAAGGCGGATTGTATGTGACCCACGACCGCGGTGACTCTTGGGAGCCGGTATTGAAAGATACGCCCTCGGTGCTGACGGCGTGGGTGGCGCCGAATTAAAGAAGATTTAGCCGCACCCTTCGACGGTGCTCAGGGCGATCGGGGCGCAAAGGGCGCAAAGAAAGATAAGGGGAGGGTATAGGGGTCAGGTCTATTTTCGTAGCACAACCGAATAATCTACTATCTCCCCGGGCGGGCTGTTGCCTGTTTCGTACCTAACCGGCCCGCCGTTCAGGAGTGATCCGGCCACGGTTGCGAAGCAAATTGGTTGCCCGAATGTGAGCGAGCACCAAGACGAGACCTGGGCCCTCCTTTGCTTGATAAAGTGCGCTGCCATACTCGATCCGCAACGGACGGTCGCGACTGTATCTTTACAACTGGAAAAGGTGATGATGCGATACTAGACCTGACCCCTGGTGTTTGCTAAGGCCGAAATTCACCAGGTTCTGGATGCCGGTTTCCGATAGAGTGCGTGAAGGGCGGTTACTAGCGCCGAAACAACCGCCCCTTCGGTGTCATCTATGTAACGATCACGTCGATGATCGCCGGTTTGCCGCTCCGGTTGGCTTCGAGGCCGCGCGTCAGCGCGTCGTGGAGTTTTTCCGGATCCGTCACTTGCTCGCCATAACCGCCGACGGATTCGGCGACCTTCACGAAGTCGGGCGCGTTGATGTGGGTGCCGTGGTAGAGGCCAATCTCTACCGCGATTCCATCCGGGTACATCTTGTGATGCATGCCCTGCATCGCGGCATATTTCTTGTTGTTGAAGATGACCGCCATGAACGGCAGATTGTAATCGCGCGCCGCGCCGAGGCTGCCGAGCGCCGGGTTGTAGAGGAACGCGCCGTCGCCGATCAGCGTCACGACCTGCCGTTCCGGCTTCGCCAGCTTGATCCCCAGCGAAAGGCCCAGCCCCTGTCCGAGACCGCCCTGGCGGGTGAACAGGCTCTGCGGTTGGTTCCATACGAGGTGTTGGCGCAGCGTGGCGGTGTGGGTGGTGACCTCGTCGATATAGATCGTATCCTTGGGCAGCACAGCGTTCAACGACGCGCACAGCCAAACCGGATCGATCGGTGTCTTCTTGCGCGCCGCCGCCTGTGCCGCTCTCCTTTTCTCGACCATCGCATCGTGCGCAGCGGCGAGCTCCTTGCGTCTTGCCTCCACTGCGGCCTTATCGACAGTGGTGGTATCGGCCAGATCGCGCAGCGTCTGGGCGGCATTGCCTTCCAGGTACATGTCGGCCTGATGGCTCTGGTAGACCATGGCCGAGTTGTGCGGCGCCTCGTCCACCATGGCGATCACGGCCTTGGGCGGGCGGTTGCTCGGCGGATACCAGGGTACGCGCGCCCGGACGACGATCGCAAGGTCCATGTCGGTCCAGAACGGTGTGATGTCGGTCCCCTGATAAAGGGGATGATCCTTGGGGAAGTTGGCGAACAGAGCGCCGGGCTTCTCGACCACTGGCAGGGCGAACTTCTCGCACAGCGCCACCAGAGCCTCGTAGGTTTCGACCTCCTGGCCAGCGCCCTCGGTGAGCACGATCGGGTGCTTCGCTTTGGAGATCTGGGCGGCGAGCTTTTCGATGTCCTCCGGCGCAGTCAGCATGCGCGGCGCGGGCGGAACCTTGCGCGGATTGGCCGGCGGCGTCCAGCCGTCCATCAGCGTCTCCGTCGAAACGGACAGGTAGGTAGGCCCGGTTGGTTGCCGTTGCGCCAGCTCGCCCGCACGGATGACGCTTTCATAAAGCGTGTGGGCGCTGCCCGCGACCGATGCGTATTTGACGATGGAATCGACGAGGCGGGTCGTGCCGCCGACGATGCTCAGGTTGTTGATCCACTGGGCGCCCGGATCGAACTCCGGCTGCTCGCCGTAGGTCATCGACTCGCCGGAGATCACCACCATCGGCACGCCGGCGACAAAGGCGCCGTGGATACCCATGGCGCCCTGCAGCAGGCCGGCGCCTGCATGCAGCAACACACCCTGCATCCGGCCGGTGGCCAGCGTGTAGCCCGCGGCCATATCTACGGCGAGCGTTTCGTGCCAGACGTCCAGGAGCTTGGGGCCCTCCTTACGCCGGTGGATCTGGTCGGCCATGGCTTCCCACACGGGCGCCCATTCGGTGCCCGGCGAGGATAGGATGTATTCGACTCCGAGCTTGCGGAATGCATCGACTATGGCTTCGCCGCCGTCGAACTGTTTTTTCATGATTGGTCTCCCCGAACTGCTATTTGTCGCGCGCACTATCTCACGCCTGAACGCGCAAGACCGCTGGGAGCTGCTGATATCAATTCTGGAGCAGCGCTGTCAAGCGACGAAGGGGTCATTTTTAGGAGGGGGTATAGGGGGCAGGTCTATTTTCGTAGCACAACCGAATAATCTACTATCTCCCCGGGGGGGCTGTTGCCTGTTTCGCACCTAACCGGCCCGCCGTTCAGGAGTGATCCGGCCACGGTTGCGAAGCAAATTGGTTGCCCGAATGTGAGCGAGCACCAAGACGAGACCTGAGCCTTCCTTTACTTGATAAAGCGCGCTGCCATACTCGATCCGCAACGGACGGTCGCGAGTGTATGTTTACAACTGGAAAAGGTGATGATGCGATACTAGACCTGACCACCAACGTGTGCGTAGGGTGCGCTTGCGCACCGTCAGATGTGCGGTGGTGGTCTCGGAATGGTGCGCAAGCGCACCCTACTTAATATCCGAATCCATACAGCCGCGCGCAATTATCCCACAGATACTTCCGCTTGCTCTGATCGCTGAAGGGCATTTTTAGAAAACTCTCTACCGCGTGCGGGTACTTTACGTCGAGATGGGGGTAGTCGGTGGAGAAGACGATATTGTCTTCGAGTCCGAATTCGGGGATGAATTTCGCGACGTGTTCGTCGCATTCCACCGCGCCCCAACATTGGCGTTGGAAATATTCGAGCGGTTCGAGTTTCATTTCCGGATGTTCGGCGGCGCCCGTCAGTTCCGCGTACTCGCCCATTCTCCACAACAGCCACGGCAGCCACGCGCAGTTGCCTTCCAAGAACGCGACTTTCAGTTTGGGGAAACGTTCCATCACGCCGCCGTAAATCATGTCGGCGCAGGCGAACATGTTCGCCATTGGAAACGACAAGGTGTTGAACATGGCGAAGCTCGGAATGAAGTCGGACAGCGCGGGCTGCGGCAAGTAGACGCGGCCGGCTTCGTGAAAGCCGACGGGTATTTCTAACTTCTGGCACTCTTGC
>CAYZJE010000365.1:0-7208 GCA_964478485.1 uncultured Syntrophobacter sp. | reverse complement strand
GAAATACCTGTCCTCCTGGGACCACGGCACGTAAAACTAAATTCAATCATTCTCAAGAAAAGGCTCCGGCGGTTGATCGCTGTCGGAGCCTTTTGTGTTTGTGGAATCGTTTCACTAGCGGCGCTTGTCCATCCCACGTCGAAGCCCCTCGAATTGCGATCCGTTGACAACGGGGAATCGACCAGCCTATCAGTGCGTCTCGGCGTGAGCCTGACTGACGGGACGGGAACGCGTTGAAGTTACAATCTTGGGGAAGGGCGAAAGGGGTCAGACTTTGATATCTAGACTATCTTGACAAGTGAGGGGCAATTTTCTATAACCCACAGTCATGGCACGCCGACCTCGACTATTTGCCCCTGGTTTGCTCTATCATGTCATCGTTCGCGGCAACCAACGGCGAAAGACTTTTCTGAGTGACGCCGACTACCAGGCGTATCTTGACCGGCTGGTCCGCTACCGGCGGAAGTTCGGTCACACCATCCATGCCTATTGCCTCATGCCCAACCATGTTCATCTCTTGGTCGAGAGTGGGCACGAGCCCTTAGCCAAGTTCATGCAAGGGATCCAACAATCCTACAGCCAGTATTTCAATTTACGCCACCGCAAAACCGGTCATGTGTTCCAGGGGCGGTACAAAGCGATTGTTTGCCAGCAAGATGAATATCTCTTGCAGCTGATCCGCTACATCCATCTCAATCCGGTCCGCGCCGGCATCGTCAAAGCGCCAGAGCAATTTGAATACAGCGGGCATCAAGCCTATTTGCAGGGGAAAGCCACGGAAGCGATCGACCCACGAAAGGTGCTCGGTCTTTTGGGCGGCAAAGCGCGCTACCGGGCGTTTATCGCAGACGGCATGAAAGAAGGGCACAAAGAAGAGTACTACGATGTTGAAGACCAGAGATTTTTAGGGTCCGAAGGGTTTGGCGAAAAGCTCCAAGACGAATATGAAGAGCCGAGAGCGAGAAAGCGCCGACCTTTGGAGAAAGTGGTCGAGGAACTCGGTGATGAGGTTGGGATTGGAGCCACTGAACTCAAAAGTGCGGATCGCAGCTGGGCGGTGTCTAAGGCGCGCACGATGATTGCCTACGTATTGGTCAGACGGCAGGGATACGCACTGGGTGAGGTGGCGAGATATTTTGCGCGTGATGCCGCAACGGTAAGCAAATTGATCGGACGACTCGCCGAGCGGATAGTCGAGGACGAGATACTTCGACGGGAGATCGATCGGTTGAACAAGAAAGTCCAGAAATAAAAGTCTGACCCTTAGCCCCTTAGTAATCGCTCACGCTTTAGAGCCCCGCTGGTCCTGGATAATTTCACTCAGAGAGGTACCGCTTGCTTGTTTGAGGATATTGCGGGCTTCCTCCAGGGTAACTGCGGGGATGATTTTGTCGCGCAGGGTTTTGCTCAGGGGTCGCACGCGTCCAGCCGCTCGAAGGAGTTCGCCCGCTGTTTGGTCTCGCGCGGTTTCGCAAACCTGGAGCGCCGAGACGAGAAGGTCTTGGCTCAGCGTTACCGGGTCTTGGCCAATACTACGCGCTTGCGCTTCGAGCCGTTTATAGGTCTCGGTGGGGAGATCGATCGTGATTGAGCTCATAGGAATAAACTCCGCTTTGATAATGTGGAATTTATCATGCCCAACTTGAGACTGACAAGAGCTCAGATTTGGATTTAGGGTCGCCCATCAGGTTCAAGGCATTGGGGAAGGTCTACTATTTAATTTGGAATTTCCCAGGCCCGCTTGACGAGTCCGGGCCGTTCGGACTAATAATTCCTTAAACCAACACATAAGGCCTCGTGCCAGAAGGAGGATCCCATGTCCGCCGTGCAAAAATTCATCGCGTCCGCGCGAAAACTTCATGCGGAGCAAACCAATCCAGCGATACGCTGGGAGAAGATGACGCCGCTATTACAGGAGCTGCTCGCCGATCCATCGGTCAAGGAACAATCGAGAAGCTGGCCCGACTGCTCGCAGGGTGGCGAGCGCGCCGAGAATTTACTTTTCTACGAAGATCCCGATTACAAATTCGTCATCAATGGGCTGATCAAAGCGCCGCACACGCGCACGGCGATCCATGACCACGCGCATAACTGGACTTTGTACGGCGTTCTCGACGGTAGCGAAAGCGTCGAGCGCTACGAACGGGTTGACGATCGGTCTAAGCCGGATCACGCCGAGGTGCGCAAATCGGTCAACATTAAAGTTGGCGCGGGAAAGATCGATTTGGTGCCGCCCTATGAAATCCACGCTGAGGAAAGTGGCGATGAGCGCACTGTGGCGATCATCGTGCGCGCCGAGAAAGCCGGCGGCTTTCTCCAAGGCCGCTACGATCCGGCGACCAACAAATATTGGCAAGGCTACGGACCGAAGCAGCTGCCGTACGAGCTAAAGTAGATTCCGCCGTCGGGCCGCGGCTCGACGGTTATTCGATCGTTCAAGCGAAGCTAGGTCATCGTGGCGGAAAGTCAGTTTCGTAGGATGCGGTGAGTCCGCGAACCGCATCGATGTGTGCGACTTAAGACGATGCGGTTCGCGTTGGTCACCGCATCCTACAAACCCATGCCGTAAATTTTTGAAGGAGTCTTGATGGCCGCATCGACGAGTAATGGCAAGCCGCGCATCGCGGTATTCTCCGGACCGACGGCGACCATCCAGAACAGCGAACCGCTGGTTACCAGCAATAAGGCGCGGGTAAAATATGGCTTGCCGGCGCTCCGGAACCAAGACGGTACGGCGATGCGGTTCGATGTTCTGCGCTCCCAGCGGCTGGCTACGCCGGTGACGGTCTACATCGAACAGTTTAGCGCCCACCCGCTTGAGCGTGACACCGCCGAGCTCTACGGGCCACCGGACGGTTATCTCGATCGATCCGGGATTTTTCACAAGCAGCGCAGCAGTGCCGACGATAAACCGGTATACGAAGTTACGCTTAAGCCGGAAGATGGCTTGTATCCGTTGCCGTACATGGCGCGGCAGAGAGACGGCCGGCCGTGGGAAATGGATGGTACCGAGAAAAATGCGCCGGCGGAATTGTGCCGCGTGCCTTTCTTTCCCGATGGTTCCCGTCTGTTCGAGGAAATTGACCGCTTGGGCATCTCCGATGAAGGTGTGGGTTGTCTGCTTTCGGCCAAAGCCGATTTCGATTTCTACCGAGCGTTGCCGTCCGGCGGTTACGCCAAAGGACGAATCGCTAGCGAACGCACTGACGTTGGCGACGGACCGATCGCGCCGGAAGTCCGTGGCGTCGATTTTTTTCCGTACCGACCGGGGTATCTACGCAAAGAACCGCCGATGGCGGCGTTGGCGCGTGTCACCAACGTCGTGCAAAACGCTCTCGGCACCGGCAAGTATCTGGGCGCGATTTGGCTTGAGGGCAGTCCGTTCGTCGAAGAAACCATCTATTGGCTCAATCTCTTGATCGATACCACGGTGCCGATCGCCGGCAACTCGTCGCAGCGGCCGCACGGCGCCATCGGTAACGACGGCGACCGCAACGTTGTAGATTCCGTCGACTACATCACTTCGCGCATTTGGGCTGACGACGATGACCGAGACGGTATCGGCGCGGTGGCGATCCTGGACGAACAAATTTTTACGTCACGCGATGTCCAGAAGGCCGACGCCCGGCCCGGCGGCTACATCGCCACCGGCGGTCACGGCGGCATCATCGGCAGAATGGGTCATCCCGGCGCGCCGCAGTTTTCCTTCAAGCCGGTCAAGCGGCACACGCATAATTCGCTGGTCAATCTCACCGCGCTGCCGAAACGGGTTCAAGGAGCAAAAATTCGCGGCGCGAGGGTCCGCGCCATCACCGTGCCGATCAAAGACGGCGACGGCGATTTGCTACCCATCGCGATTGCCAAGGTGACGATCGTCAAACACGCGCGCTATCTGCCGGAAGATACCTCGGGCGATGCCGGCGCTGAAGTCGATATATTAGCGCGTATAGAGAAAAACCTGCACGACGCGCCGCTCGCTGGGTTCGTCGCCGAAGGCTCGGCGCCGTTCGGCGCCATGAGCAATTCCGTCGACGCCGCGCTCAAGCGCGCGACCTTTAGCGGCATGCCGGTTGTCAAAGTCGGCCGCGGCAATGCCGGCGGTTTCGTTGACCCAACGCGCGATCCGCTGGCGATCGCCGGCAGCAATTTGACGGCGACCAAGGCGCGCTTGTTGTTGATGGCGTGCTTGATGAAATTGGGCTGCTTGCCGCCGGCGGCTGATTCGGCCAAACCGACTCAGGCGGAGACCGACGCGGTGAAAGCGAAGTTGAAACAGTACCAAGAGATTTTCGATACCCACTGAGGGGAAACGGGGAATTGGCCGCAAAGAACGCAAAGGGCCTGGGGCGGCATAGCCGCAACCAAATCTCGGAAGATCTCTCGCAAAGGCGCTAAGGCGCAAAGGTTTTAAGAAATAAAGTCTTTTCCGAACTTGGCGTCCCTTCGACTGGGCTCAGGACATGCTTGGCGAGAGGAATATCCGAGTCCGAGTTGTTTTCGATGCCGGAAAATTTGCGCGAGTCACGCAAATTTTGAGTTTTAGTAGTACAAAGTCAGACTTTTCGGATTCGGAGAATTCACCGCAAACAGCGCAAAAGGCGCAAAAAGGATCGGTGGGGCGATCAGGAGGAACCGAGATGTCGGGAAAACATGGACATAAGCCGTTCGAAGGCCATATGCACGATTACCTCGCGCACATCAAGGCGGTCGAGGAAGATCTGGAGTATTACCGGGCCAAACGTTTCGAGCCGCGCATTTTCTATTTACTGCGGCGCGGCGTGGTGACGTTTTATGATTTGCTGAAAGTTCGCGCCGGTCTTAAAAAGAAAGACCATTTTTTCAAAATCGCTAGGCCACAGGGAAAAAATATCGAAGCGCGGGTGCGTCATTTGGAAGAATGGCTCGACGAGTACGTCAAAGGCATCGCCTTGGTTTCGGCGCGCACCGTCGAAGGCATGGACATGGTCACCGAGGATAATCGGAAAGAGCGTGGCGACTACGACGATTTTTTCAAGATCAAAAAGAAAGAACACCATGGCACCCTTGAAGAGCGCATGGTCAACGTTGAGCAAGACTTGCATGACTACCAGGAGTTGCTGGAAGTTTTCGTCCAAGCGCTGATCAAGCGCGGCTGGGCGAGCCGCGAAGATTTAGCACAGCGCTGGAAACAATTACACGAGGAACGTCCGTGGGCCGGCGGCGTTATCGTTGCCAAGGCGTGGGCGGATATGGACTTTAAGCAGGCATTGTTGACGACGGGCCGCGAAGCGCTCCGAGAGATGGGTGTGCATCAAGGCAAGGTCGGCAAGCTGGTCGTCGTCGAAAACACCGACGTAGTCCACAACGTCATCGTCTGCACGCTCTGCTCATGTTATCCCTACGATATCCTCGGCGATACGCCCTGGTGGTACAAGCACGAGAGCTATCGGAGCAACATCGTGCAGAACCCGCGCGCCTGCGTCAAAGAAATGTTTCAGTTGGAGATCCCTGCCAGTAAAGAGATGCAAGTGTGGGACAGCACCTCCGACGTGCGCTACTTCGTCCTGCCGCAGCGTCCCGCCGGCTCCGAAGGTATGTCGGAACAAGAATTGGCCAAGCTCGTCACCGTCGACAGCCTGATCGGCGCCGGCTACGCCTTGGAGCCGTCGCAGTTACGCGCGCGCGAGGCCGCCCATGTCGAAGCGGAAATGCCGCGCCTGCGGCCCGATTGAGCAACTTTATGAGCGACGTGATTAGTAAATACAAAATCGGCGACGCCGTCATGGTCGCCGCCGAAAATCCCACCGGTAACCCGCGCACGCCACGCTACATCCGCGGCAAACGCGGCGTCATCGGCCTAGTCCACGGCGTCCTGGAAAACATCCACGACCACCGCGGCATCCACAAGCCGCTCTACACGGTTAAGTTCGATCTCAGCGAAGTGTCGACCTGCCACGATCAAGATTCGATCTGGGTCGATGTGCATGAAGAGTGGTTGAGCGAACTCAGGCAGGAAGAGAGAAATTGATCAGCTCAGCTGTCGTCGTGTATGATTGGACGATTTTGCAATTGCTGGACCTGGTCTCAGCAAATCATCTTCGACTATAGACGTCTTACAATGCCGAGCTACGTGATCCGAATCTGGTATTGGTTGGCCTTTCATTCCGCTGCCCAGTTTAGAACACCATGCGGTGCCGCCACGCTTATGATTACATCGACGGTCGCTGTCCCCGACAGCCGAATGGTTTGATCAGGGTGTTTGTCATTAGGACAAAAAATCACAAAACGGACTTTGCCGTCGGGTAGGAAATGGATACTAAAAACTCGGTTCGAGCCCGATTTCCAGGAGGCGTAAATATTTCGTTCTGGCGTCGCCGAAACTGCCGGACATCGTAACGCTGGATAGGCTTGCAGAAGCTCAAGAAAGTGCTGCAGAGAACTCACCGTGATTCCACCGCCATCCAACTCTTCTTCTTGCACTGCCTTTTGCAGCTCAGTTAACCGAGATGCCAGTTTTGTCCAATAGGGCACGGAAAGAGTTGTCCCTGCACTCGAGATGATTTCCTCTACGGGCTGGCGTTTGTAACTAGGGAGAGGGTCCCCTGAATGTTTCGTTGTTGAGGTCATATTCCCTCGGTCGCGGCCCTAATAGCAGCGTATTTCAATTACTCGGCTAAATCCACATGGCGTCGTGGTAACCGTAGCGA
Source organism: uncultured Syntrophobacter sp. (assembly GCA_964478485.1). Taxonomy (GTDB): domain Bacteria; phylum Desulfobacterota; class Binatia; order UBA9968; family UBA9968; genus DP-20. The sequence goes on along the minus strand of CAYZJE010000365.1, from coordinate 522 downwards.
CGATTCCTATGGCCTGAATCCCATCATTCAATATTGTGAGAGAATCAACCCCATACATTTCGCGCCGTCTCGACGATTGTATCCAGCTTCTGCCACATCTCGTTTTCGCTGAGCACTTTTGAATCGATTCCCCCGAAGCCGCATTGTGGGCTGAGAGCCAGTTGTTCCAGCGGAAGGAATTTGCTTGCCTGGTCGATCCGACGCTTCAAATCGTCGACGGTTTCCATGTCGGAATTTTTAGTCGAGACCAAGCCGAGGACGACAATTTTATTTTTCGGAACAAGGCGGAGCGGTTCGAAGCTGCCGGCGCGGTCGCTGTCGTATTCTAATAAGATGCGCTGGTGCTTCAGGCTATTAAACAGCTTTTCGGCGATGGCGTCATAGGAGCCTTCGCGGTGCCATTGGGGGACGAGCTTGCCGGTTTTGGGATCGATGGTGCGCGCGTTGCCGCGGCAAATGTGGATACCGAAGGTGACGCCGGGAAAGCCTTCGATGATGGCGTTGTCCGCGTCGATGGAGCGT
>CAYZJE010000364.1:0-5965 GCA_964478485.1 uncultured Syntrophobacter sp. | reverse complement strand
ATGTGGAACGAAGGGGAAAAACCGGAGCGCTATGACTGGCACGAAGGAACCTGTATCTCACCGCCGGCCGGCGCCTGGCACCAGCACTACAACACCGGCAATCAGCCTTGTAAGTTCGTCGCGCTCCACGCCAACACCGCGGTGCAGAAAGAAGAGAAAGGCATCGAGCAGATCGAGTTCGAGGACCAGGACGATACGATGAAAAGAATGTACGCCGAGGAGTGCGCCAAGAACGGCGTGACGGTGGATATGGAATAGCGTTTATTTTCGATTTTGGTCTGCGGGGCCGCTTTTAGATTTTCGATTGTCGGACGGGTGTAGGGGCCGACCTGCGTGTCGGCCCTCCGAACGGGCGGACACATAGTTCCGCCCCTACCATTGCACGTTGCCTTCTTCACCGAATGACCCGGTCCGCCCGCACCAGCACGTTAGGCTCAATCGTCACGCCGATCTGCTTGGCCGCCTTCAGGTTGATAACAAATTCAAACTTCATCGGCTGCTCGACGGGAATCTCGGCGGGCTTGGTGCCTTTCAAGATCTTGTCGACAAAGTCAGCGGCGCGCCGCCATTGGTCCGCTTGGTTCGACGTGTAGCTCATCAAGCCGCCGGCCTCAACGAACTCGATGTATGGGTACATTGCCGGCAACCGGTTCTTTGCCGCGAAGTCCAACACTTGACGTTGCTGAGTATTGATAAGTGGACTTAGGGTCGTAATGAGCTCCTGGGCGCCGTCACTTTTCGCTTGCGCGAATGCGCTCTCGAAATCGTCAAGGCTTCGCACCTCAAGCGATAGAAGTTTGAGTCCCAACGCCTTGGCCACAGCTTCCATTTCGGTGAGGGCCCGGTTCCCCCTCGTGCCACCCGGTTGCCAGAGGAAAGCCACCCGGGCAACCTTGGGAAAGGCTTCCTTGAGCAGTTCCAACCGTTTTCCACTGAGATCGTGTGCAATAGTGGTCAGGCCCGTGACGTTCCCCCCCGGGCGGGCAAGGCTAGCAACAAGCTCTAGAGGATCGGCAACCCACGTGAACACGATAGGGATTGTCTTAGTCACATCTTTGGCAGCACGTGCCGCTGGGGCGTTTATCGCAAAGATGACGTCAACTTTAAGATGGACAAGCTCGGCGGCGAGCTCACGCAGCCGTTCTGGCTTCGCGTCAGCGTATCGGTAGTCAAGCGCAACATTCCGCCCTTCAACGTAGAGTAACTCGCGGAGTCCTTGCCGGAATGCGTCGAGCAAGGGGGAAGGCCCAGGAGAGCCAGGGTATAGAACGCCTATCCGGGGGATTTTCGCCGGCTGCTGCGCCTGGATAAAACTCGGCGGAACCAAGATAAGGGCCGAAAGGAAAATCGCGAGGAGTTTGACGTTCATTTGATTTGCTCCCAAATTAAAGACTCAGTAAGGACAAGCCGTTCGAGCATTGGAAACTCAAATCAAAATTGCCATCGGCCGAGTTCGGCTGAAGTATGTCGGATCATTGCTTTTAGTTCGCACTGCGGCGCCGTGTCAAGCCATTTTTTTCGAATGGCTAAACTCGCCGCTGGCGCGTGTCGAATTCCAGATACTGCCATGCACTTGCTTTACTCTTTACATTTCCTTAAAAAGTAAAGCTAGGAGGCCGTATGCGTGAAGTCAAACTCTCGACAAAGAATCAGATCGTTATTCCGCGTGAGATCCGAGAAGCGCTTGGCGTCAAGGCAGGTGATAAGCTCCTTGCTGTTCCCCGACGCGACATTGTGATCTTGCTGCGCCGGCCGAAAAACTACTCACAAGCGTTAGCTGGTATCGGCAAGGGCCTCTACGGTTCGGACTATCTCGCGCAGGAGAGGGAAAGCTGGTAGCGGATCACGACAAACTAACCGATTTTTTGAGTCGACACTCCAAGATCGGGCTGGATACGAGCGTTTTTATCTATCAGGTAGAACGGAACGAAAAATATGTTGACATTGTCGCCCCCATTTTTGCGTGGCTTGAAGGTCCGAGAGCGCAAGCGGTAACTTCGACGATTACGATGCTTGAGCTACTGGTTCAGCCTTATCGGGTCGCCGATATCGATCGCGTGAACAAGTTTTACGCCCTGCTCTCTACTTTTCCTCACTTGGAGTGGATTGCTCCTTCACTAAGAATCTCGGACCTTGGCGCTCAGTTGCGAGCGGATCACCGTTTACGGACGCCGGATGCTCTCCAAGCGGCTACCGCTATAACACGAAATGCGACTGGATTCGTTTCCAATGACCCTGCGTTTCGAAGGGTGGCGGAGCTAGACGTGATGATTCTCGACGATCTGATCAATGAATAACTGGGATTGGGAGAACACTGGCCCTCGCCCCTTTGTTAATTACCTGCTGTCTTTCTAATTGGGTGCGAAAACAATAGGTCAACATTCAGTACGGCAACCGCGTGCCGACGCCACTCTCCAGCGCGCGGCGGTAAATGTGATGCGCCATGGCGATGTCTTGGTTCACTAGACCGATGGCGCGGATGAAGATGCGTTCGCGGTCGGACTGGCGCGCGGGCTTTTTGCCGGCGAGTAGTTCGGGTAACTCGGCGTAGAGATCCTTTTCGCTCAAATAATTTTCTTTGAGCATGCGCTGCATGTCGGATTTATTTTTGCAGTGGAGCCAACTGTCGACGACGAATTTGTCGGCGTTCTTATAGACTGAACTTTCCATTTCCTGGTGTTTACCGATGGAATAGACGGTGATGCCGGCGCCGAGCCAGGATTCTTTTACGAATGGCGTCGATGTGGTGGTTGCGGAGATCACGACATCCGCGCCTTTGAGAGCTGCTTCCGTCGATTCCACTGGGACCACGTTTAGTCCGTATTCCTTGCTGATTTCCCTAGCGTAGTTTTGGCGCGATTCCGGCGTGCGCGAGGTGACGCGGATCTCTTTAAGCGCGAATGCTTTCGCCATTACTGGCACCACAGCGCGTGCAGTGTCGCCGGCGCCGAGCATGGCCATTACCGTCGAGCCTTTGCGCGCGAGCACGCGCATGGCGACTGTGGCTGCCGCCGCAGTGCGGACGGCGTGGCACCAGTCTTCGTCCATGATGGCGCGAATCTCGCCGCCTTCGCGGTCGCTGAGGATTAGAATTCTTCTTGGCCCACGCGGTGGACGTGCAACGTCGCGGCTGCCACCAGCGGCTTTGATCGAGCGAATGCGAAATCCTGCTACGGATTCAGTTGCCAGTGCGCAGCCGGTCACCCATGACTGCCAGCCTTGCTCCGGCTTGATCGCCAGATCTTCCGGCGTCGACCAGATGACGCGCCCCTCGCTGTGATCGCGCAAAGCTTGCTCGGTGATTTCGATCGCGCGGCCGAGGTCGAGAACTTTTTTGACGTCGTCGTTGGAGAGGTAGAGGATGCCGTTTTGTTCCATGGGTGCCCCCGCAAAATTACTTTTGTTCGCGCTACGCGAAGGGTTTTACCCTCGCCCATTCCGATGGGAGAGGGAAGGGTGAGGGTTCCGGTGCGATGAGAAAGAGCTCTCACCTCTGTCCTCTCCCAGTGGGAGAGGATGGAAGAATTCGGAGGCTGTCGATGTTCTCCAACGGTAATTTAATTGATGACATCCAACCTGCGACAACCAGTAGTCAAGAATTCCGGTCCCTTCTCGATAATTAGGACGTCCTCTTCCAAGTGCACCTGGCTTTTCTCCGAACGCACTTTCGGTTCCAGCGCGAGCACCATGCCCGGACGGTAAAATTCGCTTTCCACTTCGTTCAGCGATGGTGGTTCGGCTCTCGACATGCCGATGCCATGGCCGATGCGTTTGGGACTATCGACGGCTTGATAGCCGCGCTTGACCAGTTCGCGGTTGGCGACGCGGGAGATTTCCGCTAACGGCGTGCCCGGCTGCATCGACTCGAAGCAGAGCTGGATCACGTCGCACGCGGTTTGATGGTCTTTCTTATGTTCGTCGGTCGGCGCGCCGAAGATCGTCATGCGCGTGACATCGCCGTAGTAGCCTTCATAGCAGGCGCCAAAATCGGCGATCATGCGGTCGCCCTTGTTGTAGACCCGGTCATCGTAGCGGGTCGATGAATTCAACATTAAAAAACCCGGATGGCGCGGATGCGCGCCTTCTTCGATCATGGAGATATACAAACGGTCGGCGATCTCGCGCCGGGTCATGCCGGGCTTTAGCCGCGGCAAGCAACGGTCGTAGGCTTTGACGGAGATATCGCACGCCTTGCGGATGAATTCGATTTCCCTTGGACTCTTGATCATGCGCATTTCCGTCAGCACGGCTGTGCCGTCTTTGATCTGCGCTTTCGGTAGAGCTTCGGTGAGACCCGAAAGATAGTTCACTGGAATCCCCAAACGCTGATCGTCGCCGAGCTCGAAACCGAGTTTGCTTTCGCCTAAACCCATCTCTTTGATGCTAGCGGCGATCATCTCCTGCGGAAACGGCACGTCGGTGTAAGCGCGCACTTCGCCGATCCACGGCAGCGCTTTCGCCTTCGCTTTGTCATTGCCGTAGACGAGCAACAAAGGTTTGCCGCGTTTCGGCAGGATGCAAATCTGCGGGCGCTGGATGTGATCGAGCTGGTAGCTGATCAGGCCGCTGAAGTACCAATAATTATTTTTTTCCGAGACGACCAGCGCGTCGAGGCCGTCGCGATCCATCAAAGCTTGGGCGCGCGCGTAGCGATCGAAGTATTCCTGATCGGGAAAGGGAGCTTCAGTGGCCATGAAGACCTCCGGTTAAGAAAGGAAGAGGGCGGAAAGAGGAAAGGCGAAAGCGGCCGGTTTCAAAGCCGCAATTCGCCGTCATTCCAGCCGCGCTGGCGACAGCTAGCGCGAGCCGGAATCCAGGAGAGGATGGGAGTCTGGATTCCCGCCTGCGCGGGAATGACGATGGGCGAGTCCGTGTCATGTCATGAGCTCTAACACTAAGTTGCTACAGCTTTTCTGCCTTCCATTCTCTTGATCCTACTTACATATTCCAACGCTTCAGCGAGCTGGATCACCGAGGCGTACTTGGCGTTCATCTCGAACAGGTTGACTAAGTGGGATGTCCGCGAGCGGTCGAAGATGCATTCTTCCACTGGGAATACTGAATAACCATACGAGTAGCCGTCGAGCACGGTGCCGCGCACGCAGCCGCAGGTGCTGGTGCCGGCGATGAGCAAGGAGTCGATGTTTTTGCGTACGAGATAAGTGATTAAGTGCGTGCCGAAAAACGCGCTGGCGCGGGCTTTGCGCACGATGAACTCGTTGTCGCGCGGTTTAATCATCGCGGGGAACTCCACGGCGAGCTTTTCGAAGTCGGTTTTGTCGACGCCGCGTTTGGTGGCGTTGCCGAAGGCGGCTTTGAAATCGGGATCGCTGGTGGAATAGATGACCGGGATCTCGGCGTCGCGGCAGGCATGGAGAAGTTCTTTAATTTTCGGCAGCGCGTCCCAGGCGACCTGGCCGCAGCTGGTGGGAAACTCATCGATCGCTTCCATCACCGGCATCGGCTTGGTGCCGGTGAACCCGGTGATGACGTCGATGATGATCAGCGCCGGGTTTACGCCGAACTTTTCTTTGCCTTTGTAGCCGGCCTTCTCGTAGATTTTTCTTTCTTCTTCTGGCACAAATGCTTCCCACTCGCGCATGGCTGATCCTCCCAATGTGAATAAACGATCACGCAGGTAAATGTCGGTTCAACAAATCTGCACGTTGATCGCAGTCAAGATTTCTCCCTTCGGTCGAAATGACATCTTGATAAACCCGAGTTAACGAATGTCATTCCGAGGAAGCGCAGCGACCGAGGAATCTTTCCGAGCCGACAAAGGGGACAGGCAACTTTTTGCTGACAAAAAGTAGCCAGTCCCCGGTCACGGCGAGAATAACTTGTCGCCGCGCCGGGTCATGAACAGTTCGAGCGGCAATTCAGTGCCAATGCCTTTTGCTTTTGCCTTTTCATACATCAAGTGTGCCGTGGCCGCGAACTGGATGCCCATGCCGGTGTTGTTTTT
>CAYZJE010000363.1:0-10460 GCA_964478485.1 uncultured Syntrophobacter sp. | reverse complement strand
AGCATCGGCAGGGCAACCACGCGGGATTGCCCCGACAAATCCAATCTCTTTTTTTGCGCTCTTTGCGCCCTTTGCGGCTAATCCATCCGATTCTCGATTTAGGGGCGGTCCCGACCGCCCCCTACTTTGCGCCCTTTGCGTCCCGATCGCCCTGAGCCGGTCGAAGGGTGCGGCTAATTCCCCTCTTTCTTCTTCGTCGCCTCAGCCTGCGCGTCATTAATTACCTTGGCGATTGGCTTCATGTCAAAGAAGTCCGGGTTCCACTGCGGCACATATTTTACCCCGGGGTTCAGCCGGTTGCGCGGCGGGATATCGTCTTTGGGAACATCCGTTCTGAGCGAGCCCTCAGCGCCGGCATCGAGAAACTTCGCCGCGGTTTTCTGAAAATCGCTCTGCCCTTCGCGGGAGAGAAACCAGTTGAGAAAAACCTTCGCCGCGTTGGGATGGGGCGCCTGATTCATCAGCACCAGCGTCTTTGCCCGGGTCTCGATGCCGACACCCTCTTTGAACTGCGTCGGCTCCATGAGATCGACCGGCAATCCTTGCGATTTTGCCTCACTGATCGACTGATGGCGACAAAGACAGAGGGAGTATCTCCCCGCTGCCAACCAGTCTTCACCCTGCGGGTAGCGGGCATATAAAGTCGGCGCCATTTCACCGAATAGGCGCCGCAAGAACGGCGGTCCCAACTCCGGGTTGTGATAGAAAAACCGGTCCCGCGTAGCGGCAAAGCCGCCGGCCTTGGGATCGAAGACGACGATCTTACCTTTCCAATTTGGATCAAGCAGATCCCAGTAGGATTTGAACGTGTTTGGATTGACTAGCTTGGCGTTGTAGCCCACCAGGAACAGCGGCGCACCGACGTAAACTAGAATATATTTCCCCTCGGGATCGATGAAGTGCTGCTTGCCCTGCCACCACTTCGACTCGTCTTTAACCTCGGGCAGGATATACGCTGAAGCGATCGGATCGAGGGTTTTGCTCTGATAGAGCGTGTAGGGCGAGGTGTTGCCGAGGTTGCCCACATCGGCAAGAAATTTTCCCGCCCGCCGCTCGGCCATCACCCGCGAGACATGTTCGCCGCCACGGGCGGTGACCACGGAAATCTTGATCTTGGGAAATTTTTTCTGAAAGCCGGTGTTAGAAATCGCCTCGCCGATTTCGGATAGACTGTACAAAACCAGCTGCCCTTCTTGCTCGGCCGCCTTGACGGTCTTGTCCCATTCATCTTGCCACGGCGCTCTAACTTCACCCGCGACAAGATAGCGCATGGGTGCAGCTACGGCGATCAGAACAATTAGAACAGCAAGCAAATTTTTCACGGCCATAGACGAACCCACTTCCTCTTTTCCGACCTTTGCGCCTTGGCGTCTTTGCGGGAGATATTCCGAGAGTGACCGGTGCGCGAAGCGCACCCTACGAAAACCTTCGTGTCCTTCGTGGTGTAAACTTTTTTTGCCCCCTTTGCGTTCTTTGCGGCCAAACATCTTCGTCCTCTCAGCGTGCCTACTTTGTTAACTCGATCACCAAGTCGCGGATGCCTGTTCGGTCCCACACTTCTGGTCCCCACAATCGGATATATTTTGCGCCCTTCTGACGTTGCAGCGGCGCCGGCAGATGCTCTTTCGGGATATCCTCGCGCAGCGAATTTTGGCTGGGCTCGTCCGGACCAGTTTTTTGGACCGTCATCTGCCCCTCGCGGCTGAGAAACCAGTTGATAAGTACTTTGGCCGCGTTGGGATGCGGTGCCTTGTTAACCAGCGCGACCATGGTTCCGCCGGCTTCCAGGCCGACCCCGTCTTTCTTGAATGCGTGGGCGTCAAGCATTTCAACCGGCAAACCCTTTTTCTTGGCCTCCTCGACCTCGGAAGCTTTTGCCGTCAAAGCGACGGGAAATTTGCCCGAAGCGATCCAATCGGTCTGCTGCCGCTCATCCCGAATAAAAGTGAGACCCGCCACGGTAAAAAGCTTCTTTATATACTCCGGCCCGAGCTGCGGGTTCTGGTATAAAAAAAGCAGCGGACTTCCACCACCTGGCTCTCTCGGATCCTTGATCGTAATCTTGCCTTTCCACTTGGGCTCGAGCAGGTCCCAATAGCTACGTAGCGTCTGCGGGTCGACCAATTTTTGATTGTACCCCAACAGGTGCAGCGGCACCGCCGCATAGGCAAAAATATATTGGTTCTCATCGTCATTGTAGTGATGTCGGCCATCGAGCCATTTCGAGGCGTCTTTGACTTCGGGAAGGATGAATGCAGGAGTAATCGGATCGAGCGCCTTGGCCTTGAAAAGCACAGTCGTCGTCCCGCCGCCCAGGCGCACCATATCGGCGAGGTATTTTCCCGCTCTCCTCTCGGCTAACAGCCGCTGCTGAATTTGCGCGGCGCTGCCCGGCACCAAAACGACTTTGATCTTGGGATATCTTTTCTGGAAGGCATTCCATTCCGAATCGCCGGAGATCTTGTAAAGGACCACCTGCCCTTCCTGCTCGGCCGCTTTGACCGTACGCTCCCATTCCACATCCCACGAAATTTCCGCCGCAATCGCGCGCTGTGAAAAAAATGCTGAAAGAAAAAGAGCGGCCAGCCCCTGAATCAAGAAGGTTTTGCGCCTCATGGGATCCTCCTCAAGTGCCCTTATCGTTGAAAGCCTGCTCCGACGCTATTGTGCGAAAGGTATCGAACAAGCTCCTCTCATGTCAACCGAAACATCGGTTTGACTTTAAATCTAATAATTCCCCGCAGCTTGCTGCGAGCACCATTTAAATGGGGAATCCAAAGGGGGCGAGCATCCCCTTTGGTCGCGTGCGGGGTCAATACCCCGTACGCGAAATGCCCCGTTTATTAATCTTTTCGGAATGACGAGAAGGTGATAAGCAATGTCTTCGTTCATTAATACATTTATCTGATCACGGAGGAACAACTATGCGGATCATGTACTTAAACCACACATCTAAACGAGAAGGTAGCCCGGAGTATGAAGCGCGCATCCTCGCGTTGGCCAACAGCTACGCTTCGCCAGGCACCACCGTGGAAATCCATCGCCCCGAAGATCTCGGCGGCACGGAAGTGTTAAGCCATTTGCGCAAAAGCCAAGCGCTCGCCGGCCTGCATCATGCGTTAGAAGTCCCAGCGCTGGTCAAGAAAATCATCGAAGCCGAAAGCACCGGCTTCGATGCCGTGGTACTGAGCAACACTTTCGACCCCGGCGTCGAGGTCGGGCGCTGCGCCGTGCGCATCCCGGTCATCGGCGTGCTGCGCGCGGCGTGTCATTTTGCCGCATCGATCTGCGATCGTTTCGGCCTCATCGCACCCCTCGACAGCCACGCGCTCTACGCAGGCCACATCATCGAGCATTACGGTATGAAGAGATTCGTTTCAGGAATCAAGGCGATCAATACCTACGATATCGGCGATCTCTCGGCACACCACGACATGCTCTTAGAGCGCATGGTGGCGATCGGCAAAGAACTGATCGCCGACGGCGCCCACGCATTGATTCCCTTGGGCGGGCGTCTCGTGCCCTACGTGGTAAAACCGCTGGAATTGGAAGCGGAGCTGAAGGTGCCGGTAATCAACACCAAGCTGGTCGGCATTCGCCAAGCGGAAACCATGGTGTTGGGCAAATCCAGCCACAGCATCAAAAGCTATCCCTGGGCCGCCGGGTTGACACCGGAGAACGTCTCACGAAAGGGATAATGGGTGAACAACTGATTGACTGAGACAATGGCGGCGTCAGCAATCTTCGAATAGGAGCCGAAAATAATTATCCCCTCTCCACCACGTTTTCGTGGGGGAGAGGGTCAGGGTGAGGGGGCGTTTCGGTAGGCAGTGAACCTACACCTACCGGACCCTCACCCTTCCCTCTCCCATCGGAATGGGCGAGGGTTTTCAATCGTTTTAAGAGCCGGGCGAAAGATTTTTTGATTCGAACATTTACCGATCCGTGCACCCCGGATGATACGGCATGTTGCAGTGCGCGCCGACTTTTTTCATCGCCGCTTCAAATTCTTTGTGGATCTGCGGATCCTCGTCTTCGAACTCAATCTGCCCGCCGCCATTCTTAATACTAGTATAAGTCCCGCCTTCGCCGTCCTGCATGCGCATGAAGCGGAACTTCCAGCTGCCCCAGCGTAGCGCCAGATAGCGTGCCGGGTTGGCGCCTGAATTGAAGTGTTGGTGAAACCACTGATCCGGCGGCACCACGACGCTGCCCGGCTTCCAGTCGACCCGCGCCATCGGCCGCCCGTCCTGCCACAACACCGAATAGCCCTGGCCGCCAAGGATGATCACATGCGCGCCTGGGCCATGCTTGTGTCCCTTCTTGTAAGTGCCTACGGGAAATTCTGAAATATGCGCGCACATCGTCTGGCCGGCGAGATTGAACTTCATGTTCGTGCTGCCCTTGCCGCGCTCGCTGTAGTCCGTCAGTTTGATCGTATGCGTGTCGGGCACGAAATTGGTCGTCATGAAGAAGCGCCCGGTGACTTCGCCTTGGCCGCTGAAGTAACCTTCGGTGGTGGGATCGAAGCGGTCGAGAAACGGGAAGTCATCGCCGAAAATAAAGTCGACGTTGTGAAACAGATTCATCATGAAGCAGGAGTTGGTCACGGCGAAATAGCGCGCCGCCTCGCTGCCGCTGGCGTTGAAATGCTGGTAATGCGCGTTGATCGGCACCGCGAATAAACTGCCCGGTCCCCACTCAAAAGTGTGCTTCTTGCCGTCTTTTTGCCATACCGATGTCGCGCCGTAGCCTTTGGTCACGTAGACCATCTCTTCGTAAAGATGCTTCTGCGGTTTGGTCTTGCCGCCGGCGGGAATCTCGCAGACGTAGCCGTCGTTGACGCCGCCCGTGCCATCGAGAACCACGAACGAACATGGCACCCCTTTCAAATCCCACGGCTCGACCTCGACCTTGTTCATATCTTCGACAAAAAAACCGCGCACCACGGGAATCCGCTGTGCCGCCTGCCATTCTTTGTAAGTATCGATGCGCTCCGGCTTAAGATCCACCGGTTGCTGTCTAGTTTCCGCCATTGGATGATTCTCCGTAAGAATTTAGTCGGATGGGCAACCACAGAGGGTTGCCCCTACAAATCCGATTCATTTTGTGAACTTTGCGTTCTGTGCGGCCAATTCTCTCCTGATCTGGCCACCGCCGCTCACCGATTCGTGCAGCCCGGATGATAGGGCATGTTACATTTCGCGCCCGCCGCCTTCATCGCCGCCTCGAAGTCTTTATGAACCTGCGGGTCTTCGTCCTCGAACTCAATCTGGCCGCCGCCCAACTTCACGCTGGTAAAGGTCCCGCCTTCGCCATCCTGCGAGCGCATGAATTTGTAGCGCCAGTTATTCCAGCGCAGCGCCAGATAGCGCGCCGGTGCCGCGCCCGAATTAAAATGTTGATGAAACCATTGATCCGGCGGCACCACCACGCTGCCCGGTTTCCAATCGACCCGCTGCGACGCTTCGCCGGCCGGCCACAGCACGGAATAACCCTGGCCGGAAAGGATGATTACATGAGCACCGGGTCCATGCTTGTGCCCCTTCTTGTAAGTGCCCACGGGAAATTCCGAGATATGCGCGCCCATGGTATTGCGCGCTAGGTCGAACTTCATGTTGGTGCTGCCCTTGCCGCGCTCGCTGTAGTCGGTGAGCTTGATCGTGTGCGTGTCGGGCACGAAGTTGGTGGTCATGAAAAACCGCCCGGTGATCTGTCCTTCGCCGTTGAAGTAACCTTCGCTGTGCGGATCGAAGCGGTCGGTGAAAACGTAATCGCTGTTGAAGATGTAATCAGTGTTGTGAAACAGATTCATCATGAAGCAGCAGTTGGTCACGGCAAAATAGCGCGCGGTCTCGCTGCCGCTGGCGTTGAAGTGCTGATAGTCGGCGTTGATCGGCACCGCGAACATGCTCCCCGGCCCCCACTCGAAAGTGTGTTTTTTCTTGCCGTCACGTTGCCACACCGTGGTCGCGCCGTATCCCTTGGTGATGTAGACCATCTCCTCATACATATGCTTTTGCGGCTTGGTCTTGCCACCGGCGGGAATCTCACAGACGTAGCCGTCATTGGTGCCGCCGGTGCCGTCGAGCACGACGAAAGAACAAGGCGCCCCTTTCAAGTCCCAAGATTCCAGCGGGACTTTATTCAAGTCCTCGACGAAGAAACCGCGAATGCAGGGAATTCCTTGCTGTGCTTGCCAAACTTTGTAAGTGTCGAGCCGCTCCGGTTTTAATCCGGGATCACTGATGGGTAGTTCCGCCACCGAGTTTTCCTCCTGATGAATGCTTAGATGAGTCCTATTTGCGACTGATTCCGACCGATTATGATCTGGGGGTGAGGGGCCGCGGTTAAAGCTTCACGCCACCTTCTGCTGCTTGCCAAAGAGCCCGATTCGCTCATTGACGACATCGAACTCGATTAAACTATTCTTCCGTGCATCGCGCACGACGCCGAGCGGCTCGCCGCCATTGCGCACGGTCTCGATCTGCTCGCGCAAAAGTTTTCTGAGCAGGATGATGCCCTCGTCGCCAACGCCCAAATGTTCCTGGGTGCGGTCGGTGGGCGCGCCCTGGCTTTCCCACGCCATCGCGTCCTGAACCAAGACCTGATCGAGACGATACTCGCCGTTTTCGTCGCGAATCCGAAAAAACTCCCACGGCGTATCGCCGTTCGCCGGCGAGCGATCGTCCTCGTTGGGAGAAAAATAAACCACAAACACCTGGGTATGGGCATCGTCCAAGGGCACACGCAATTGTAAATTATGGCGCACTCTACCAGTGAGCAGTCGCTCTCTGAACACGTGGCGCAGAGTGATCGGAAATAACAGCGGATGCTGATCGACGATGGGAGCGTCGCCGGGCTTTCTGCCGGGCGTGACGCGCCGTTTCATGATGCCGTATTCGAACGGTATGAATTCATGATCCTCTTCGTAGTGGTCCACTGTTGGGGCTAGGTGCGCCGTGTCGCCGTGCAGCCAATAGAGATGCGACGGGTCGACGGAATTTTCCATCGGCTGGAGCCAATTGCAGTTATAAATTTCGTGTTTCTCGATCCAACGCCGGCCATTTTCCCAGCAGAGCACATCCCAGCGTGGCAGTAACGGCCGCGGTTCCGGACCGAGGTACGCCCAAAGCAAACCGCCTAAGCGCTCACAAGGATAAGCGGTGTGTTTGATCTTGTCCTTAAATCCACCTTCGATCGGCTCCGCCGGCTGTTCGAGACATTTTCCCGCGCAGTCAAATTTCCAACCATGATAGGGGCAGCGAATGCCTTCGTCGTCGACCCGGCCGAACGCTAGCGACGCCTTGCGGTGCGGGCACTGCTCGGCGACGACGCCGTAGTGTCCGCTTGTGTCGCGATAGACGACCAGGTTTTCGCCCAGCAGGCGAAACGCTTTGATCGGCTTCTGTTCGGTTAATTCGCCCGCGCAGGCCACCGGCATCCAATAGCGCCGTAAGAGCTCGCCTCCCGGCGTGCCGCGACCGACACGGGTCAGGGTTTCGTTCTCTTCACGTGTGAGCATATTGCGCTCCTATTTTTTTTCTACTCCGGCCATGATGTCTTTTGCCAAGTCGAAGATCGGTTTCATATCGCCGTATTCGGGTTTGACCACGTCGAAATATTTTAGCCCAGGCTGCAAGCGATTGTCTGGCGGTATGTCGTCTTTGGGAATATCGATGCGCCGCGAGTTGGCCGGATCATCGGTGTCGCCGAGTTTTTGCAGGGCGATCTGGCCCTTGCGCGATAAAAACCAGTTGAGAAAAACTTTTGCCGCGTTGGGATGCGGCGCTTGATTCATATAGCTCACCGAACCGCCGCCGGCGGAAAAGCTCGACCCCTCTTTCCAACGATTGGTATCGAAGTCTTCCACTGGCAAACCCTGGTTCTTAGCGCGAGCGGAATCTTTGCAGCCCATGCAGATGGCGAACTTACCCGCCGCCAGCCAGTCCGTCATCTGGCGAAAGTTCTTGGCATAAGTAATTTCCATGCCACCGAAAAATTTCTTCATGTACTCGGGGCCGAGCTCCGGGCTGTAATACCAGAACTGCATGGTCGCCCCCAGCCCCGTGTCGCGTGGGTCGAGGGAGACGATCTTGCCCTTCCACTTCGAGTTAATCACGTCCTGATAGGACTTGAACTCGCTCGGGTTCACCATCTTGGCGTTATACGCCAGCTGCGCGTTGCTCGCTGAACCGATAAACGCAAAAATGTGTTTCCCTTCCGGGTCAGCGTAGCGATGCTCGTTGTTGAACCATTTCGACGTATCGGTGACTTCGGGAAGCACTAGCAACGGCTTGAGCGGATCGAGTGCTTTGCCCTTATAAAGCGTGTTGTAAAGGCTGTTGGTGCCGCCGCTGTACACATCGGCGATAAATTTCCCAGCCCGCCGCTCAGCCATGATGCGGTTGGTCAGCTCGTTGCCCCGGCCGGTAACCGAGACTATGTTGATGCCGGCGTATTCGCGCTTGAAATCTTGCAGCAAGCCTTCGTAGCGGTAAATATAGACGTTGACCTGACCTTCTTTCCGGGCCGCGGCGAGCGTCTGCTCCCAATCTTTTTTCCAATCGGACTGAGCCGCATGCGTATCTATCGACAGCATCAGGAATAACGACGCGGCAAAACAGAAAACGGTACTGACGAATGGGCGGCTGGCCATACGAACCCTTGCTCCCCTTTGATCGAACGTTAAATAAACTTCGTTCACCGGCAGAATAGTTCCCCACTGGCTCGTCAATGTCAACCTTGTAGTCGGGTCGATGTTTTTGCGTCACACGCAGGAAACCAAGCGCAACATTCGACTACCTCTTCGCTTCGTTGGCAGTCATGATTTCCTTGATGAGATCGGTGATCGGCTTCACTTCAGAGTACTCCGATTTGACCACATCGAAATACTTTCCGTCGGGCGCCAAGCGACTAGCCGGCGGAACATCGTCCTTTGGGATGTCGATACGCCGCGAATTGGGCGGTTCGTCCACGTCGCCGAGCTTTTGCAATGCGATCTGTCCACGCCGCGATAGGAACCAGTTGACGAACACCTTGGCTGCGTTGGGGTGCGGCGCTTGATTCAAAAAGCTCAAAGAACCACCGCCTGCGGTAAAGCTCGCTCCCTCTTTCCACCTGGTCGTCTCGAAGTCCTCCACCGGCAGTCCCTGGTTCTTCGCTTTCATGGAATCCTTGCAGCCAAAGCAGAGCGCATAGCGGCCCTGAGCCAGCCAGTCGGTGATTTGCCGGAAATTCTTGGCGAACTGGACATCCATGGCGCCAAAGAATGTCTTGATAAATTGTCGGCCGAGCTCCGGATGGTAATAGAAAAACTGCATGGCGCCGCCCAATCCGCCGTCGCGCGGATCGAGCGAAACGATTTTGCCCTTCCACTTAGATTGCGTGAGATCCCAATAGGATTTGAATTCCTTCGGATTGACCAGACTCGAGTTAAAAGACAACTGCGTATCGCTGGCCTTGGCTAGGTAGGCAAAGACATGTTTCCCCTCAGGGTCGGCATAGCGGTGCTCCTTGCCATACCACTTCGACTCGTCGACGACTTCGGGCAGACTCAACAGCGACTTGATCGGGTCAAGAGCCTTGCCTTTGTAGAGAACGTTAACGTTGCCGCCAGGTCCACTGCTGTAAACATCGGCGAAAAACTTGCCCGCGCCGCTCCGACATGATGCGATTGGTCAGATCGTTGCCCCTCCCCGTGACGGCAACGACATTGATACCGGGAAAGTCGCGCTTAAATTCCTCCAACACGCTCTCGTACCGATAAATATAGACGGCGACCTGGCCTTCTTTCCTGGCAGCCGCAACCGTCTGCTCCCAGTCCTTTTTCCAATCCGCCTGGGCGCCGAAGACTTCAGCCGCCAAGGCCAAGATGAAGATCCCGACTGGACCGATCATTTTTTGACGTTGAACAATCATCGTAATCACCTGAGCGCGGTGCAATTTCACGCTGCTTAGACGTAGAGCTGATCGATGAACCCCGAATTATCGAGCGTTCTAAGATAATGCAAATCCCACAGTGCCAACGGTGATTGCTCTTCGGCTTCGGGATTCTTCAAGCAACAAAGCTTGTAGGCATTGGCCACCGCCTCATGCTCGGGATAGGGCTTGGGTAACAACTTGGCGACGGCGCGATACTGAACATTCTTGCATTCCGGCTCGCGCTGGCGCAGACCGTCGAGGATCGCTTCGGTCTCGCCGCGCCGTGTGCGCGCGAAGTGGATGCCCATCACCTGGGCTTTGACCAGGCGCTCTGCCAGGCCTTCTTTTTTTTGCAACGTCGTGATCGTCGAGGTCAGCGTCGGCCCGTTGATCATCGGCAGCCGGTCCAATGCCAACACGTGCATGCCCGCCTGCTCGAACTTGTCAGTATTGCCGGAGACAAATATGGCGTCGACTTTTTTGCTTTTGAGCACGTCCATCTGCATCGCCCTGAATTCGTTATTCGACTCCGACAG
>CAYZJE010000362.1:0-5993 GCA_964478485.1 uncultured Syntrophobacter sp. | reverse complement strand
GAGAGCTACGGCAAGGATTTATTTTCTTGCTCGCCATTCCCTTTGGGACTTTACGTTGCCGCGGCGCAGCGGGCGCGGCGGATTCACTTTCTCACCGGGATTATCAGCATGCCGATCCACCATCCGGCGATGTTGGCGAGCCAGGTCGCCGCCGCGGATTTGCTGACCAATGGCCGGATCATGCTGGGGATCGGCCGCGGCCATCCCTGGGTGATCAACCGGATGAACGTCAATCCCGCCGAAAGCAGCGCGCGTTTCGAAGAAGGCATTCGCATGCTCGTCGAGATTTTCAAAGGCGAATACATTGAAAAGCTCGACGGCAAGTTCTGGCAGATACGCGATTTCACACTCAGCCCGCCGCCGGTGCAGCAGCCCCACCCGCCGATTTATACGGCCGCGGCGACGACGCCGGACAGTGCCAGCTTCGCGGGCAAGGTTGGCCAAGGTTTGGTGCAGCCCGGCTATCTTGGCATCCCCTTCGACTTAGTTCGCGGCTTGACCGAGACTTACCGAAATAATTTACCCGCGGGTCGTAGGAGCGATGTCGTGCTCGGCATTCACTTGCACGTCGCGCGCGACCGCGAAGAAGCGATCGCCAACGGCGCGCTCGCGCTGTCGAGCCAAGCCGAGGTTTTTCTGCGTGGCCGGCTGAGCCGGCCGGTTCAGACCGAACAGATTCAAACCTATGCGAGCAAAAGCGCGTCGCGGGAAGCCTTTGAAAAACTCTGCACGCCGGAGAAAGCGCGCCATGCCGTTGCCGAAGAAGGAACGAACGTGATGGCCGTGTGGGGCACGCCGGATGAGTGTGTGAAGAAAATAAAGTTCTACGTCGACGCGATGCATCCCGAGCAGCTCATGCTCAACATCGCTTCCGGCAGCTTGGCGCAGGATCAGGTGCTGAAATCGATGCGGCTGTGCGCCGAAGCCGTGCTGCCGGAGGTGCGGCGGATGTAAGCTAACTCGGATTCTCGCGCCAAGCACCAAGCTCGCAACGTTTCGGTAGCTCACGTCGCTGCTGGAAGTTTGACTTCCTGCTTGCACCTGCGGTAACTCTGAGCGCGGTACGGAGGTTTTCATGGAATACGTTCAATTTGGTTCGACGGAATTCAAAGTTTCACGATTGGCCTTGGGCTGTATGAGCATGTCCGGCGCTTATGGGCCGGCGGATGATAATGAATCGATCGCGACGCTGCACCGTGCTTTCGATCTCGGCATCAATTTTCTCGACACCTCGGCGAGCTATGGGCAGGGGCACAATCACGAGTTGCTCAACAAAGCTCTCAAAGGCCGGCGCGAGCGGATTGTGATTCATTCCAAGTCCGGCAGCCCGCGCGCGCCGGACGCGAGCGGCATGCGCAGCGGCAGCACGCCGGAATATCTGACGGAGAATTGCGAGCAGAGCGTGAAGCGTTTAGGCGTCGACGCATTGGATATCTTCTGCATGTCGAGGGTGGACCCGAATATCCCGGTTGAAGAGTCCGTCGGCGCGATGGCGAAACTGGTCGAGCGTGGCGTCACTCGTTACATCGGCCTGTCGGAAGCGAGCGCCAATTCGATCCGGCGCGCGCGCAAGGTGCATCCGATCGTTTCTTTGCAAATGGAATATTCGCTGTGGTCGCGCGATCCCGAAGGCGGCAACGTTCAAGCCTGCCGCGAGTTCGGCATGGGTTTTATGGCCTACTCGCCGCTCGGCCGGGGCTTCTTTGCCGGCGCGGTGCACGACGCCAAAGACATGAGCGACGGCGATGGCCGGATCAATCATCCGCGCTTTCAGGCCGGCAATTTGGAAAAGAACTTGACGCTGCTAGCGCGCTTCGAAGAATTGGCGCGGGAGAAAAATTGCACTACCGCGCAGCTGGCTTTGGCTTGGCTGATGGCGCAGGGACGCGAAGTGATCCCGATCCCCAGCAACAAAACTCGTGCGCACTTGGAAGAGAACATCAAGGCGACTGAGATCAATCTTGGCAAAGAAGATTTGGCGCGCCTCGATGCGATCTTCCCGCCGGGAGCGGCGGCCGGACCGCGGACCAGGGATTTGCATCGGGTCAATGTCTAACCGTCTGGGGTCTAGAGTCTGGCGTCTCGGGTTTAACTCTAGACTCTAAACGCTAGACGCTAAACGAATCGAAATGAAAACGGGAGGAATTATGAAAGACGTCACGATCGTTGTCGGCACGATCGGCCAGAGCATCATGCGCAGCGAGGACAACGGCCAGACTTGGGCGCGCGTCGGGCCACGGCGGGGATTTGCCTATGAAGCGTCGGTGCGCTGCATCGCCATGCACCCGAAGCAGCACAAGACCCTTTTTGCCGGTACCGAGCGAGGGCTTTATCGCAGCGAAGATGGCGGCGCCAATTGGCGCTACATCGACTCGGCGCTCAATCCGCACTATGTCTGGGCGATCGGCATCGATCCGGTGAATCCAGACAACATGTTTGTCGGCACCGGCACGCCGACGCCGGCGATGATGTTTCGTTCCAAGGACGGCGGCCGGAGCTGGGACAAGCGGCCGGTGGAAGTGGCTGCGGAATGCGAGGCGGTCGGCACGCCGAGATTTACTGGGATCGCCGTCGACCCGCTGGAGCCGAACCATGTCTGGGCCGGCCTCGAAGTGGACGGCGCGCGGCACAGCAGCGACGGCGGCGATACCTGGAGCATTGTCGAGGTCACTGGCCGGCTCGACATTCATAACGTCGCGGTAACCGCCGGGCCGCCGAAAACCGTTTTCGTCATGGTCAATCGCGAGATCTATGCGAGCACCGATAACGGCAAAAGCTGGGAGCCGCGCAACATGCAAAAATGTCTGCCGTGGGAATACCCGCGCAAAGAAAATTATCTGCGCGGTATTTCGGTGGATCCGGCCAACCCGAAAAAAATCTTATTGGGCTTCGGTGATTTTACGCCGGGCACGTCGGGCGCGATCGCGCAGACGGAAGATTTCTGCCGGAGCTGGAAGCTCTTGCCGTTGCCGGTGGAACCGAACTCAACGATGTGGACGTTCGGTACCAATTCCGACGACCCGAATACTATTTTCGCCGCGAGCCGATATGGATATCTCTACCGCAGCGACGACCGCGCACAGTCGTGGACGAAGTTAAGAAGAGAGTTGAGCGAGATCGCGGCGGTTTGTTGGTTGCCGAATTGAGAGTTCGGCGTCTGGGGTCTAGCGTCTAGGGTTTGGCGCCCACCCCTATCCCGGCCTTCCCCCGTCGGAGACTGTGTCGCAATTCACTCGGAGCCCTTCGACACGCTCAGGGCGAACGGATAAGTACTTGAATTCGCGATCGAGCAATACCGTTCGTGGTGAGGTTCTCGAACCATGAACGGTATTGCGACACGGTCTCTCGAGGGGAAGGGGCCGGATTCGCTGCTTGCTGCTGTTTTCTGATGCCGAGTATCCTTCCGATGACGATTGGAACGGCTGGAACGTTTGGAACGAGTTCGGCGCTTATTTGTATAGTTCTTTCAGCAGTCCGCTTTTTCTAGCCGGTCAAGAAAACGCAGGTCGATGAACTGTTCCGGCTTGGCATTTTTGGCTGCTGGCACGGTGCGCGCGATGTCGACATCGCCCGCAACTAATACGTGAGCGAGCTGGGTGGCGCTGGGAATGAAAATAATCTGATCTTCCAAACCCTCCTTGGCGAACAGTCCAGCGTCGATTTGGCGAATTAGCCAAGCAAGTTAGGCGAGTCTCGACCGTTCGAGGGCTTCTGTGATATGGACCGGCAAGCGCTTTGAGAGGTTAGGAAACACGGGATGAAAGCGAATTTCAAATTACTTGGCGGCGCATTGCTGTTCGGGATTTGCCTCCTGTTGGCGCGCGATGGACAGACGCAGATGAAGGCGCGGGTGGCTTGGACTTCGTTCGCCAGCAACATGAGCGGCACCTGGGTGGCGCAGGAGGAAGGGCTGTTCCGCAAAAATGGCTTGGAAGTCGAGCTCGTGCATATTCCGTCGACCTCAAGGGCGATTCAAGTGATGCTGGCGGGCGAGCTCAATTACTCGTACATGGATGGGCGCAATTCGGTCACCGCGGCCCTCAAGGGCGCTGACGTGGCGATCATCGCCGGCGTCGCCAACCGTCTGGTGTTTTCTTTCATGGCGCGGCCGGAGATCAAGAGCTTCAGCGAAATGAGAGGAAAGAAGATCGGGATTACCCGCCTCGGGTCGTCGACGCACAGCGTGACGCTCTGGGTGATGACCAAGGCCGGCATCAAGCCGGAAGAGTACCAAATGCTGCAACTGGTCGACGTGCCAAACATACTCACGGCAATTATCGCCGGGCAAGTCGATGCCGGCGCGCTGTCACCGCCGACCAACTTTCGCGCGCGCAAAGCGGGCTTGAGCGAATTGATGGATGTCACCAAGGAAGGGCCGGAATATGTTTCGGTTGCCATCGGTTCGACGCGCGCGTTTATCAAAGCCAATGAGGAAATGACTCGACGTTTCGTGCGCGGCTATAGCGAAGGCGTGCAATTGCTTAAAGCGAACAAAAGCGCCGGCATCCGCGCGATCCAAAAGTATGCGCGCATCAAAGATCCGGAAATCCTCGAGGCGACTTACGGTGAAGCGCGCGCCTATATCGAAAGCGTTCCTTATGCCACGCGCAAAGGCATGGAAACGATCATCGGCGAATTGCTGCCGACCGAGCCCAAGGCAAAGACGGCCAAGCCGGATGATTTTCTCGACGTGCGGTTCGTCGCCCAATTAGAGAAAGAAGGCTTTTATAAAGCGGCGGCGGCCAAGTGAGCCTGCGTCGATAAGATCTCTTTTCTGCTCCTTCGATCGAAAGGAGAAATCTTTCTTCGCGATGATACCCAGGTAAGAAAGGGATTTGACCTATGCCAAACGTAAAACTACCCACGAGTGTTGATCTCTATTACGAAACGTACGGTCAGGGTGAGCCGCTGATCTTCGTTCCGTCTACAGCTTATTCAGGCGAAGTATGGAAACCTTGGCAGATGCCGCTGGCGAGCTCTTTGCAATTGATCTTCCACGATCCGCGCGGCTGTGGCCGCTCGTTACCGACGCAGAGCGTCTACACCATCGAGCAGATGGCTTTGGACATCGTCGCGTTGATGGATCATTTGAAATTGCCGTCGGCGCATTTCATCGGCCACTCCATGGGCGGGCGCATCGCGTTGTCGCTGGCGGAGAACTTTCCCGGACGGGTAAAGAGCCTGATAATGGCGGCGAGCGGTTCAGGCACGGCGGGCCGGGCCGGTTCGGATTGCGTGCCTGGCTTACCGCATCGGCTGGTTCTGGACTTGGTCGAGATGGGGTTTGAGAAATTTATCTACGATGAGATCGTCGAGTCGGATACGTTCTTCACGAAAGATTACCGCGAGGGGCACCGCGACCAGGTTGAAGAATTTTTCAAAATCGCCTGGGCGACCCATGCCAAGCTCGACCCGTTCATTCATTTGTGCATAGCGCGGCATAACTTCGAAGGCACCCATCGCCTGGGTGACGTGCAAGCGCCGACGTTAGTGCTGATCGGTGAAGCCGACAGCGTCGGCAGCAATCACATCGCCCAGGCGAAAGTGTTGCTCGAGCGCATCCCCGGCGCCGAGATGAAGGTGCTCAAGGGGCAATCGCACGGTTTCTTCTGGCAGGCGCCGGAGGAGACCAATCAGGTTATTTTGGATTGGGTGAAACGACATAGCGGGAAATGAGAAAAGTCGGATTCACCACGAAGGACACGAAAGTATTCGTAGGGTGCGCTTCGCGCACCGCCCTGCGGCTCAAAGCCTCCTGGTGGCGTGCCGGTCAGTCTCGGAATATCTCCCGCAAAGGCGCAAAGGCGCAAAGATGACGGGCGATGCCCGTCATCCCGAGGGAACACGAGGGATATAAGAAAGATTTCTCCCTTCGGTCGAAATGACATCAATTCCGAACTTGGCGTCTTTGCGACTTGGCGAGAGGAATATCCGAATCCGAGGGTCTTCGACTCGCGGAAAATTTGCGCGAGCCGCGCAAATTGTCAACTATA
>CAYZJE010000361.1:0-24809 GCA_964478485.1 uncultured Syntrophobacter sp. | reverse complement strand
GCTGCCTTCATCGCGGCCGATGATATCGTCGACGGAAATCTTGCCGCCGCGAATGGCGATGGGCCGGCGCTGATCGAGGCGAGACAAGTATTCGCGGTCCTTGCGGTCGAGCAAGACGACCGGCTCGTCGGCTTGAAACGGACCCTTGGGGTAGCGTGAGTTCATGGAGAAGAGCGGGTTCGAGTTATTGGTTCTTCATACCTTTGAAGCGTTCAGATTCGGACGTTTCACCACAGAGGGCCTAGCGCGGCACAGCCGCAACTGAAGAAGATTGGCCGCAAAGAACGCAAAGGTCACAAAGGGGGCGTAGGGGCGACCGGCTGGTCGCCCTTGGGATCGGCGGCGCAGGAGTTTGCGCAGGCTGCGCAAATATCGAGCTATAGTAGTACAGAGATCACAGAGAAAGTGGGATTCGAAATATTGGCGTCGGAAATCCCAGAGGTGTTTAGTAATTTCTGTGGGCCAAAAACTGCAAGCCCTCTGTGCCCTCTGTGGTGAGTACTCTTTCACACTAAACCCGCAAGAAGCACATTATTTGATTGTATAGTGGCCGAGCCCTTTACGCTGCAGCTCTTCCACCAGTTCGCGCACTTCTTGAGAACGACTGAGATCGCCGACCAGCAGGGCGTCGGGCGTGTCGACGACGACCGCATTGTCGATTCCCAGCAATACGACCAAACGGTCCGGAGAGTGAATCAGGCAATTCTTGGCACCGCGCTGGAGCCAGCGGCCATTGCCGGCATTGCCGTGGGCGTCTTTGTGCATCATGCGATGGACGGCGGCCCAACTGCCCACGTCGCTCCAACCGAAATCGGCTTCGAGCGTCAAGACTTTGCCCTCGGCGCTGGCTTTTTCCAGCACCGCATAGTCGATGGAGATGCTTGGCATCTTCTTATATTCGCGGGCGATCACGGCGCGGAGCTTGGGGCTCGGATTGCCCAGCGATTTTTTCCCGGCCACTTTGTTGATTGCGTTGAGCCTGGCGCCAATCTCCGGCTGATAGCGAAGCAACAATTCCAACAGCGTCGCCGCTTTCCAGACAAAGATGCCGCTGTTCCACAAGGAGCCCTGGCGAATTAGTTTTTTCGCCACCGCTTCGGTGGGCTTCTCAGTAAATCGTTTTACTTGATAAGTCGATGCAGCTCCGTGACCGGCGATCGCTTTGCCTTTCATGATGTAGCCGTAACCGGTCTCCGGATAGTCCGGACGAATACCGATAGTGATCAAGCGATCTTGCCGCACGGCCGACGCGAGCGCGGCGTTGAGTGTGCGCTGAAACGCTTTTACATCCGCTACCCAATGATCGGCGGGCAGCACGATCATCACGCCTGTGGGATCGCGCCGGACGATTTCCAGGGCGGCCAAGCCGATACACGGCGCGGTATTTTTACCTTGCGGTTCGGTGATAAAATTGCCACGCGGCAGAGCGCGCAGTTCTTTGCGCATGGCCTCGACTTGCTCGGCTACGGTGACGACCAGAGTTTGATCGCGACCGCCGAG
The DNA here is from genome assembly GCA_964478485.1 of uncultured Syntrophobacter sp. Lineage (GTDB taxonomy): Bacteria > Desulfobacterota > Binatia > UBA9968 > UBA9968 > DP-20. The sequence continues at coordinate 23,309 of CAYZJE010000361.1, read as the reverse complement.
TGCCATCACGCGTTGGGCGGTTTCGTCGATCAGGCTCTTGCGGCTCAAAATTTTTAATAGTTGTTTGGGCCGTTGCGCTCGGCTGAGCGGCCAAAAGCGCGTGCCTTTGCCGCCGGCGATGATGACGCTGTAACAATTACTTTTCATGGGTCAATCCGGTTGATGAGAGCAAAATTTATAGTACGGTAGGTAGCATGGTGGATCAAGTCGTGGGCGCAAATAGCCCATCATGGTTAGTGCCACCGGAATTTGCCGCGGCTCGGCTCGATGTTTTTGCGCGTCACTGTCTGCCCCATCTTTCGCGCCGCGCCATCGAGCAGGCGATCGGTGCCAAGCTGTTTGTAATCAATGGCCGAGCCGGTAAGAAGGGCGACCGATTGGTTGCCGGTGACAGCTTGCTTTTTGTCGGACCGGTGGATTGGTTGGCCGAGCAGCCGTTGCCGGCGGCGGGACTCGAACCGCCGGTCATTTACGAAGATGATTCGATCCTCGTGTTCGACAAGCCGGCCGGCATGGCGACCCATGGATTTTCAGCGCGAGACGACACGACTCTGGCTAATATAATAACGGCGCGCTGGCCGGAACTGCTCAAAGTCGGCAAGAGCCGTTGGGAGCCCGGTTTGGTGCACCGGCTCGATGTCGAGACCTCGGGCTTGATTCTCGTGGCCAAGACTCAGGCTGCCTTCGATCGCCTGCGCTTGCAGTTTCGCCGGCGCGAGATCAGCAAGACCTACTGGGCGTTAGTCTGGGGCGATGCTGACGCCGACGGCGTCAGCGATTTTCCGTTGGCGCACGACAGCCGCGACCGGCGCCGCATGCGCGTCATCCGCGCGGACCTTATGGTGAAGCGCCAGCGCGTCTGGCCGGCGCTCACACGCTATCGCAGGCTCGGCGCGGCGCGCGGTTTGAGCCTATTAGAAATTCACATGACCACCGGCGTGACGCATCAGATTCGCGTTCACTTGGCGGCGCTCGGCCATGCGATCGTGGGCGATAGGCTGTACGGCGCGGCACATGCGGAAGCGTTCGGTTTGCAACGACATTTTCTCCACGCCAAAGGCTTGGAGTTTGCTCACCCAGCGGCGCAGCGCACTGTCAACCTTGACGCGCCACTGGCGCCAGAGTTGGGAGAAGTTTTACGGCGACTTGGGATCAAGCACTAGGCGGTGCGGCTTTAACGCCTTTGGACTTGGCGCAGGGGCCGCAGAAGTTGTTGAGGGTATTCGCTTCTTCCATCCAACCTTCGTCGAGGTTGTGGCAGATCTTTTTGCATTCGAAGCAGATGAAATAAAGGCCATCGATGCTCTTGTTGATTTTTTCCCGGTTGAGCACCCGCCCTCTGAGTTTATCGATGCGGATGCCAAGGAGATCTTCGTAATTCTTTTTTATTTTGCGCCGTCCGGCTTCGTCACTTGGAAGATCTTCGTCTTCCGACTCGTCGTGGGAGCCGTCGTCGATATAATCGGAGGTGCTGTCCTTGGCTGGCCGTCCCGCCCTTTTCTTTTTTGTCCGTGGCATTTTTCTCGCTCTTAGCTCCCTGGTTGCTGTCAAGGCTTTTTTCAACTTGGCCGCGGCGATCGCCGGTGGTTTGGCATCATTTCATAATGAACGGTGTGTGACTTGTCAATAGGAAGACGTGAAATCGAAGGTGAGCGAACCACGTCGAGTTAAGCTAACCGGCTCGCTGACGCGGAAGGCCAACGGCGACCTTCCGCGTTGTCATTGAAATAATTCTCGCGTGACCGGTTACTGATTTATCGCCGCGGCACGGCGCTGTAGATAGGCATTGCGCACCGCGCCGTAGAGATCGACGGTGGATTCGGCGACCCGTTCAAAACGATCGAGGTTGAGGGACCGTTCATTGACGGTGTTATCGGCGGTGGCGGCGACCGAGCCCCACCAAGGGATGAAATAGGAGTAGGGCGTCATCGCCGCGTCGAAAGCGTAACCGATGCCATCGCGGACTGAGAGTGGCGGAAGAAAAGGCAGAACCAAATAGGGGCCAGGTCCCATGCCCCAAACGCCGAAGGTTTGTCCAGTATCTTCATCCTTTTGCTCGATACCAAAACCGTCTTTGGCGACGTCGAAAAAGCCGGCGAGACCGATGGTGCTGTTGATGGTGAAACGGGCAAGCTCGATGCCCGCGCCGGTAAATTTCAATTGCAGGCTATTGTTGACCAGGCGCCGCACCACCGCGGCGTTATCGAAGATGTTATGAACGCCCCGCTGAACAAAATCAGGTAGCAAAAAGTCCCACGCGGTGGCGATGGGCTTCAATAAATAACGATCGAGAACCTCGCGGTTGAAATTGAACATTTTCTCATTGAAACCTTCCCAGGGATCTTCGTCGAAGTCTTCACCGGGAGTTGCTGCGGCGGGCGCGATTTGAGGGCTCTCCGGCGCACCGATGGATTCAGCCATTGCAACCGCTGTCCCAAGATCGAAGTTGTCGTTTTGCACCTGGGTTTCTTGCGCTGGCACTGAGCCGGCTAGCCCGAGCAACATGATTGCCAAAGCGCCTACCATTGGGGCTAAAAACCGCTTACAACACCTAAAAGCTCTCTTCATCGCTGTCTCCTTCTCAACATTGCTTGTCGCTTACATCAACATATTTTGCCGGTCAAGTAAAACGTTGCGTTAAACAATCGTCGCTTGGTTGACACTGTTCAATTGGCCTGGGTTGAGCCAAAACCATGCCAGCTGAGTGGGCGCGGAGATCTGACCGAAAGACGATGAATACAAGGCAGTTGCGTCTTTGGTTTGGGTTTGCTCCGGTCATAGTTAGAGCGCTCGTGGTGACAAAAAGTCGCAATCGGGTCTACTTTGCGTCGCTGTCGGTCGAGCAAGCCTGATGAGCCCCAACCGGTCGAAGTTTGCACGCCCCGGAAGGATCGGTTATTTTCACCAGGTGGCCAATGGCGATAAACAGGTGCGGATCGTGCTCGGGGTCAGCGGCGGCATCGCTTGCTACAAAGCGGTGGAGCTGGTTCGCTTATTGGTCAAGGCCGGTTTTTCGGTTCAGGTGATCATGACCCGCGGCGCGATGGAATTTGTCACGCCGCTGACGTTTCAAACCCTTTCGGGTAATCCGGTTGCGACGGAGACTTTCGACCTGACCCAGGAATCTGAGATCGGCCACATCAATTTAGCCGACTCCGCGGATCTCTTCGTGATCGCGCCGGCGACGGCGAACATTATCGGCAAGATCGCCAATGGCATCGCCGACGATTTACTGACGACGGTCGTCATGGCAACCCAAGCGCCGGTATTGCTCGCGCCGGCGATGAACATTCACATGTTTGAAAATCCGATCGTGCAGGAAAACTTGCGCAGGCTGCGCCGGGCCGGTTATCACCTGCTCGAACCAGCGGAAGGATTTCTCGCCTGCGGTTACGAGGGCAAAGGCCGGCTGCCGGATCCGGAAAAGATTGCCGAGGAAATCCAACGGTTGTTGCGGAAGAAAGATTTGGCCGGCGAGCGCTTGCTGATCACCGCCGGTCCCAGCCGCGAACCGCTCGATCCGGTGCGCTACCTTTCCAACCGTTCGTCGGGAAAAATGGGCTTCGCCCTGGCCCGCGCGGCGCTGCGGCGCGGCGCGGAAGTAGCGCTGGTGACTGGACCGACCGCATTGGAACCGCCCGCGGGGGCGCGCACGATTGCCGTCACCACGGCGGCTGAGATGCGCGATGCCGTCAATAAAGAGTTCGCGTCGGCTACGGCTGTGATCATGGCGGCGGCGGTGGCCGATTATCGTCCGGTGGTGCGCGCGGATCAGAAAATCAAACGGGGCAAGGGAGCGATCGAGCTGCGCCTCGAACCGAATCCTGATATCGTGCAAGAGCTCGGTCAGAAAAAAGTTGGTAAGATGTTGGTCGGATTCGCCGCTGAGACCGAAGAGTTGACCGCCAACGCGGCGAAAAAACTGCGCGAGAAAAACCTCGACATGATCGTCGCTAACAACGTCGCGGTGGAAGGCAGCGGCTTTGACGGCGACACTAACATCGCGACCATTCTCGACCGCACCGGCGCGACCCAGTCGTTGCCGTTGATGAGCAAGGATGAGCTGGCCGACCGCATCTACGATCACTTTCTCGCCTTAAAAGCAGGGTCCTCAGGCTTTCCTGTGAACCAGGGCTCGGAGATTGCACCGCGGAGGCGCGGAGGGCGCGGAGTTAAGAGTTCTTGATTATGAAATACTCCGAACTCTGCGAACTCTGTGCCTCTGTGGTGAATACTTCTTCACAAGAAACCCGGAAGAACTTAAAAGCAAAGCCCTGACATGGGGACTCCCCAAGAGCCCAAACCGGCGAAGTACTTCGCCGCCTTTCTCATCTCGGACGTTGCCCTAGTTCCCTTAGTTCAGAACGAATTAGGTGCAATATTGGGCGCCATCGATGGTCAGAGTGAGCTGGTGGCCTGGACGGCGTCGAAGTTTTATGAGCGGGAAATGGGTGCGAATTTACTGCGGGGATTTTTCTCGTTCGCTGCTTTGCGCTCGCCCGCCGAGCTCACCGCGCTAAAACTGGCAAGCCAACGGATTGAAGAACGATTCCGCCGCCAGGATGGCGACGGCCGGCAAGTCAATCTCGATCCTGGCTATCTGGATTCGTTCAAAGTCGTGCTCGCTTCGACCAAGAATGCCAATCAGCGGATCTATCTCGACCGTGGCATCTACGCGGCAGCGACGCTGTTTTATCACAGCGGTGGATTTCATGGGCTGCCGTACACCTACGCGGATTATCTATGGCCTGAGACCTTGGCATTTCTGACCCGGTTGCGCGCCGTCTATTTGGAACAGCTGCGCCAAATCAGCTGAAGCCATTTCGCGGCAAAATTTTCTTACCAGAACGTTATTGCTTCGGCTCGGTGTCGAGTGGTACGATCCGCCCATGAAAGGATCGCCGCGATGTCCGAACCGAACGACGCCGACGAATTGACCGCGTTAACCGCCTCGCTCAAGCGCCATCTCCAACGGCGCCAGCGCGCCGGCATCCGTTTCTTGGCGAGGGGCGATCCAGCCGAATCCAAGCCGGCGAGTATCATCAAGGAAAGCTTGCTAGGCGGCACGCTAGACGATATGTTTGCCGACACTGCGGCGAGCATGCAGGCGAATACGCTCGACGAACTGCGCGCGGCCATCGGCGACTGCCAGCGCTGCAAGCTCTGTTCGGGAAGAACAAATATTGTTTTCGGCGTCGGCAACCCGCGGGCTAGGCTAATGTTTGTTGGCGAAGGTCCGGGACGCGATGAAGATCTTCAAGGCGAGCCATTTGTTGGTCGGGCCGGGCAGCTATTGACCGATATTATTACCAAGGGCATCGGCATCAAACGCGAAGATGTCTATATCTGCAACGTGGTGAAATGCCGACCGCCGGAAAATCGCAATCCCGAACCGGACGAAGTCGCCGCCTGCGAACCGTTTCTCAAAAAACAGATCGACATCGTCAGGCCGGAGATCATCGTTGGGTTGGGCAGGTTCGCCGTGCAGACCTTGCTGCAAAGCACCGTGCCGATCTCCAAGCTGCGCGGCAATTGGCATAGCTATCACGGCATTAAACTGATGCCGACCTTTCATCCGGCTTATTTGCTGCGCAATCCAGCGGACAAGAAACTGGTCTGGGAAGACATCAAGAAAGTCATTAAAGAGATGCAGAGTGAAAACACTTAGAATTTTTTGCTTGCTATCGTGCCTAGCGGTCGCCCTTTCCGTCCTCGCGCAGTCAAAGGACACCGCCGCGCCGCATGTCGATCTGATCGCCATCGACGGCAGCATCAACCCGGCCGTCGATGATTACATTCGCGAAGCCATCGCCCGCGCCAAGTCGAACGGCGCCCGAGCGCTGATTATTCAGATGGATACGCCGGGCGGTTTGCTCAGTTCCACGCGCACCATCGTGAAAGAAATGCTCGGCGCGCAAGTTCCCGTGATGATCTGGGTCGGACCGAGCGGCGCCGGCGCCGGTTCCGCCGGCGTGTTCATCACCATGGCGGCGCATGTTGCCGCCATGGCGCCGGGCACCAACATCGGTGCAGCCCATCCGGTGGCGGGTGGCGGCCAGGAAGTCAAAGGCGTGATGGGCGAGAAGATCGAGAACTTCACCGCGTCGTTCAGCGAAAGCATCGCGCAAAAACGCGGCCGCAACGCCGAGTGGGCGATCGAGGCGGTGCGCAAAAGCGTGGCGATCACCGAGAGCGATGCGCTCAAGAAAAACGTCATTGATATCGTCGCCAAAGATATTGACGATCTGCTCAAACAGGCCGACGGCCGAAAGGTCGATCTCGACGGCAAGGCGCATGTGCTGGCGCTCAAGGACGTTAAAATCTCGCGCTACGAGATGAGCCTGAAACAGACGATCATTAATATCCTGTCAGACCCGAACATCGCTTATCTGCTCATGATGGCGGGGCTGCTCGGTCTCTACATGGAGTTTTCTCATCCCGGCGTGATTTTCCCAGGGGTGGCCGGGGCGATCTGTTTGTTGCTCGCGCTAGCGTCGTTTCAACTGCTGCCGCTGAACTACGCCGGCCTGGCGCTGATCGCGCTGGGCATCGCGTTGCTCGTCGGCGAGGCGTTCTTGCCCAGCTTCGGTGTGCTGGGTGTGGGCGGAATCATCTCTTTGGCGATCGGTTCGCTCTTGCTCTTCGATACCGAAAACTCGGATTTGGTGGTTGATAAATCGATCGTGTTTACCGCGGTGGCCACGGTCGGCGCGATCATGCTGACGCTCAGCTATCTGGTATTTAAGTCGCAAAAATTGACGCCGACGACGGGGATGGACGGACTGATCGGCGAGATCGGCGACGTGCGCGGCAAGCTGGCTTTGGCGGGCAGGGTTTTTGTCCACGGCGAATACTGGAATGCCGAAGCCGATTCTGAGATTGACGTCGGTGAGAAAGTCGAAGTCGTCGGCTACCAGGGCATGCGGCTCAAAGTGCGACGTTCTAGCAAAAGTTAAGCGCTCAATAATTAGGAGGCAGCAATGTTTGGACTTGGGGTGCCGTTTACATTTCTGATAATTGCCGTAGCCGCGCTCATCAGCGGCATTAAGATTCTCAAAGAGTATGAGCGGGGCGTCGTCTTCCGGCTCGGTCGCATGGTCGGCTCGCGCGGCCCCGGCATGGTTTACGTCATTCCGGGCATCGAAAAAATGGTGAAAATGGAGTTACGCACCGTGACCATGGACATCCCGCCCCAGGATGTGATCACGCGCGACAACGTGTCGGTGAAGGTGAACGCGGTGCTTTACTTTCGGGTGATCGAGCCGAACAAAGCGGTGCGCGAAGTGGAAAATTATCTCTTCGCCACCTCGCAGCTGGCTCAGGTGACGCTACGCAGCGTCTGCGGCCAAGCTGAATTGGACGAATTGCTGTCGGAACGGGAGCGGATCAACGCGCGCATTCAGGAAATCCTCGATCAGCAGACCGACCCCTGGGGCATCAAAGTCGTCTTGGTCGAGTTGAAGCATATCGATTTGCCCCAAGAGATGCAGCGGGCGATGGCGAAGCAGGCCGAAGCGGAACGCGAACGGCGCGCTAAGATCATCCATGCGGACGGCGAATTTCAGGCCTCGCAAAAATTGGCCGACGCCGCCGAGGTGATTGGCAAACAGCCGATGGCGCTGCAACTGCGTTTCCTGCAAAGTCTGGTGGAAGTCGCTTCGGAGAAAAACTCGACGACGATCTTTCCGGTGCCCATCGACTTGTTGACGCCATTCTTGAAGAAGGACGCGTAATCTTAGATTCGCACTCACCCACGCCGCAATTCGCATTCGCGGAGAATTGAATCGGGTAGGGCGCAGCATGCTGCGCCCCTACGGCGTCTTAATCGATCATGAATCTGAAGGAATTTGACTACGAACTGCCGGAGTCGCTGATCGCGGCTTTCCCCAGCCGCGAGCGCGCGGGGTCGCGCCTGCTGGTGGTCCGGCGCGGTACGGGCGAAATTATTCACAGCGCGTTTGTCGAGTTGGGCAATTTTCTCGACGCCGGCGATCTGTTGGTGCTGAACGACACCAAAGTTTTTCCGGCACGATTGCGCGGCAGCAAAGACAGCGGCGGCAAAGTTGAGGTGTTGTTGCTGGAGCGCTTTCCCCACGATGGCCGAAGCTTCTGGCTGGCGTTAGTCGATGCGGCGAAGAAACCACGCGTCGGCAGCGTTCTCCATTTCGGTGCAAGTCTGAGCGCGGAAGTGATCGGCGACATGGGCCGCGGGCGCTTCGGTCTCGAGTTTCAGCACAACGGTGATTTCAGCGCGCAATTGGAGGCGCTCGGCGAACCGCCGCTGCCGCCCTATGTGCGGCGCACGCGTCAGGCCGAGGCGCTCGACCGCGAGCGCTACCAAACGGTTTATGCGGCTCACCCAGGCGCGATTGCCGCGCCCACCGCGGGCTTTCATTTTACCGACGAGTTGTTCGGCAAATTATCGGCGCGGGGAATCGACCGAGCGTTGTTGACGCTGCACGTCGGGCCGGGTACTTTTCAACCGGTGCGCGATCATGAGATCGAAAATCACCGCATGGAAGGCGAGCGCTATGCGCTCGACGCGGCGACCGCGGCAAAGATTAATTCAACAAAAGCGGCGGGCCGGCGCATCGTCGCCGTCGGTTCGACGAGCACGCGCACGTTAGAGTGGATCGCGCTACAAAAAGGGCAAGTGGTTGCCGACGAAGGCATCGCGCGGCTATACCTTCGGCCCGGCGATCCATTTCGCGTGCTCGACGCATTGATCACCAATTTTCACTTGCCTGGTTCGACGCCGCTAATCTTGGTCGCGGCGTTCGCTGGACTCGAACTTGTCCGGCGCGCCTACCGAGAGGCAATCGAGCGGCAATATCGATTTTACAGTTACGGCGATGCGATGTTGATCCTTTAGTAAGGCAATAGGCGCGAGGCAATAGGCAGTAGGGGAAAAAGTTGCATGTTGCGACGCGATGGTATTCAATGATTTCTTAACTATTGCCTAATGCCTGTTGCCCATTGCCCTATCACATGGCCGCACATTTCACCGTTCTCAAGAAAGACGCCAACACCAAGGCGCGCCTCGGGCGCTTGGTCACGTCGCATGGGGTGGTCGAGACGCCGTGCTTTATGCCAGTGGGGACGCAGGGGACGGTGAAGGCGGTGTTGCCACGGGATTTGCGCGAGCTCGGTTGCCAGATTCTCCTCGGTAACACTTATCATCTCTATCTTCGGCCGGGACATGAGCTGATTCGCCAGTTAGGCGGTTTACATCGTTTCATGTCGTGGGACGGGCCGATCTTGACCGATAGCGGCGGCTATCAGGTGTTTAGTTTGGGCGGGATGCGCGAGATTACTGAAGACGGCGCGCGTTTTCAATCGCATCTCGATGGCTCGTCGCATTTGCTGACGCCGGAAAAGGCGGTGGAGATTCAAGAAGCCTTGGCTAGCGACATCGCGATGGTCTTGGACGAATGCATCCCACACGACGCGGCGCGCGCTTACGTGCGCGATTCGACCGAGCGGACGATTCGCTGGGCCAAGCGCTGTCTCGAGGCGCGCGGCAAGGCCGATCACAAGGCCGATCACGAGGCCGATCACAAGACCGATCAAATGATGTTCGGCATCATCCAAGGCGGCATGTTTGAAGACTTGCGCCGTTGGTGCGTCGACGAGATCGCGCCCATGGCCTTCGACGGCTTCGCCGTCGGCGGTTTGGGCGTAGGTGAAGGCGAGGAGCGGCTCAATTCGGTCGGCGGCTTTACCGTGCAACTGCTGCCCGAAGATAAGCCGCGCTATTTGATGGGCGTTGGGCGGCCCCAAGATATTCTCAATGCTGTGCGCGCCGGCTTCGACATGTTCGACTGCGTGATCCCGACGCGCAACGGGCGCAACGGCACGTTGTTTACCTGGCAGGGGAAGCTCAACATCAAGCGCGCCGAGTATGCTGACGATGGGCGGCCGTTGGATGAGAACTGCGGCTGTTACTGCTGCAAAAATTTTTCGCGCGCCTATCTGCGTCACTTGTACATGGCCGGGGAGATTCTCGCCGCGCAACTAAATAGCCTGCACAATCTTTACTTTTACCATCGGCTCATGGATAAGTGTCGGCAAGCGATTGGCGAAAGCCGGTCCGAGCTTTGGCCACGATGGCTCGAAGCCGACGCGGTGTTGTAAGTTGATAAATTTGGTTCTTCAGGCTTTCCTGTGAAGCAGGGCTCGGAGATTACACCGCGGAGGCGCGGAGGGCGCGGAGTTAAAGAGTTCTTGATTAAGAAATTCTCCGAACTCTGTGAACTCTGTGCCTCTGTGGTGAATACTTCATCTCAGTAAACCCGGAAGAAGCAAAACTTTCAGGAGGAATCATGTTCGATATTGCCTATGCTCAGGGGGCGCCCGGCGGGGTCGGTCCCGGTCCGATGATGACGATTTTCCCGTTTATTCTGATCTTCGCGATCATGTACTTCATGGTGATCCGGCCGCAGCAGAAAAAAGGCAAGGAGCATCAAGCGCTGCTCAACAAGCTGAAAAAAAACGACGAGGTGATGACCTCCGGCGGAATTTACGGTAAGGTGGTCGACTTAAAGGACACCATTGTGACGATCGAAGTGGCGCCCAATGTGCGTATCCGTGTCGCCCGGGCGCAGATCGCCAACGTGATCGGCGCCGAGAAGTCAGCGGCGAAGGAAGGCAAGGATTAACAGCATGCGGCAGTCGGTTTTTACACGGCTCATCATCTTTGGCATCGCGACGTTGGCGGCTTTGCTTTATCTGCTGCCGACCTTTGTCAACTCGTTGCCGAGTTGGTGGACGAGCTTTTTGCCGGCGGAAAAAATTCACCTGGGACTCGATCTCCAGGGCGGCAGCCACTTGGTTCTTGAAGTCAAAGTCGACAAGGCGATCGAGCATCATGTCGAGCGGCTGCGCGGCGACCTGATCAATAAGTTTCGCGAAAAAGCCATCACCGGAGTCTCGGTGGAACGGGTCGAAGGAACGCAAATCTCGGTTAAAGTTCCGGCGGCCAATTCCGAGCAGGCGCGCGGCGTGATCAAGGGTGACTTTGGCAACCTGAGCGAGGCCAAAACGCCGCAAACCAGCGGCGGCAATACCGAGTTTGTTTTAATTCTGAGTCGAGAGGAGTTGCGCAATCTGCGCGAGACCATCGTCGATCAATCGTTGGAGACTATCCGCAATCGCATCGACCAATTTGGCGTCAGCGAGCCGATCATCCAACGCCAAGGACAGCAGAATATTCTGGTGCAGCTGCCGGGCATTCAAGATCCCCAGCGGGCGAAAGATATCATCGGTAAGACCGCGCTCTTGGAGTTCAAGCTGGTCGACGACGGCGCTAACGTCGAAGAAGCCGCGAAAAGCGGCGCGCCGCCGGGGCGCCAGGTGCTCTACGGCCAGGTGGGCAAGGCCGGAACCGGAGTGAGCGTCGAAAAGGTGCCCTATGTCCTGGAATCGCGCACGTTGATGACCGGCGAATATATTCAGGACGCGCGGGTGAGGCCGAGCGAGCAGCTCCAGGGCCCCTCCGTCGAGCTTATCCTCAATAACCAAGGCGCTCGGCTGTTCGAGCAGATCACGGCGGCGAACGTGAAACGGCGCCTGGCGATTATCTTGGACAATAGCGTCTACTCGGCGCCAGTGATTCAGGAGCGCATCGGCGGCGGCCGCGCCTCGATCACCGGCAGTTTCGATATCAAGGAAGCGCGCGATCTATCGATCGTGCTGCGCGCCGGCGCGCTGCCGGCGCCGGTGGAGATCGTCGAAGAACGCACCGTCGGTCCATCCTTGGGCCAAGACTCGATCAATCAAGGCGTGATGTCGTTTATTGTCGGCGGCGCCTTTGTCGTCATGTTCATGATCGCCTACTACAAAGGCGCCGGTCTGGTCGCGGTGGTGGCGCTAGTTTTTAACGTATTGTACATGATCGCGCTGTTGGCCGGTTTTCAAGCGGTTCTCACTCTGCCCGGTATCGCCGGCGTCGTGCTCACCGTCGGCATGGCCGTTGACGCCAACGTTTTGATCCACGAGCGCATCCGTGAAGAGCTCAGGGCCGGACGGGCGGTCCGTTCGGCCATCGAAGCGGGGTATAAGAACGCTCTGCCGGCGATCTTGGATTCCAACGTCACGACGTTCCTTTCCGGCGTGATCTTGTTTCAATTTGGCACCGGCCCGATCAAAGGATTCGCCGTCACGCTGTGCATCGGCATACTCACCACCGTGATCACGGCGGTCTATCTCACCAGAATCTACTATGACTATCGCATCGGCGCGCGCAGGCTGGAGCGCATCAGCATTTAGGGAATCGCAATGGAATTGATCAGATCCGGAACCAAGATACCGTTTACAACCTATCGCAAACAGGCGGTCATCCTATCGACCCTGGTGAATCTCATCGTTTTGGCTTTTCTGTTGATCAAGGGACCGAGCATGGGCGTCGACTTCGCCGGCGGCACCATGGTGCAGTTGAAGTTCCAACAGAAAACTACGATCTCGGATATTCGCCAGGCGCTCGAAACCGTCCAACTCGGCAGCAGTGTGATCCAGGACTTCGGCCAAGCGGGCTTGAACGAATTTCTCGTGCGCGTCGAGAAGGTCGGCATGGAAGTCAACGCCATTGGCGATCAGATAAAAAAAGCGCTTTCGGACAAATTTGGCGGCGAGAAATTCGAGATCCGCCGGGTCGAGTTCGTCGGGCCGAAAATCGGTGAGGACTTGCGCTGGCGTGGCACGATTTCGGTCATCGCCTCGACGGTCATGATGGGCGTGTACATCTGGATTCGTTTCGCCTCGGCGTTTGGCGCCAGGTTCGGTTTGCACTTTGGCCTCGGCGCGGTGATCGCATTGGTGCACGACGTGTTGGTAACGGTCGGCGCGTTGATGCTGGCGAATTACGAATTCGATCTCACGGTCATCGCCGCGCTGCTCACGATCGTCGGTTTTTCGGTCAACGACACCGTGGTTATTTGCGATCGCATTCGCGAGAACCTGCGTAAGATCAAACGCGAGACCCTCGAGAGCATCATCAACACCAGCATCAATGAAACCTTGAGCCGGACGATTCTTACCACGGGTACGGCGTTGTTGGTATTGCTGGCGCTTTATGTTCTCGGTGGCGCGGTGATCAGGCCGTTCGCCTTTTCCTTGCTGGTGGGCTTCATTTCCGGAGTTTATTCGACGATTTTCATCGCGAGCCCGGTTATCCTGTTGTGGGGCGATCGATTGCGCCGTTGAGTTGAACCTAATTCTGCACGCCTACAGAACGTTGCAACGTTCAGATTCGGACCTTTCACCACAGAGGGCACAGAGATCACAGAGAAAGTGGGATTCGAAACATTCGCGTCGGAGAACGCAAAGGGGTCGAGTAATTTCTGCGGGGGCAAGATGCTTCGGCCAAAAACTCTTAGCCCTCTGTGCTCTCTGTGGGCTCTGTGGTGAACCAATCAGGCGGAACGGGGCAAATTATCTACATCCACACAAAAGCCTGAAAACTCTTTAATGCCAACTGATCTCACCAAACGCTGGGTGCTCAAAGAAGCCGATTCAGAAACCGTCGCCCGCTACGGCGAAGAGCTAAAAACCTCGCCGCTGCTGAGCCGCATTCTGACCTTGCGCGGCTTTGCCGATGCCGCTGCGGCTCGCTGCTACCTATCTTCAAGTTTACGAGATGATTTGCCTTCGCCGTTTGCCATGGCGGACATGGAGCCGGCGGTTGAGCGGATCGTCGGCGCGCTCAAGAGCAAACAGCAAATCGGCATCTGGGGTGATTATGACGTCGATGGCACCACCGGCGCGTCGGTGCTGGTTTCGTTCTTGCGTGAGATCGGCGCGGCGCCGATCTACCATGTGCCGCACCGCATCGAAGAGGGTTACGGACTTAACACCGAGGGGCTGAGACGGCTCAAAGAGCGCGGCGTCGATCTCGTCGTCACGGTGGACTGCGGCATCTCCAACGCGCGTGAAGTGGCGGCGGCGCGCGAGTTCGGTCTCGATATCGTCGTTGTCGATCACCACCAGCCGCCGGAAGATTTTCCAGCCGCGGTGGCGGTCATCAATCCGCACCGCAAGGACTGCGGCTTCCCTGACAAAGGCATGTGCGCAGCGGGCTTGGCTTTCTACTTAGTCATCGGCCTGCGCGCCAAGTTGCGCGACGCCGGTTGGTTTGAAAACTCCGCCGCTCCTGACATTCGCCATTATCTCGACATCGTCACCTTGGGCACCATCGCCGATATGGTGCCGCTCAAGGGCGTCAATCGCACATTGATCAAGCGTGGTCTTGTGGAATTAGCAAACTCAACGCGCCCCGGCGTCATCGCGCTCAAGCGAGTTTCAGGAATCGGCGCCGGTGAAGTGAGCGCCGGCCAGGTCGGATTTCGCTTGGGGCCGCGCATCAACGCCGCCGGGCGAGTGGATTACGGCATTAAAGTGGTCGAGTTGCTCACTACCGAGTCAAGTGAGATCGCCCAGCGCATCGCCCAAGAACTGGAAGACCATAACCAAGAACGGCGCGCCATCGAAGCCCAAGTGTTGGAGCAGGTGCTGACGCAATCGAATCGAGCGATGAGCGGCGGCGCGCGTCACTCATTAGTCCTGGCCGGCGACGGCTGGCATCCCGGAGTGCTCGGCATCGTTGCCTCGCGCATCGTCGAGAAATTTTATCGGCCGACGGTAGTGATCGGTTTTAACGACGGCATGGGCAAGGGTTCGGGCCGCAGCATCCGCGGCTTTCACATGGTGGAGGGGTTTCGCCGCTGCGCTGCAAGCTTGGAGAAATTCGGCGGTCATGAGTACGCCGGCGGATTGTCGATCAAGCGGTCGCAATTGGCAGGCTTTACCGAGGCATTTGAAAGTGCCGCGCGGGAAGCGCTTTCGGCCGACCAACTGGCGCCTCGGTTGGAAATCGACGCCGAGTTGGATTTTTCCGAGATCGGCATGCCGCTCATGCGTGAACTGGAAATTCTTGAACCCTTCGGCGTTGGCAATCCGGAGCCGGTGTTTACCACCGCCAATGCCGAGGTCTGCGAGCGCAAAGTTTTTTCCGCCGGCGTGCGCTATCGTTTGCGTCAGGGCGGCCGCGTGGTCGGCGGCGTTATCTTCGGCGTCGGCGATGACTATCCCGGCATGCCTGGGGAAACGATGGACGTCGCTTACCGCTTGAGCGAGAACGAATGGAACGGCAATACCAGCGTGGAATTGAAGATCGCCGATATGCGCGCCGCAACGAAAGATTCGGACCGGGGAATTTAACCGCAAACAGCGCAAAGGGCGCAAAATAAGAAATCGGATTCGGAATACTTAACCACGAAAGGCACGAAACACACGAAATTAAAGCCGATCGAGTTTCTATATTTTCGTGTCGTTCATGTATTTCGTGGTTGATTTTCTTATGATCCCGAACTTAGCGTCTTTGCGCCTTTGCGGGAGTAATTAATCGACGTAGCGCGAGGCATCCATGATTGGACTGCAAAGCCGCCGGGATATCGTCTACATGGCGTTGGCTGGGTTTTTCGTCACCAACGCAATTTTGGGCGAGCTCACCGGCGGTAAATTATTCACTCTCGGGCCATTTACCTTGAGCATCGGCGTGATTCCTTGGCCGGTGGTGTTTATCGCCACCGATTTGATCAATGAGTATTTCGGCCGGGAGGGCGTCAAGCGGCTGACCTTGATGACCATCGCGTTGATCGTTTACGCGTTCATCGTGCTGATTCTGTCGATCCAAGTGCCCGCGGCATCGTTTTCGCCGGTGAATGACGCGCAATTCCAAGCCGTGTTCGGCCAGTCGCTCTGGATCATCGTCGGCAGCGTGATCGCATTCGCACTCAGTCAGCTGGTTGACGTCGGCGTGTTTTGGTTGGTCCGCCATAGAACCGGCGGACGGTATCTCTGGATGCGCGCCACCGGCTCCACCGTGATTTCGCAGTTGATCGACAGCATCGTGATCATCGGCATCGCGTTTTGGTTGCCGGGTAAAGTTAAAACGTCGGAATTCTTAACGGTTGCGGCCTCCAATTATTCCTTCAAACTCATTGTCGCCCTCGGCATCACGCCGCTACTCTACGCCGGCCACGCGGCGATCGACCGATTCCTGGGGACGGAGGAAGCGCACCAATTAATCGAGGCGTCGGCCAAAGCGAGCGAAGAAACGGTCGGCTGATTCCAATCGTGTTGGCTACGCGAAAAGAAAACGGAGCGCGGACATTCTTGTCCGCGTTTTAATCAGCGGGTTAGAAAACCCGCGCTCCTTTTTCGATGGCGACGAGATCCTTCGCTATCGCTCAGGATGACCTCACCTCAGTTTTAGCCTGAGGTGAGGTCAATTGCAGATCATTAAGTGGCAATCTCGCGGCAGCTTCTTCATCAAGCCTTTGATCACGTGACCGCGCAGCATGTGATAGAAAACCGAGCGGCGCGACTGGCCGATAATCACCGAGTCGACATTCAAAGCTTTTGCGGCGTTGGCGATCGCTTCCGCGGCATTGTGCGATACCGACCAGATCGGAAAGATTTCCAAGCCTTTCTCACGTACTCCCTGTAGAACTGCCTTGAGGGTTTGCACTCCTTGTTCGTTTGGCGCGTGCGGTGTTTCACCGGCGAACAGCCCCGGCCATTCTTCGACGTAGATGCAGTACAGCGCCGTTTCTCCTTTGCCTTTGACGCGGGTGACCGCTTCTTGCACCAGGCTCGGGCTTTGATCCCGCAAGGCGAGCAAGGTCGACGACGAGTAGAACGGTTTGATTTCCACCGCTTCGGCCAGGGTCATCAACCCCTTCAGTTCATCTTCAACCAAATCTTCGGAGGCGCGATAGGCGCGCGCCTGGAGCCGCTGAATGAAGGGAATTTGCACGAGGATGTCGAGAAACCATGCGCGGCGCACGCCGACGGCGGTGAGCATGCCGATGAGCGTGAGCGCGCCGCCGAAATAGGTGGCCAGCGGCTTTTCGACGATATTGATCGCCCACGCAACCATGACCATCAAGGTTGTGAACACGCCGATCCAGAAGCCCAAATCGCGCCGTCCGAGACGCCAGCGAATCGAATCGAGACTCAAGGACGAAAACACGAATGCGCCGAGGAGGCCGAACGCGTACATGTCGCCCAATATCTTCATTTGTCCGCCGCTCAGCAGGATGACGAACATCGGTGCGATCGTCGCCATGCCGACGGCGATGTGCGGCGAGTTGAAAGCCATGTTGCGCATTGCAACGACTCTGGGCAAAAAGCCGCCGGTCACCAAGGCGAGGAATACGTGGTAGGAACCGATTATCGCGGTGTTGGCGGCAAACAATAATAAGCTTGAAGCCGTTAGCACCACGGCCAGCTTGACGCCCACGCCGCCGACGATCCGACCGAGCTCGGAAATGAATCTTTCGCTTTCCGCGGCTTTGAAGTGCTCAGGTAAGAGTCCGATGGAAAGGGCGGTCAGCACTGGCGATGTAATGACCATGGTGACCATCACGGCAACCATTGCCCAGCGCGTCGTGCGCCGCAGCGGCAGCTTCATGGTTGGACTCAACTGGCTGATACTTTCCAATCCGGAGAAAGCGAGCCACGCCGAAGAGAATCCCACCAGCAATTGATAATTTGAAATACCGTCGCCGGTGCCCAGACGGCTGAGAACCGTGCTCCACTGCGCGCCGTCCATGGTAATCAAGGCGATCGCGATGACCAACATATTAACCAGAAACGACGCGCAGGCCATGACCAAAGCCACGGCGGCGCTTTCGCGAATGCCGACGATGTTGAGCACGGCTAATACCCCGACACCGATACAGGCGAACAAAACAATGTGGGCATCGATGGCCGGGAACAAACTGCCGATGTAATGAAAACCTGAAACCGCCGAGATCGCGGTGGTAAGAAAATAGTCGACAATTATCAGCATGCCGCCAAGGCATCCCCACATGGGACCGAAAGCCTTCGTCGTAATCGTCACCACGCCGCCGCCTTCAGGATTGCGCCAGGAAATTTCGATGTACTTGAGCGCTAGTAGGATGAAGCCGCCGGTGGTGAGTAAGACAAAAAACGGCGTGGCGTCTTTGACATGGCCGTAGAGAATGCCTGGGACGTAGTAAACCGAAGTGCCGATATCACAGAAAACTACGGCCCAGGCCAAAACCCAATTGAGTTGCCGAGTGTCTTTTGTCGGTTGCATGGAGTGGTGATTATGAATAGATGCGCGGCTGTAACAATTCAAGCGCCGCGGCTTAGATTTCAAACGGCGCGGGAATCCTAGTTGCAAATCATCAGATGACAATCGTGGGGCAACTGCTTCATGAGACCTTTGATCACGTGGCCGCGCAGCATGTGGTAAAACACCGAGCGCCGGCTGGCGCCGATCATGACGGTATCGACGTCGAGTGCTTTGGCGGCGTTGGCGATCGCCTCGGCGGCGTTGTGCGATACCATCCAGATCGGGATCGCTTCGATATTTTTGCCGCGCACTTCCTGTATAGCGGCGCGCAAAGTCCGCACCCCTTCTTCGTTGGGCCGATGGGGCGTGTGGCCGTCAAATAGTCCGGGCCATTCCTCGACATACACGCAATAAAGCGCGGACTCGCCGGCGCCTTTAGAGCGGCGAATGCCTTCTTGCATGAGCCGGGGATTTTCGCCGCGCAGCGCCATCAGCGTGGAGGAAGAGTAGAGAGCCTTAATCTCGACCGCATCGGCAAGGGTGACGAGGCCCTTGAGCTCATCATCGACCAAGGCTTCCGAAGCTTGATAAGCGCGCGCTTGCAAGCGCTCAACCCAAGGAATTTTGTGCAATAGATCGAGAAACCAGGCGCGGCGCACACCGACGGCGACGATCATGCCGAATACGGTCAGCGCGCCGCCGAACACCGTTGCCAATTCCTTTTCGACCAAATTGATGCACCAGGCGAGCAAGATCACGACTGTGGTGAGAACGCCGATCCAAAAGGCGATATCGCGCCGCCCGAGACGCCAACGAATGACGTCCAGGCTTAGCGACGAGAAGACGAAGGCGCCGAGCAGACCGAAAGCGTACATTTCGCCGAGCAAGGACAGCTCGCCTTGGGTGGCTAAGATCACCGCGATCGGCACACCGGTGGCGATACCGATGGCGATATGCGGGCTATTGAAGCGAGCGCTGCGCAAAGCGATAACCCGCGGCAGAAATTCTAAGTTGGTCAGCGCCAAGAAGATATGATAGGCGCCGATGATCGCGGTATTCGCGGCGAAGAGCAGCAACATAGAAGCGCTCACGACCACGGCAAGTTTTAGGCCGAGTCCGCCGGAGAGCACGGCAACTTCAGAGATGAAACGCTCGCTCTGGGTTGCCTTGAACTGCGCCGGCAACAGGTGAATCGAAAACATGGTCAGTAACGGCGAGGTTAAAAGCGTCGTCACGATCACGCACAACATCGCCCAGCGCGTCGTGCGGCGTAAGGGGAGCTTCATTGCCGGACTCAACTGGCTGATACTTTCCAGCCCGGAGAACGCCAGCCAGGCGCCGGCGAAGCCGACGAGCAGAGCGTGAAACGACATCGAACGATCCGGCGTGAACGTGCCGAGGGCTTGCCACAACTGCGCCGGGGAGAGTTGCCCAAGCGCGATCACGACGACGACGATATCCACTGAAAAGGCTGCCAGTGCCATGAGCAGCGCGACCGTGGCGCTCTCGCGAATGCCGATGATGTTTAAAGCCGCTAACGCCAATAGGCCGGCGCAGGCCAGCACGACGATATGGTCATCGATAAAGTGGAGCAAACTGGCGATATAATGAAAACCGGAGACGGCAGAAATCGCGGCGGTCAAAAAGTAGCTGGTGGTAATCAGCATGCCGCCAAGGCAACCCCACATGGGACCGAAGGCTTTGGTGGTGATGGTGACTACACCGCCGCCTTCGGGGTTGCGCCAACTGATCTCGATGTATTTTAAAGCGAGCGGAATGAAGCCCAGGGTGGTGAGCAAGACGAAGAACGGGGTGTTGTTCCCAACATTGCCGTAGAGGATACCCGGCACGTAGTAAACCGAGGTGCCAATGTCACAGAACACCACCGCCCAGGCCAAAAACCAAGATAACTGACGAGTATCGCGCGTCGGTTCCATGAGGCTAGGAGTCGTGAATCAATTCGATGCGAGATACTTGAACCCGTTGTTTAGCGAGGCTCTTGCAATGGCAGCGCCGTTCGACTTATCATGTCCGTCAATAACCAGCCCTCATATGGCTCTACCCGCGCAATACTTTCAGAAGCTCGTCGAGAGTTGTCCTGATATAATTATTTCGGTCGATAAGCAAGGCACGATCACGTTCTACAACGACGGCGCCCGGCAAAATCTCGGCTTCTCATACGACGAGGTGTTGGGTAAAAACGTGCTCGAAATATACCCGAGCTTGGAAGAAGCGCGCCGGGTGATGGAAGCGATGCGCACCGACGACGGCGAAGGCAGGGGACGGGTAAGAAACTTCGAGACCGTTTTCAAAACCAAAAAAGGCGAAACCGTTCCCGTCGCAATTTCCGCGTCGATCACCTACGACGACCAGGGCAACGAGATCGGCTCCATCGGTTTCGCCAAGGACATTCGCGCAATCCGCCGGCGCGATCAGCTGGTCACCCTGGCCGAGATCGCCATCGGCCTGTCCCATGAGATCAACAATGCTCTCGAAGTGTTAGTCAACCAAACCGAGCTGCTGCGCAAATACGTCGGCCGGGTGGCCAGCGACGAGGACTTCATCGTCGAATCGGACCGTTTAGACTCGGTGGCGTCACAAGTGAAGAAGATTCAAGACATCACCGGCCGCATCAGCCAAATGGCCGAAGAGGGCGAATACGGCACCAAAGAATATCTAAACGGCAAGATGATGACCGATCTGCACGTCGACGATGAGGTCAAGCCATGCGAGCGGCCCGGTCCCGACGAGCGCTTTCCGCTGAGCGGCCTAAAGGTATTGATCGTCGATGACGATGCCGCTATCTGCCAGTCGCTCAAGGATCTCCTGGAAGCGGAGCGTTGCTGTATCGAGACCGCCGCCTCCGGCGTCTGCGCCATGGAATGCCTCGGCCGCCAACGCTTCGACCTGATTTTGAGCGACGTGGTGATGCCCGACATGGACGGCTACGAGCTCTATCAGACGGTTAAGCAAAGCACGCCGGAACTTCCCGTGGTGCTGATGACGGCGTTCAACTATGACAAAGACCATATAATCAAGCGCAGCTGCCTGGAAGGTTTGCAAGGCGTGATTTTCAAAAAGCCGGTCAATCCGGCGCTGCTCAAGAAAGTGGTCTTGCAGCAATGCCGCCCCGAACGAGCCGCCAACGTCGCCGCAAGCGCCGAAGCAAATTAGTCGATATTGTGGGGCAAGGTGAGCAAAGAAGATTCTTATAACCAAGGCATGGAGTGCTTCATCGAGGATAAATTAGACGAGGCGGTGGCGGCCTATCTGCGCGCGCTTGACGAAGATCCCAACTATGCCGACGCACTGCACGCCTTGGCGATGACTTTCTCGCGTCAAGAAAAGTTCGACCAGGCGATCGAGATCGGCAAGCGGCTCATCCTAGCGACGCCGGAGGACGAGCTGGCCTATACCAGCCTGTCGATTTTTTATCAGCAAAAGGGGCTCATCGACGAGGCCGAAGCGGTTGCCGCCAAGGCGCGCACCTTGGGTTGGAAGCGCCAGTTGAGCGATAACAAAGCGCCCGCCAAGAGCTGAGCCTGCGCCACCGCCTGCTTTCCGATAGTGGTTTCTTGTTTGTTGTAGGGGCAACCCCCTGTGGTTGCCCTCCCCATGGCAGACACGGGGGCCGACCGTCGCCGACACCATTTTATTTCACCACAGAGCACACAGAGAGCACAGAGGACTAAGAGTTCTTCGCCGAAGCATCTTGCCCCGAGAGAAATTACCAATCCCTTTCTGTTCTTCGACGCGAAAGTTTCGAATCCCACTTTCTCTGTGATCTCTGTAATACTAAAGCTCGAAATTTGCGCGGCCTGCGCAAATCTTCTGCGTCGCCGATCCGAAGGGCGACCAGCCGGTCGCCCCTACGTCCCTTTTGTGGCCTTTGCGTTCTTTGCGGCCAATCTTCTTCGGTTGCGGCTGCGCCGCCCTACGCCCTCTGTGGTGAATCGTCCGAAGCAAAATTCTATATCGCTAAACGACGTCGTCGGGGTGGCTTGCAGTTTGGTTTTGGACTCGATAAAAGTCTTACCGTGCAGCGTTTCACATTGCCGAAGAAATTCTCGGAGCTTGTAGGAAAGTCAAGATGAGCACCGCCGCGGACCCAGTGGAAAAGTTGGTTAAATTACTTACCGATGATAGCCGGGTTGATGATCGAATCCGCGCCACCCACGCGTCGTTAGCGCTGGCTAAGAAGCGCGTCTCGGAGTCGCTGGCGCAACACTACCTTGCGTCGAGCGAGCCGCGCGTTCAACTACCGGAGGATCTTATGAGGGAAGAACAGTCCTACGAGCGGCTGTTGCAAGCGCTGCAAGACATGAAGGGCGAGATCGCCAAGCAGATCCGGCCGGTGGAACAGCAAATCATCCAGGCCAACGTCGATCATCTGCGCCAATCCTTCAGCCAGGAGAGCCGCCGCTTGAATAAATGTCTGGAAGAAATCGACGACAACATTCTCGCCTGCCGGCAGTATTTGCAGGACTACGAGCGGATTCGGTCGGGGCTTAAGATGCTCAACGAGAAGCTGATCCAGCTCGGTGGCGATGCGATTCCCATCCCCGATGGTCTAGCGACGACCAATCTTGGCGAAGTCATACGCCAGCGCATCGAGCATCTGCGCGCCCAGGGGAAAATTTAAGCAGGCTTGTCTCTGAATCGGATATTATCCCGCAAAGGCGCAAAGGCGCAAAGTTTAAGCAATCGAAGACGAAAATTCCGTTAACCTAATCTCTGAACCTAGCATCCTTTGCGCGAAACAAATCTTCTCCGATCCGGATTTCCTCGCACCAAGCACGCCAAGTTCAAGTTTATTGTCATTTCGACCCACGGGAGAAATCTTTCTCAGCCTCCTCAGTACCGTTCGGCATGACGGGCCTCGGCCCGTCACTTTGCGCCTTCGCGCCTTTGCGGGAAAATCTTCCTATCCGATCGGCAGCGTAAATGTAAACTTGCTGCCTTTCCCGACTTCGCTCTCCACCCAGATCTTGCCCCCATGCAGTTCGACGAACTTCTTCGCTAGCGTTAACCCAAGCCCCGTTCCTTCGCTCTTGTGTGCATAGTCGCCTCCCACCTGGCGAAACTCCTCGAAGATCTTGGGCAGGTCCTCCGGGGCGATGCCGATGCCGGTGTCGGTTACGGAAATCTCTACGGCACCGTCGGTCTGCCTGGCGTTGATGCCGATCCGTCCTCCCTCCGGGGTGAACTT
>CAYZJE010000360.1:0-5861 GCA_964478485.1 uncultured Syntrophobacter sp. | reverse complement strand
CCGTACGAACTGCTGGCGCGGGCGAATGAAGTGAGAAAGTGAAGAGGACAATAGGCAATGGGCATTAGGCAATAGGCAACAGAATAAATGGATTTAGCCGCGGCGGTTCAGCAACTGGTTTGGAGCACGGGTGTAATAACTTTACCTTGACAGTTCTTCGCGCTTCAGAAAGAATCCGGTCCGTAGAGATTTTGCTCGGGTAACGGAGATTTAGTCATTCCGACTAATTGGACACAGGTCGTTAGCAATTGTTTCGCCCGCGATGCGGTACTCTACTCGGGGCACGCTCGCCGGGAGATGCTTGCGGAGGAATTTGGTATAATCAGCGACGGTGAGGTGGGCGAGGCGATGGATTCGCCGGAGCTACTCGAGGAATATCCTGAAGATCGCCCATATCCCAGTTGCTTGCTTTTAGGCTTTACGACGGTGGGCCGCCCACTGCACCTCGTGGCTGCTTATGATGAGGCGGGGCACGAAATCGTCGTTGTCACCGTCTATCAACCGGACCCGGACCGGTGGGAAGACAATCGAAGGAGAAAGTAATGAAGTGCATCATTTGCCATGGCGAAGAAGTTTCCCCCGCAGAAGTCTTTGAGGAAATTGCCGTCGGTTCAAATATCGTACGGGTTCCCCTGTCGGTAATGCTGTGCCGGGGCTGCGGAGAGCGCTACTATACGCGGGCAAACATGCGCCATCTGGAAGGTGTTCGCGAGGATATCGCAAATAAGCGAGCACAGCTCGACGAAGTGGGGAAGGTCCTACAGTTCAGGTAAACCGCTCTCGATAGTCGTTGACCTGCCCCGTGAACTGTCCGCCGATTTTGTCCGTCAAGGCTCTTGCCCTGACGAGTCCGCCCAACGTGCTGGCGCGGGCGAATCAAGTGATTAAGTGAAGAAGGCAATAGGCAGTAGGCGACAGGCAATAGGCTCGGACAAAACGTAGGGGCGCAGCATCAGCCACGGCTGATCCGTCCTCTGGCGGATGCTGCGCCCTTCGGCGTTAATTTGAAATGAAACAGCGAAAAAAAATTGTCGTCGCCATGGATTTGTAGGATGTGGTGACCAAAGGGAACCGCATCGTTGGTCAGTCGCATACGATCGATGCGGTTCGCGGACTCACCACATCCTACGGGTTTCTGCATCCGTCATACCGTTGGAAAACGGTATCCCGGTTAAGGGGATGGGGATGGACCCCGGTTTTCACCGGGGTGACGATAGGGAGATGGCGTTTGGTACAGAGTTTAACGTGGCAAAAGTAAACGGAGCAAAATCATGAACAGAAGAACCGCGATCCGGCAACTGGCAACTTTTTTTCTGACTACTGCTTCTCTCGCCGAGGCGCAGCAGGCCGGAAAATCTTCCGCATCGGTTTCCTGGATGCGAGCACTGCCTCTAGTTCGGCGGGCATATTGGAGGTGTTTCGGCAGGAGCTGCGCGAGCTTGGCTGGATCGAGGGAAAGAATATCATCATCGAGTACCGATTTGCAGAGGGAAAAAATGACCGCCTGCCTGAGCTTGCGGCGGAGCTGGTTCGCCTTAAGGTTGATCTAATCGTGGTCACAGCGGGACTGCCGGCGGCGGTGGCGAAGAAAGCGACTGCGACCATTCCCATCGTGATGGGGAACTCTGTGGACCCTGTGGGTGAAGGTCTGGTTGCCAGTCTGGCGCGACCGGGAGGCAATGTCACGGGGTTCGCGGCTTTAACACCCGAGCTAAACACCAAAAGGTTGGAGATACTTAAGGACGCGGTTCCCAAGCTCACCCGAGTTGGGCTTCTGCGGCCGCCGGGAGGCGGCGTAGGACCAGCCCTCCAACTGAAAGAGCTCAGGGCTGCGGCTCCGGTGTTGAAGCTAAAATTGGAGGAGATCGAGACCCAAGCCGACGCCAACGGTTTAGAGAGCGCTTTTAAAACCGCCCAGCAGAAGCGGGTCCAGGCGATTATGACGATCACCACTGCCGGCTTTTTCGCCGAAAGAAAGCGGATCGTCGAGCTTGCCGTTAAATACCGGTTGCCGGCCATTTACTTCACGAAGGAGTTTGTCCACGAGGGCGGTCTCATGTCCTATGGGGCGGACTTCGATGACCTGTACCGCAAGGCCGCCCACTACGTAGACAGGATTCTCAAGGGAACGAATCCTGCTGACCTGCCTGTACAGCAGGCGATGAGGTTTGAATTCATCATTAGCCTTCCGGCGGCAAAACGAATTGGTTATACAGTTCCGTACGAACTGCTGGCGCGGGCGAATCAGGTGAGAAAGTGAAGAAGGCAATAGGCAATGGGCATTAGGCAATAGGCAACAGTATGAAATTCGGACTGCGGGGAAAGCACATGCTTAAACCATAGGAGGCGCGCGATGATTTATTTCTTCAGGCTGCTAGCGCTTATCGGAATTCTCCTCTTGACCGGTCTCGGCGCGGTCCACGAGAGCGCCGGTCAGTCATCCAGTCTCACGGCATTTTACACCGCGCCGGTGGTTTCCATGGCGCCCATGTGGATCGCCAAGGAAGCGGGCTTTTTCAAGAAGCAAGGTTTGGACGTGAAGCTGGTTTTCATCGCTTCGGGTCCGCTGGGCACGACGGCGATTCTCTCGGGCGACGTCGATGTCGGCATCATTGGCGGCTTCGCGCCGACGCGGGCGATTGTCGGCGGGGCGAAGAATTTAGTCATGATCGGTCAGAGCAAAAACCGCATGACCGGGGCGATCGTCGGCAAAAAAGAAATCGCCAGCGTCCAAGACCTCAAGGGCAGGCGGCTCGGTATCGACCGGATCGGTTCCAACCCGGACATGTTCACCCAAGCATCGCTGGCGCGTTTCAACATGGATCCGCTCAAAGACCTCCAGTACATTCAACTCGGCAGCATCGGCAATGGAATCCCGGCGCTCAAGGCGGGAACGATCGACGCCGTTAGCACCAGCACGCCGTACGATCTTTTCGCCCAGCGGTTGGGTTTCAAAGTCATTCTGGATATCACGGCGATGAAGATTCCCTTTGCCGCGACGGTTCTCCTCTCCTCGCGCAACACGGTGGAGCGCAAGCAAGCCGAGCTGACGAAATTCATGCGCGCTTACGCCGAAGCGGTGCACTATTTTCTGACCAACAAAGAGGGCACCATGCAGATCGTCGCCAAATACACCAAAGTCGAAGACCGCGAAGTGAATGGCCACGCCATCGCGACTGAGTCAGAGGCCTTGGAACGAACCCTGCAAGTCGATCCGAAAGGGATCGAGCTGATCCTGGCGCTGATTAGTAAAGCCGTACCGCAGGCTGCCTCGGCGAAGACCGAGGAGTTCTACGATGCGCGTTTCACCAATGAACTGAGAGACAGCGGCTTTCTCAAACGGCTGTGGGGAGAGAAGTGAGGAGTGGGGCGGTAAGGGGTGAAGGGTAAGGGGTGAGGCGTAAAGAGTATGGTCCGATACGATTTGAACGGCTTGAACATTTTGAACGATTTGAACAATGAGGAGAATGATATGATCGAGACTGAAGGACTGACGGGCGCGGAAACTTTGTTGCGGGTATTATCGCACATGGGAGTGGATCACATTTTTTCATCGCCCGGCTCGGAGTGGTCGCCGGTTTGGGAAGCTTTTGCCAAAGCGAAGGCGCAAAGCGAGGGCGTGCCGCAGTATATCAGCTCGCGCCATGAAGAGGTCGCCGTCGGCATGGCGAGCGGTTACGCGAAATCTACGGGCAAGTTGCCCGCGGTGATGATCCACACGACGGTGGGCGCGCTGCACGCGACGATGGCGCTGCGTGGCGCGCTGCATGAACAGATTCCCATGGTCGTGTTCACCGGCGAGTCGTTAGGTTTCGGCGAAGAAGCCGGCCCGGACGTCGGCGCGCAGTGGCTCGGCGCCTTGGCCGATATCGGCGGACCGGCGCGTCTTGTCGACCGCTGCGTCAAGTGGAGCTACGGCGTCAATGCCAAATCGCTCTTGCCCGCGACGATTCAGCGCGCCTGCCAACTGGCGATGGGCACGCCGAAGGGACCGGTTTTTGTCTCGCTGCCGATGGAATATTTGTTCGACAAAATGACCAAGAACGCGATGGCGGAAAATGTGCCGATCCCCGCGCCGACGGCGGACCCGGCGGCGATCGAAGAATTAGCGGCGCTGCTCGCTGGCGCGAAAAACCCGATCGTTATCACCGAAGAGGCCGGACGCGATCCCGGCGTGGTGGAACAACTCGTGGAGCTGGCCGAGCTTCTCGGCGCCGGCGTGGTCGAAAGCCGCGCTTCGAGCTACATAAACTTTCCCCGCACACATCCGCTGCATGCGGGTTTCGAGCCAGTGGAATTTTTACAGGAAGCCGACGTGATTTTTCTTATCGGCGTCATCGCGCCATGGCATCCGGCTTCGAAGAAATTGCACCCGGGAACCAAAGTTGCGGTTTTGTCGGATAATCCGCTGCGCTCGGAGCTGCCTTACTGGGGCTATCCGGTCAATCAAATTCTCACCGGCGACGTTGAGAGCTCGATGAAGCATTTGCTCGACGCGGTGAAGAAAAAAGTTTCCAAAGGCAGCAGCGACGCGACGCGACGCAGTGAAACCTGGCGCGGCCGTTATGAGAAACGCAAAGCCGAATGGAAGGAAGATGCGCTCAAGCGCAAGGAACAAAAGCCGATCGACACGCGCTGGGTCACGCACGAGTTGGCGCAAGTCATTCCGACCGACGCGATTGTCGTCGAAGAGACCATTACACATCGACTGTCGATCCACCGCTATCTCGACATGCTCAAGCCGGGCACGTTCTTCGCCGGCTGCATCGGCGGGCTCGGCACAGGGACCGGCACCGCGCTCGGCGTCAAGGCGGCGAATCCCAAACGGCCGGTACTTTGTTTGATCGGCGACGGCGCATTCAACTATGATCCCGGATTGGCGGCGCTCGGAGTTTGCCAGGAACACAATTTGCCGATCATGATCGTGCTCTTCAATAATTACGGCTACCATTCGCAGAAATCCGGCGTGCCGCGTTTCTTCCCGGACGGCTTCGCCGTGAAAAACCAGGACTTCATCGGCATCTCGATCAACCCTAGTCCGGACTACGCGATGATCGCACGCGCCTTCGAAGGCTACGGCGAAAAAGTCGAAGAGCCCGGCGAAGTGCGCGCCGCGCTCCAGCGCGGACTCAAAGCCGTCGCCGGCGGGCAAGTAGCGTTGATCGATATTCGTCTGGCGAAAGCGGCGGAAACCAACGAGAGGCCGGACAGGGCGAATTGAATGCAGCGCGAACGTTTTAGCTTATAGCCTACGGCTGACGCGCGTCTTTAGGACAAGCTTTCAAAAGATCACGAATGCAAGGTAGAATAAGGCAGTGGTTAAATGGGCCGGATTTGCACCCTCAGACTTTGAATATGATTTCGAGAATGACAAACTTGCTGGGCATCGAGTCACGTTCGAAGAGGCTGTCGAATGTTTCTTTTCCGATTTCCAAGTTCGGAGAAACAAGAGTTACAAAGACCGCTACCAACTCATCGGCGAGAATGTGGGAGGACGCAAGCTCAAGATTATCTTTCAACTTAAGTCCAATAATGTTGTCCGAATAATCACGGGATGGCCGTTATGAATCCAAAGAAATCCAAGAGACAACGTATTTCCGAGGGAGAGATCGATAAAATCGTAGAATCGCAAGCTCAGGAAGATTCCGCTTGGGAAAGACCGATCAAAGTTCGGCGAGCAAAATCCACTGCTTTATCGCTGCCAGCCGATTTAGCTGCTCGTGCTGCGTTCCTCGCAAGATTGCACAGAGAGAAAAATGTCGAGGAATGGTTGTCGCGCATTATTAAAGAGCGCGTGGAACTGGAAGAGGTCGCGTTCACGGAAGCCAAGCGTGCCATGTCGCATAGAAACGGCGCGTAAC
>CAYZJE010000359.1:0-7094 GCA_964478485.1 uncultured Syntrophobacter sp. | reverse complement strand
GTGCGTTGGACCGGCACTCACTACTTCACCGCCGCTACCCACACCTTTACCGCGAGAGCCGACGATGGCATTCGCGTCTGGCTTGATGTCGACCCCCCGATCATCAATGCGTGGAAAGATCAGGCGCCGACCACCTATCAGGCTATCCGTACACTTACCGCCGGCGATCATCTCGTCAAGGTCGAATACTACGAAAAAGGCGGCGGCGCCGTCGCCCAAGTCAGCTGGCTACAAAATCCGTAGCCATTTCTAACCAGGAGGGTTGCTGCTTTGTGCCCGGTTTTTTGCGAACACGACAGAAACGGAGAAGCCATATTCTCAACTGCAAAGTCGAAAGATTCGATTCGGAGACTAATGATACCCGAAGAGCTTTCCGTCAGTCCGATGCTGGGTCGTGAATATCACTCTCTCGGTTTATTTTAACTTCATTCCGAGGATGAGGAGCGATTCACCGGCCAGATATGCGGCCTCAATCTTCAACCCGAAAAAACCGTTTAGCGGTGAAGGTGTCCAAGATGCGGCCACTTGCCGGGAAAAACAATAACGATTGATCAAGTTAGTGCTAATTTTACCGTACAACTAACTGAAGTCATGAGAAGAATTTAAATGCCCCCGACGCGATTCGAACGCGTGGCCTCAGGATTAGGAATCCTGCGCTCTATCCACCTGAGCTACGGGGGCGCAATGTAAAGTCAATAACTTACATGGGTGGGCAGCGCTGTCAACGAGCTGATGAATTGAATAGCGTTGAATGCGTGCCACGGAAGTGGCACATTAGTAACTCTATGGAAACACAATGTTCTGATCGAGAATGGATCGCCCAAAAGATTCGGCGCGTTCGGGAAGAACCATCCTTTCCCGGCATGTTGGATTTTGTCCGCGCTCTGGACCAATGCGTCGTGGACTCTGCGTCAATCGTGGAAATTCATTCGGAAAATCTCCCTATCATAAGAGACATAGCGCTCCAAGGCGCTTTTCAGATATGTTTCGTGGATGTCACGCCGCAAGTAGCGGTAGATCGCTTTCGCAGTTTTGTCGATCAAACCACCTCTGAATTTGTTGCGGGGCGATACCCCGCAGGTTCGTTTGGGCCAATCCAGTGGGGACCGGTCGACCTCAAGGTCGAGAACATCCCCAAGTTCCACGAATGTTACGCGATGTATAATCTGGCGGTTTCAACTGTTGTTGGTGAACAAATTGCCACGTCAGAGGGGCGACAAATTTTGCGCAGATTGATGGCAAGTCTGAGCATCAGCTTCGATGATCTCGGACGAATGTTTAGCGTTTCGGGTGAGACTGTACTGCGCTGGGAAAATGGCACTAATCCGATACCGAACGAACGCAATGCCGAAATCACACTGGCGAAGGAACCGCTCAATAAACTGCTAGAAATGTTTCGTCCCTCTAAACTTCCCGAGGTAATCCGAAGAACGGCTCAGATGTTTAACGGAGAGCGTGCCCTTGAATGGATTCTACAGGGAAAAATTACTGAGGTATCAGATCGATATGAAGTAGCCCTTCGATATCAGTCATGAGTTCGCCGCTTGCATTCCAACACAATCACGAACCGATTTATCGAGTGGTCAGAGCAAACTGGCGAGACCCGTTGGATGCGACGTTTAGTCAAAATAGCGTTGATAATAGGTGGAACACGAAAACGTTTTCGGCTCTATACTGCTGTTGCAGTGAGCCCGTGATGATTGCGGTCGCGGAAGACATTCTCGGTTATGCGGGGGTTGACCTTTCCGACCTTCAGCCAGACTACTTGCCACATAAAGTTGAAATATCATGGTCAGGGAACGTGGTTGACGTAATTACTGAAGAAGGAATCACTGCAATCGGGTTTCCATCGCAGTACCCCGCAAACGTAGATAAATCGCAAACCCGGATTTTATCGGAAGAGTGGTTCGCAACTGATAAAGAAGGCGTCGTAGGTCGCAGTGCATCGCTGATGCGAAAAGGATTCACAAAGTGGGCTGGGCAACACGAACAATGGTCTGAAGTTGCAATTTTCACTTCTAATACAGCGATCCCGCCGACAATGATTAGCCGGACGAATCTAACATTCACCTCTGTCTAAGACTCTGCTTTTCCTTGGGCACCACGTGGAAACTCAATTGTCCGTTACAGATGTGTTGCCAATTTCAATGCAATTCCGGCAAAACTCGCACGGTCTCTGCAATCGCTGACAAAATTCGATCGCACAAAAACGCAAAACAAAAACGGGAACCTATCGCTAAATTCCCGCCTCTGCTGAAATTCTGAAAATTTGCTTCTCAGGATTAGGAATCCTGCGCTCTATCCACCTGAGCTACGGGGGCGAATATTGGGCTCGGTTTTGTCGTCAGCGTGTTTATTTGTTACCATCAATCGCAAAGCCGGGTCAAATAGGCGGCGGCATTGGTTTTAACAATGCGACAAATCCTTCTTTCTTATCGGTGCGCGGCGCGCTTTCAGTTTCGCGAAGTGGGCGCGGTGATCGCACTGGCGATCGCCCTATCGAGCTGCAGCTCTGCTAAACCACCGTTGGCGATCCGAATGTACAACCCCAAGACCCATCAAACGCTCCACTGCACTGCTCGCAGCGAGTCTCCGGTAAATTCTCCGATGCTCGCCAATGCGGTCGAAGCTTGCGCCCGCCAGCTTGAAGCCAAGGGATTTGTCCGTGACAATTAGAGAGGACACGGAATCGGACAAGAGTGTTTTTCCGCAAAGCATGTCCTGAGCGAAGTCGAAGGGGCGCAAAGACGCAAACCCTCGCCTTGACATTGCGCGGTCGGTTGCTTAGCTTTGGACCTCTAAGGTCTGTTATTTTTTAGGAGGAGTCATGGCCAAGAGTTTTCAGGACATTATGGCCGAGGCGCGCAAGGAAATTCCTGAGGTGAGCGCGCAACAAGTCAACGAACTGTTGAAAAACAACGGCAAGTCGCCAGTTATGCTTGATGTTCGCGAGAGCGACGAGTGGCGTCAGGGCCACCTTGAGGGCGCCATTGCGCTGCCGCGGGGCTTTCTCGAAATCAAAGTCGAAAGCGCGGTGCCAGACAAAAATTCACCGATCATCGCCTACTGTGCCGGCGGTGTGCGTTCGCTGTTGGCGGCCAAGGTGATGAAGGAGATGGGCTATCAGAACGTCTCGTCGATGGCGGGTGGCTATGCGGCGTGGAAAAACGGCGGCTTTAAGTGGGTGCAAGATTTTCAGTACACGCCGGAACAACTGATCCGCTACAGCCGTCATTTTCTTTTGCCGGAAGTCGGCGAAGAGGGCCAGGCGAAACTATTACAAGCTAAAGTGCTGATGGTCGGCGCCGGCGGCCTTGGATCGCCGTCCGCCTATTATTTGGCGGCGGCTGGAGTGGGAACGCTCGGCATCATCGATAACGATGTGGTCGATATTTCCAACTTGCAGCGGCAAATTCTCCACGCCAACGATCGTGTCGGCATGCCAAAAGTTGAGTCGGCTAAAAAAACTCTTGAAGGGCTCAATCCCGATGTCAAAGTGATTCCCTATCAGGCTAAGCTGACCTCGGAAAATATCATGGAGATCATCAAGGACTACGATCTTGTCATCGATGGTTGCGATAATTTTCCGACACGCTATCTGGTCAACGACGCTTGCGTGCTCACCGGCAAGCCCAATGTCCACGGCAGCATTTTTCAGTTCGAAGGCCAGGCGACGGTTTTTTATCCGGGCAAGGGCCCTTGCTATCGCTGCTTGTATCCCGAGCCGCCTCCGGCGGAAATGGCGCCGAGTTGCGCTGAAGCTGGCGTGCTAGGCGTGCTC
Organism: uncultured Syntrophobacter sp.; assembly: GCA_964478485.1. Classification (GTDB taxonomy): domain Bacteria; phylum Desulfobacterota; class Binatia; order UBA9968; family UBA9968; genus DP-20. The sequence goes on along the minus strand of CAYZJE010000359.1, from coordinate 3,313 downwards.
CCTGGGTTGATCGGTGTGATCGAAGCGCTAGAAGCGGTGAAGCTTATTCTCGGCAAGGGCGATAGCCTGGTTGGCAGGTTGCTTCATTTCAACACGCTCACAATGGAGATCAATACGCTGAAACTTCGCCGCGACCCCGACTGCCCAATGTGCGGCGACAATCCGACGATTCACCAACTCATCGACTACGAGGAGTTCTGTAGCTTGCGCCACTAGAGGGAGAGCCTAAGATTTCACCGCAGAGGCGCTGAGGTCGCGGAGAAAAATTCTTGATTAGGAAATACTCCGAACTCTCCGAACTCTGTGGTGAATACTCCTTAACCCCGGAAGTGCTTGCGCCTTTTAGGTTGCCTTGAGCGGCGGCCGTCATGGCCGCCGCTTTTTTTTGCCACGACGTTGTAACTGCGATGACGTACGGCGGCGGGACGTACCGCGGCAGGAGGTTCTTTGGCAAGTCCCACGGCTACCTGCAGCGATTTGACTTCGCTTTGCGTCAGCGGCCGGAGCTCACCCAGCGGCAAGTGGCCCAACTCGATGGGTCCGACCCTGATTCGAATCAACTTCTCGACGAAGTAGCCCAGCGCTTCGAACATTCGGCGCACTTCACGTTTGCGCCCTTCATGGACCTCGATCTCGACCCAAGCGTTAGTCTTAAGCTTTTCAATGACACGTGCGCGCGCCGGCGCGGTCATGCCATCTTCTAGGCGAATGCCTTCTCGCAACCGCGCAAAATCTTCTGGCGTCGGACAGCTGCTGAGCTTAACTCGGTAAACCTTGCTCACGCCGAAGCGCGGATGCGACAAGCGAAGCGCCAGCTCGCCATCGTTGGTAAGCAGCAAAAGCCCAGTCGTATTATAGTCGAGCCGGCCGACGGGAAAGACGCGGCGCTTTTCGCCGAGCCTGGCGATATAGGGCGTAATATCCGGCCGATGCTGCGGGTCATTGAGCGTGGTGATGACTCCGGGCGGTTTGTGCAGCGCGTAGTAGAGCGGCGCGGTGGCGGTCTTAACACGCTTGCCATCGACTTTGATGCTGTCCTTGAACGGATCGGCCTGAGAGCCTAGTTTGGTAATGACGGCGCCGTTTACGGTGATGCGCCCGTCTTCGATCCAGCGCTCGGCTTCGCGGCGTGACGCCAGCCCGGCCCGGGCAATAATTTTCTGTAAGCGTTCCATGATCTGGCTAAATTTCAATCCTCAAAAATTTGCGCGCCTTGCGCAAATTTTCCGGTGATCGAGGAATACTCGAGCCGGGGATTGACTCCCGCAAAGGCGCAAAGGCGCCAAGTGACGGGCGGTGCCCATCATCCCGAGCCGATGCGAGGGATCTGAAAAGATTTCTCCCTTTGGTCGAAATGACAATTAGTTCTTACCTTTGCGCCTTCGCGTCCCTTCGTCTCACGACATGCTTCGCGCGATATATTCCGATCACTTTTTTTGCGAACTTTGCGTTCTTTGCGGCAAAATCTCTTCTTCCCTTTGGTTGCGGCTTTGCCGCGCCAGGCAATGCGCTACTTTTCCTCAAGCTGGTCGAGCGAAATCAAGTCGCCGGGGATTTCCGGCAGGGAGATTTCGTCCAACTCCTTGAGCGTCGGCAGATGGGTAAGATCTTTTAAATTGAAGAGCTGCAAAAACTCCGGCGTGGTGCCGTAGAGAAACGGCCGGCCGGGAACGTCCTTGCGCGCCACGGCGCGGATCAGATTGCGTTCTAACAGAGTCGCGATCACGCCGTCGACATCGACGCCGCGGATCGCTTCGACCTCGGCTTTGGTAATCGGCTGGCGGTAGGCAATAATCGCCAGGGTTTCCAGCGTTGCCTTGCCCATGCGCGCCGGCCGCCCGCCAAGAAATTTTTTGACCCAATCCGCATTGACCTTCGCCGTGCGCAGTTGATAGCCACCGGCCACTTCCACCAGTCGAACGCCACGCTGCTGGGCTTCGCATTCGGCCTGAATTTCGTTCAACATGGCTTGAATTGTATCCTTGTCCACGCCATCGAGCACTTCGACGAAGCGTTGAAGCGTCTGCGGTCCGTCGGCGACGAACAGCAGACTCTCGACGATCGACTTTACCTCCTCACGTTCCATGCTGTTCATCCTCGCTCTCGACAATCTCATCGTCGATGACCGCTTGCTCAGCGGCTTCGTCCATTCCCGCCGCAGCTTCGATCATGATCGGTCCGGCCATTTCCTCCTGAAAGATGCGAATCGCGCGCACTTTAACCAATTCAAGCATCGCCAGAAATGTAACGATCACTTCCATGCGGCTTTTCATCTCGGCAAACAGCGAATCGAACAGGACACTTTGTTGTTGGCGCAGCTTGTCGAGCAAGAGCGTCATCTTTTCGCGCACGGTGATCTTGTCGAGGGTGACGTCGTGGAAGGTGTCTTTGGGCAGCCGGTCGATCACCTGCTTGAGCGCGCCCAAGAGTTCGAAGACGGAGAGCTCGCGAAAGCCGCGCTGCCCGACTACTTCCGTCGGCGTGGCCGCGCGCGCGAACACGTCGCGAGAGAGAACCTCGCGCTGCTCCAACTGCCCCGCCGCATCTTTATATCGCTGGTATTCCAACAGCCGGCGCACCAATTCTTCGCGCGGATCGACACCGGCTTCTTCATCAGGCTCATCGGCGCCGGGCGGCAGGAGCATGCGCGATTTGATGTGAACCAGCGTCGAAGCCATGACGAGATACTCGCCAGCGAGATCGAGGCTAAGCGTTTCCATTAGTTCTAGAGTCGCTAGATACTGCTCCGTGATCGTCGCGATCGGAATGTCAGTGATACTGACTTCGTTCTTCTTGATCAGATGCAGCAAGAGGTCGAGGGGCCCCTCGAATATCGCCAGTTGAACTTGTGTACTCACAGTCCCAGCGCTTCCCGCACCTCAGTCATGGTCTCGCTAGCTCGGGCTTGCGCCCGCTGATTGCCGGCGCGCAAAGCTTCTTCGACTTCCTTGGGCCTGCTTTCATATTGAGCGCGTTTTTCGCGGAACGGCGCCAGGTCATCGATGACATGCTTGATCATGATTTTTTTGCAATCGAGACAGCCTATGCCCGCGCTGCGGCAGCCCGCCGACACTTCGGCGATCTCGTCCGGCGTGGAATAAATTTTGTGCAGCTGGAATGCCGGACATTTCTCCGGCTCCCCTGGATCGGTGCGCCGGGCACGCGCCGGGTCGGTCACCATCCGGCTGATTTTCTGATCGATCTCCTTCGGCGTGTCGGAGAGAAACACCGCGTTGCCGTAGCTCTTGCTCATCTTGCGGCCGTCGAGCCCCGGCACCTTTTGCGCTTCCGTCAGCAACACTTCCGGTTCGGG
>CAYZJE010000358.1:0-6945 GCA_964478485.1 uncultured Syntrophobacter sp. | reverse complement strand
TCACCGACACTGCGCGCGGCGCGATTTGGAAGCTCGCCATCGGCAACGATGGCAAAGCCGGACAGCCCGTGCTGATGACGCAAACTACTCTGCTCGAAGGCGCGGACGGCCCGGCTTTCGATCCCCAGGGCAATTTGTGGGTCGCCGCCAACGAGCGCAACGCCGTGGTTCTCGTGCAACCGGATGGGCGCGCGTTCGACGTGCAAAAAAACGACAGTAAGGGGCCCCTTGAATATCCCACTTCCGTAGTCTTCGTCGAGGCCACCGCTTATGTCAGCAACTTCGATACGCCGCGCCGCGACAATCTCGCCGCTGACGGCAAGACGTCCATCGACGGCATCGGCGCGTCGATCATCAAGATCGAGCCGTAAGACGATCATGAGCCGAACCAATCTAGCCTCTTTAGTATTTGTCCTATATGTCCTATCCGTCTTATTCTTCCCGTCAGCCCACGCCCAAGAAAAGAAAAATCTCCGCGTCGTCTTCGTCAGTCTCTCGTGGAACGCCCAACTCCCCTTCCGCATCGCCAATCATAGAGGCTTTTTCAAAGAGCAGGGTTTGACGGTGGAGCCGATCTTCGTGCGCGGCGGACCGATCGCGATTACCGCGCTGATCTCCGGCAATGTCGATTTCGCCAGCATCGGCGGCGCCCAAGCGGCGATACGAAGTAAAGCGAAAGGGCTGGATCTCAACATCATCTCGTCGCTGTCGAACTATACCAACTACACGGTGATCGGCAGCAAAGAAAATAAACGGCTTGAAGACCTGCGCGGCAAAATCGTCGGCATCACCGGCGCGGGGACATTCTCCGACTTTACGATTCGACTTTATCTCAAGCGCAACAACATAGATCCCGACAAGGACGTCGCCTTGCGCGCCATCGGCCAAACCGTGGTGCGCGCCGGCGCGCTAGAGAAAGGTCTGATCGCTGCTGCGCCCTTCTCAGCCGAGGACGCGGTCAAGCTGCTCGACAAGGGCTTCCCCATGATCGTCAACTTGAACGAAGCCCTGCGCGTGCCGCAAAGCGTCTACGTCACGCGCGGCGAGATGCTGGAGAAATATCCCGAAACCACTAAGCGGTTTTTAAAGGCGGTAATTCTCGGCATGCAGTTCGCCAAGCACAATAAGCAAGAAGCGATTAAGATCGGCTTTGCCGCCGGACTCCAAGGCGACCCCTATGTCGTCAATCGCGCCTACGATCTTTTCAGCCCCGGTTACGCCGCCGATCTTTCGGTCGCCTGGGATGGTATCCAGATCATGCTCGATGATGACATCCGCACCGGGCTGGTCGACAAAAACTTTACCCTTGACCGCGTCATCAACGAGCGAATCTTAAAGCAGGCACAGCAGGAATTGAAAAACGAGGGGCGGCTCAAGTAAAACAAATCAGCAACGCGGTAAAGTTTAGAGGGCCTTCAGGCTTTCCTGTGAAGCGCGGCTCGGAGATTGCACCGCCGAGGCGCGGAGGGCGCGGAGTATTGAGTTGTTGATTAAGAAATTCTCCGAACTCTGTGAACTCTGTGAACTCTGTGCCTCTGTGGTGAATTCTTCTTAACGGGAAACCCGGAATAACCAGTTTCGAAAGGATATCCTATGACTTCCGAACTAACGGTCGGTATCCCCTACACAGTCGACACCGGCGAGAAGCTCGTCAACGAGACCTTCGGTCCAAACAATATTCGCCGGCGTAAGACCGGTGAGCACCAGCTGATGCCGATGGCACTGCGCAATGGCCGTTTGCACACCGGCGAGCTTGCGCTGGAAAAGCACGGCTTTGTCTTTGTCGAGCATAAAACCAAAGTAGCAAACTTCTTCGACGCGGCGGAACTTGCCTCGGTGTACTACCCGGAAATCGAGCAATTGATCAAACGAGAATCGGGCGCGTCCCGCGTGGTGATTTTCGATCATACGCTGCGCTCGGGCGACCAAGCCGAGCGCGACGAAAAGCTGATCCGCGAGCCGGTGCTGTCGGCGCACAATGATTATACCGAATGGTCGGGACCGAACCGTGTGCGCGAGTTCCTCCCGGAGGAAGCGGAGGAGTTGCTAACCGGCCGCTTCGCGATCATTCAGGTTTGGCGCGCCGTCAACCAGCCGATCCAAGCAAATCCCCTCGCCCTCGCCGATGCACAGAGCGTCGCGATGGAAGATCTCGTGGTCGCCGAGCGCCGCTACCCCCATCGGGTCGGCCAAACCTACCGGCTAAAGTACAATGCCAATCACCGCTGGTATTATTTTCCCGAGATGCGCCGCGATGAAGCGACGGTATTTAAAGTTTACGACTCGGCAAAAGACGGCCGGGCCCGCTTCACGCCGCACACCTCGTTCGACGATCCATCGTCGCCGGCTAAAGCTCCAGCGCGCCAGAGCATCGAAGTGCGCGCCTTCGCGTTCTTCGCGACCTAGCAGACTGGTGAAAACCCCCTCGGAGTCCTTCGACGGGGCTCAGGACGAACGGATTAGAGATTAAAATTGTTGAGAATAATCCGTTCATGCTGAGCTTGTCGAAGCATGTTCCACTTTGTTTCAGCAGCCTGCTAGCTTTTACATCCTCACTCGCTGCACCGGCGCGAAAACAACCGTCGGAGAATTTTTCTTAAATTGGCGCGCAGGGATTCACAAGAGCGCCGTCTCTGCTATAATTAACCGCGAAGGTTAACCTACCGAAGCGTGAGCGTTTGAATCTCATCGGCATTCTTTCACTGGGTCATTCATCCTGGGCGACGCGCGCCATTGCCGCCAAATTAATCCTTGGAGATAAAACTTCGCCATGTCTAAACCGATGCCAAAGGCCGAGGCCGTAACCAGCGAGTTGCCGGCGGCGGGGCCTAAGCCCAAACTCGCCCTGTCCGCCGCCGAGATGGGCGCGCGCCAACGGGAAATATCCGTCTCGGAATTTTTCACAAAAAATCGCCATCTGTTGGGCTTCGACAATCCGCGCAAGGCACTGCTCACTTGCGTGAAGGAAGCCGTCGACAATGCCCTGGACGCCTGTGAAGAGGCGGGGATTCTGCCGGAAGTGATCGTCAAACTCGAAGTGGCTGCCAGCGGCGGCGCGACACCGGCGCCGAGCCAGGCGACTCGTTTCCGCATCACCGTGATCGATTATGGACCGGGCATCGTGCGCCAACAGATCCCGCCGATTTTCGCCAAGCTGCTGTACGGCTCGAAATTCCATCGCCTGCGCATGAGCCGCGGCCAGCAAGGCATCGGTATCTCGGCCGCCGGCATGTATGCGCAATTGACTACAGGAAAGCCGGTGCAGATTACCTCGCGCACCGGCGCCCGCGCGCCGGCGCATTATTTTGAAGTGCAGATCGACACCAAGAAAAACGAACCGCGGATTTTCGAGAACAAGAAGATCGATTGGGAAAATCATCGCGGCACTCAAGTCAGTCTCGAAATCGAAGGCCGCTATCAAAAAGGGCGATCATCGGTTGACGAATATTTAGAACAGACCGCCATCGCCAACCCGCACGTCAAACTCGTCTACCACACGCCGGAAGGCGAGACCAAGGAATACCCGCGCACCATTGAAGCATTGCCGCCGCAGCCGCGCGAGATCAAGCCGCATCCGTATGGAATAGAATTCGGCATGATGCTCAAGATGCTGCACGACACCAAGAGCCACTCGCTAACGGGATTTCTCTCGAGCGAGTTTAGCCGGGTGTCCACCGGCCTCGCGCAAGGAATCTGCAAAGCGGCGAAGCTTTCGCCCGACACCAAGCCGAGAAGTCTCCACAGCGCCGCCGCCGAAACCTTTTACAAGGCGATCCAAGCGACGAAAATCATGGCGCCGCCGAGCAATTGCATCTCGCCCATCGGTGAGACGGCGATTCTGCACGGCCTGTACAAACAGATCAAAGGCGAGTTTTACACCGCGGTGACCCGGCCGCCCGCGGTCTACCGCGGCAACCCGTTTGTCATTGAAGCAGGCTTGGCCTTTGGCAAAGGGCCGGAACAAGCGGCAGGCAAACCGCAGCAACCCGTTATGCCCCTCGCCGAGGGCGAGCAACATGACGATGACAATGAATTGGCCCGGGTCATCCGCTACGCCAACCGCGTGCCGCTGCTCTATCAGCAGTCCGCCTGCGCGACCTTCAAAGCCGTGCTCGACACCACCTGGCGCAACTACGGCGTGGCGAAATCGCGCGGCGCGTTGCCGGCCGGGCCGATGGTCGTTTTAGTCCACATGGCGTCGGTCTGGGTGCCGTTCACCAGCGAATCCAAAGAGGCGATCGCCGACTACGACGAGATCAGAAAAGAAATCAAGCTCGCGTTGCAAGAGTGCGGCCGGCGGCTCGGGGTATTTTTAAGGCGCCGGGAGCGCGCCAAGAGCGAGTTTCGCCGGCGCAATATCTTCGAGCTCTATATCGAAGAAGTGGTCGATGCCTGCGCCCGCTTGAAGGGCGGCAAGCTCGCTAAGGAAAAGCTCAAAGACCAGCTCCAAAAGATCGCCAGCAAACGCACCGGCGGCGAAAAGACCGACGAGATCCTCGGCCATGATGGCGGCGGCCCGGAGGGTCTGCCTCACTCGATCATCGTCACCGCCGACGGAGTCGAAGGCAACGTGCCGGCATTGCCGGCCGGTCAGTCGAATGAAGTCGAGGTTCCAGCTACCAACGCAGCGGAAGAGCAGGAACCGGCATTGCCGACGTTGGCGATTAAAAAAACTACACCGAGCCGCAAAGTCAAAGGGACAAGCGCCAAGCTTGAGCGCGGCGCAAAGCCCGCTGGCGCCAAGCAAATGACCTTGGCTTTCGAGAAAGGCAGCCAAAAGGCAGGAAAGAAACATGGCGGCAAAAAAACCAAAAAATAACGGCGCGGTGGAAAAAAAGCTGATCGGCGTCGCCGACCTCGTCATCAGCGCCGCGCAACGCAATCAGGACCCATCTCTGTCGATCCCCGTGCGCAGTCTCGCCAACGTCAACTTCAACCAGAAACGCGGCATCATCGAAATGGGCCGGCGCAAACAGGCTAGAACCTTTTTTAACGTCGGCATGGCGAAAAAATTTATGCAGACGGTGCTAGTCGCCGACGCCCTCGCCGAACTACAGCGCGCCAATCTGACCACCTCGCTGCGGGAAATTTATTACCGCACCAAGCATACGATCAAGAACTCCAACGAAAACACATTCGACGGCCAGAACGAGTCCGATCCCTTGATTGAAGACCTCGAAGTCACGCTGGAAGCGCTGCGCGAGGAGCTGCACGTCCGCGCCGAGAACTCCGGCACCGTCGTCGGGCCGTTGGTACTCGTGGACGACGGCGACCGGGTCGACTGCACTCGGCTCGGTAAAGGCGGTTATTCCGTGCCGTCGATCGTCGAGCCCGAGTATATTCAGATCAACAAATGCAGCGCCGACTTCGTGCTGCTGGTCGAGAAAGGCACCCAGTGGAATCGCCTGTCGGAAGATAAATTCTGGCGCAGGTATAATTGCATCTTGCTCACCGGCAACGGCCAGCCGCCGCGCGGCGTGCGCCGTCTGGCGCGCCGGCTGCACGAGGAATACAAGCTGCCGGTTTACGTTCTTGTCGACAACGACCCCTGGGGTTACTACATCTACTCTGTGGTCAAGCAAGGCTCGATCAACCTCGCCTTCGAAAGCGAGCGCATGGCGATTCCCAAGGCGAAATTCATCGGCTTCTCCAGCGCCGATCCCGACCGCTACGGCCTGCCGCGTAATGTCGGCATCAAATTAAATGACAAGGACATCAACCGCGCCAAAGAACTGATGAAATATCAGTGGTTCCAGAAAAAAGAATGGCAGAACGAAATCAAAGGCATGCTCGCCAGCGGTTTGAAGTTCGAGCTTGATTCTCTCGCCAACAAAGATTTTCAGTACTTAACCAACACCTATCTGCCGCGAAAGCTCAAAGACAAAGATTGGTTGGACTAAGGCCTGTTGCCTATAGCCCGGTTCACTCTGGCTCGAATGGACCGAAAGTCACCAGGCGAAATGGCATCATTCCCCCTTGCGCCAACCATTGGTTAAAACGCTCACGACCAGAGGGAGGATAAAGATACCGATGAAATGCAAAGCTTTCAGTTCAAAGTCGAACCAATAGAACTTGACCGTCAGCAGGATCAGCACGACCGTGGACGACAGGGTCACGCCGGCTGCGATGAAGCGTTGCTCGCGGTCGAAAAAGACGAAGAGTTTGAGAGTTACGAAGCCAAGAAAGAGAGTCAGCAGCAGCGCGCCCATCACCGCCCGCGGCACGCCAAACGGCTGGTCGAAACTCAACACACCGGCGGCAACGATAATCCAGACAGCCACCTGAAATAGAAAATGTTTTAGATTGAAATCAGCCATTCCCCTTTAGACTTTCACGTTGGAAGCTTTTCCTCCTCCGCCAGGATATCGGTCACCAGATCGCGGATCAGCGGCCGCTTGGGCAGCGGTTCGACAGTCGTCACATTCGGTGTCAATTTGGCGATGCAGGTGTACTCGACCTCGCCGTTAACCAGCGCCATGCAGGTCTTGCAGGCGTTGGCGTTGATACAGCTGTAGCGGATCGCCAGCGTGCTGTCTAAGTGGATGCGAATCCAGCGCAGCGCGTCAAGCACGGACATGCCGTCTTCATACGGCACTGTGAAGTCATCGTAACGCGCCGCTTGTCCTGGCGCGCCGCGCCGAACATGCAGAGTTGCGGTCTTGAGCGATGCTTCAGTCATGATGAAAATCGTTTTCTTGCAGACGAACCGGATCGATCCACCTTGTCGCTAATGCATCGTCTTTCAATTCCAACACTTGATTCTTGAGCAACGAATCGTCAGGCGCAGGAAAATCTTCGCGCTGATGCGCGCCGCGGCTTTCTGTCCGCGCCAGCGCTGACTGGACGATTGCTTTCGCCGTCGTGAGCATGGCGCGCAGCTCAAACCAATCTTGCAGGTCGAGATTGAACTGTCCTTCAGCACCGACGCGAAGCCGCGGCAGCTGT
>CAYZJE010000357.1:0-11785 GCA_964478485.1 uncultured Syntrophobacter sp. | reverse complement strand
CCGGGTATGCTCGGATCTGTTTTCCGGTGTGATGGCGACCTACTTCAGTTCTGGCACTTTGCTCATCGCCGCGGTAGTGATCGGCTTCGCCATGAGCGTGATCGGCTATCTTTTTCTCGATGCCATGCCGGTATTTCTCGTGGTCTTCACCGTCTACGGCCTCACCGAAGCGATGTTCGCGCTCTCGTTGAGAAAAATCGGCTTCGATCAATCCGCGCCCGAGCAGCAGGGCAAAGTCCAAGGACAGATGGCCTCGGCGTTGGGCATCGGCTTCACCCTCGGCCCGCTGCTCGGCGGCTTCGTCGGCAAATGGCTTGGCTCCAACGCGCTGTTTCTGCTCTACGCCGTGCCCGAAGTGCTCGGCTTGATTCTGGTCCTGCTCGGCGGCGCGCACCGCTACCGTAAAAGCATAAGAGACACCTCGACAACGCTGTGGCGTGAAGGAGTCGGCTTGCTGAAGCAGCCGCCCTTTCTCGCCTCCTGCCTCGCCGTCTGCCAGTCGTTCTTTTTTTTAGTCGGCGTGACCCGCGTCGCGTTTCCATTCTTCGCCGTCAATCAACGCGGCATCGGCCTCGACATCGTCGGCACCATGGTATCGATCTCGCGGCTCACTGACACGCTCGGGCGATTTAGCGGCGGCTTGCTGGCGGATCGGATTCAATCTTTTCGCGTGATTTTACTCGGAGTCGCCGTCGGGATTCCGATGTTTCTTCTACAAGTTTATGGCAGCGGCTACTTCACGCTGCTGTTGCCGCTAGCGGTCATGACGTTAGGATTCGGCTTGACCAACGTCGGCTCGACGACCTTCGCGTTGCAGTGCGCGCCGCCGTCGGCCAAAGGTTTGAGCCTCGGCCTATCGCGCGCCTCAACTTCGGTCGGACAAATGCTGGGGCCGCTCTTATGCGGCGTGGCGATCGAAAAACTGGGCTACGAACAAGGTTTTCAAGCGATGGCGGTGAGTTCCTTCGTCGTCCTTGCGCTCACGTGGTACGGGCTGAAACGGCAACCGGCCGGAGCCGCGTCCGACTTCAGCCGGTCTTGAAGACGGGCGCAGCATGCTGCGCCCCTACAATTCTGCGAGACTACCGCAAACCCTTATACTCCTCGCCGAGGCCGAGATCTTTTAAATACTCGATGCTGTTATTGGCGTAGCCGACCTGTCCCGCCTTCTCGGCGCGCCAGGCGTCGAGATACTTGACGATGTCGTCCAGCGGTAGCACGTCGGCGTATTTTTGATTCATGTCGAACAAGTTAATCGCGTGACAAGCTTCGTGGCGGTCAAACACGCACTCTTCGGCGACCACCATGCGCAAGCGATTGGTCGTGCCGTCGACCACGCTGGCGCGCACGCAGCCGCTGGTGCTCTCGCCGCAAGTGATGATCGTGTCGACACCGAGGAAATTCAGATGGCCGACGAGCGGCGTGCCCCAGAATGCGCTCGGCGAGACTTTCTTGAACACCGTTTCGCCAGGGATCGGCTTGACCTCGTCGACAATGTCGTAACGGCGGCGGAATCGATCTAGTTCTTCCGCGCTCATGGTTGCGCGTTTCTTGGTATCGCGACGAAAAGCCCAAGGCTCGACGGCGACGCCATCCATGCCGGTAACGTGGATGATTGGAATACCGACTTCCCGCGCCTTGGCGAGAAGTTTTTGTATAGACGGCAGAGCATTCCAACCGGCGAGACCACAACTCCCCGGCCAAGTCTTGATCGCTTCGGTTACCGGCTCAGCCTTATCGCCGAACACCCACCGATAAAGATCGATCAACAACAACGCCGGCCGCTCGCCAAAACCGACGCGCCGATCGGCTTTGCCAACTAAGGTCGCCTTATCTTGCTCCGTGAGAAATTTCTCCCAAACGCGCTCAGCCATACAGCACCTCCGAATTGAATTGATTGGAAACTTATCACCGCCGTTGTCAAACCGTCAAGGCGAGAGACCTAACGGATAATCAATATTGTGTGCCCGAAATCCTGTCCAGCTTTTCGGAACTTCGTTTCTGACCTCCGCTGTCAACATGTGAAACGCTCCCAGGGCGTTTCTGTCAAATGAGTGAGAATATAGATCGTTGGAATAAGGTTAGCGAAAAGATGGTAAACGTGAAAGCGCTGTTGTTGTGGGTCAAGATGCCGCACATACCGGTTAAGACTAAGCGATACGATCGAAAAGCAACAGATTATTCCGGAAACTGCGCCCAAAATGACTACTATCAGTTGCGGCATTTTGGGTAACGCGCCAAATACATTCAACGTCCCAATCATCCCTATAGCAATTACGAAGTAGTCAAATGACTTAAACGCGATCATAACGCCTCGGTTTGCTTATCGTCAGCTTAACTACTTTCGCGATTCCACTAACGTGCGCAGTCCATTTGTCAATTTTTGACGATCGCTCAGACATACCGAGCTGCTGGTACGCCGTCAGCGATGGCACGCTTAGTAACTTCAGAGATGGCTGGCATTGTGGAATGAGTCCGCCTACCTATGAAGTGAGTCAGTCAATCTATCTCGACCTTCGATTTCATGATCGCGGCCGACACTATAATCGTTTTCGCTGCTTAACAACGAAATTTGTTTTCTGGCAAACACTGCGGGATTGTCGGTCTTTGCGGCCCACAGTCGGTCCGCATCGCTCTCAAATCGATCCATCGATCGGCAACGTCGGTTATTCTCCGTATTTACCTCAAGGCCTTTTCTCTCTTTTTCACTCCCAGCTTTCGGCGGATCACTGCGCTGGAAATACTTCCTTCCACCCGCTGGCGAGCACGCGAACGCTCGATCAACTCCAGAAATTTCCGGTTGGTGCTTAACGAGACGGTCTCTAAGTCTGCATTCTCGATCGGCACCAAGGCAGCAATCGGTTTCCCTTTACGAGTCACAATCACCGATTCCTTTTTCACCCTGTTCGTATACGTCGCCAAGGAGGCCGTGGCCTTTGACTTCTCAATCACTCTCATAGCTCGATCACCTCTCTGCCGATGCGCACGCGGTTGCGTTCCTTCACCCCGACCGCCCGAATATGCACTACCGGCTCTGGATCTTCTTCGACGTCATAATACACCCTTAAATTCCCAATCCGTAACTCCCAGGGAGCCAGCGGATTTGGTCGCATGGGTTTACGGTTTCTTGTTTCCACTGTTGGCTGGTACATCAGTTGTTCGTCCACGCCATCCAGAACGGTCGCCCGCTGACGGGCAGTCAAGAATCGCAAATGCTCTTCGGTCTCAGGTGAGTACTCAACCCGATAAGGCAATTCAGTATAAGACCTTTCTAGTGAAGGGCTTTGCTTAGCCGGCTTACTATGAAGTAAGTCGGTCAGTCTATCTCGACCGATGGATTTCTAGTTGTGAGCGATCTTATAATCATCTTCGTTCCTTAACAACGAAAATTCCTCCCCGGTAAACACTGGACGATTGTCAGCCTTTGCCGCGTTAAAGCCGCAAGCAAATGTCGCCGTGGGCTGTAGCAGATTTCGGAATCCATCCTGTTCTAATCGTTCCAGCCGTTCGAGCAGTCAATTCTTTCCACGGAAGCGCCGCGAACGGTGGCAACCCAGGAACCTTAAACGTTGAATTTGGAAACCGGCATGGCTTGGGTTGCCCGAACGATTTTGCAGGGTCGAAGGACAGGAACGTCGGGGGTTCGCATCACGACGCTTTCAGCGGACGCGCGTGAACGATTTCTTTCTTCTGAATCGGCCAAACCTGAGAAGCATCCAAAGTGGCAACGTCGACCCTTTCGCCGTGCAGGGTCAAAAACTCAGCTTCAAAAGCCGCGCTTTTCTTATGAACGTGGATCACGGTTCCGACACCGCCGGCTTTTAATTTTACCGCGGGAATGTTTGTTTTCAGAGCGATCCTGTCATGTTCCTTGATCGCTATACGCTCCTAAAAATCACCAACGCAGCACGTCACCCGCCGCGGCCGGAACGCGTTCTCCCAATCCCGTTACGACCCGCGACTGAACCGCGGCTGGGTGGAACCGTTTTTTTAGCCCCGCTGCGCCTTCGCTCCTGTATCTGAACAATCTGGGCAACCGCCCGTAGCGTATCATTGACCGCCTGACGATTTGGAAACAGGCGCGCAACGTCAGGATCGAGCACCACCACATTGCTCCCTTCAGCATACCGCCGCGCATACTTTCCACGTACGCCGCCGGTGAAGTCATAATGATCGCGCATGTTATTGTCTTTACCTGTCGCCTTCTTCATATTTCCTCCGTTCCTGAGGGTCAGCCCGCCTCGCACTGATTAGACGGCTCGTTTCTCCTGCATCTGTATGTACCACGACGAGCAGCCGCCGGCGAGTCGAGAGTCCTATGGTCACCCATCGCTCCTCGTCCTCAGAGTGGTCGGGATCAGGTATCGTGATCGAGAACGTGTCAGCAAAAACTGTGGAAGCCTCAGAGAACTCAATCCCGTGCTTTCGTAGATTGCGCCGGGCCTTCCGAGGATCCCATTCAAACTTGATCGACATTGAGACCGATTAAGACAGGACAACCGCATGCGGGTCAAGGGGCTAACGTTGGAGCGGGAGCTGCGCGACCCTCGCCGCAAAGTGGATCGCAGCCAATGCTTCACATGGTTGCCGTTACAGATTCGAAAGCGCTATAGTTCAGCGCAGGAGGGGTTATGCAGAAACTCACCCCCATTGATCTGGCCGGCGTCGTCGAAGAGGTCAAAGCGGAAGGCAAAACTCGCCGCGTGCTGTGGCAGGACTCGGAATCCATCGCGTTCCTGAGCAGCGGGCGCAGAGAGCGCAAGGATTTTCACATCGATCCCGCCGACGAAGTAACGCTGCAACTGAGCGGCGTACAGGTTCTTGTCTACATCACGCCCGAAGGCAAACAAGAAAACGCGGTGATCCGGGCCGGCCAAGTGTTCCTCTGTCCCGGCGGCGTGCCCCACTCGCCGCGGGTCGAGGAGAATTCCTGGTTCGTTGTGTTTGAACGAAAACGCCAACCCGGCGAGCGCGATCAATTCAAATGGTACTGCGATAAGTGCGGCTTCAAAGTCTACGAAGTCGCCGTCGAAGTCGGCGACTACCGCGCCGATCCGGTGGGGCAGGTGTACGAGAAATTCTACGGTGACGAGCAACTACGAACCTGCAAGAAATGCGGCACGGTGGTCCCGGTGCCGCCCAGGTAAAATAACTCGTTCCAGTCGTTCCAACGTTCAAATCGTTCAAGTCGTTTGAAGAAGAAGATTCGGAGTCGGACGGCTGGCCACAAAGAACGCAAAGGCCGCAAAGGAAAATACCACTTCCGAACTTCGCGTGCTCGGCGTGCTTGGCGCGAGAAATGTGCCCCTTCTTCGTGTCCTTCGTGGTGAGAATTGATCTATGACGCGGTACTTAACAACACTCACGCAACTTGCGCGCAATTACGCTGCCGCGGAACGTGCGGTGATCGCGGCGTTTTTTAACAAGCCGCGTAAGCGCACCGAGCACTTTCGCTGGCTGCGCGCGCAGGCGTTTAAGGAATACTCGGCGATCAAGCCCATCTTCACGGCGCTGGCGAAGCTCTATCCGGAGATCGACCGCGGCATCGACCGCCACGACTACGAAGAGTTGACCGAGAAGCTCGCCGACGAAACCAAGCATGCTCGACTCGTCATGGATTTGGTGGAAGATCTGAGCGGCAAGAAAGTGACGTTTGAAGATTTGCTCTGGCTGCCGGAGGATAAAAGGCTGGCGAAGATTCGCGCGCGCTACTCGCCGAGCTACGCGACCCTATTGCATGGCTCGGGCAAGATTAGCACAAGAGAAATTCGTCGCCAAGACGAGAGTCTGGAACGCGCCGCGATCACGCTGACCGAGGGCGGCGGCGGCGCGCTCTATCAGGTTTGCAGCAAGCTGAAAAAGTCTGGCACCGAAGGCAAGATCGCCAAAGTGTTTCACGAAATTTTACTCGACGAGGTCGGCCACAAGGACAGCGGCGGCCGTGCGCTGTCGCCGCTGGTGAAGACACCAGCGGCTTTCGCCCGCGCGGCGAAGATCATCTGCGAAGTATCCGGCCAGCGTTTGCGCATGCGCAATGAACAGTTCGGCTTTCCGCTGAGCAACAGCGAATTGGCGGCAATGGATCGGCGCGCGCGGGAGTCGGGTGGTAGAGTGTAATGATATTCTTGCTCGCCGCATTTCTTAGCCTCGTTCTCAATTCGAATTGCGTCGCCATAGATTTGCCGCCGCTGCAAGCCGGCATCAACGACTTCGCCGCCATGTTGCCGCCGGCGAGCATGGACGATCTCAAAGAGCGCCTGCACCGTTTCAACACTGAAACGGGGAATGGCGTCGCGCTTCTCACGGTCAAAAGTCTCGATGGCGAGAATATCGAGAGCTTAGGCAAGAAAGCTTTCAAAGCGCTACCGCTCAGCGACGCCGAACTTCGGCGGTCGGTCCTGCTCGTCGTCGCGCGCAAAGAGCATGTCGTCGGCTTACAGGCTGGTGCCGACTTGAAGCATCTGTTTCCCGAACCGGCGGCGACCCAAAATCTGCAAGCCCAGGTCGCGCTCTACTGGGACGGCCTGCGGCCTGACTTGGGCATTTACGGCGCGGTGCACTATCTCTCTCGCGTCATCAGAGGCGATATTCGTGTCGGCAGCCAAACCGAAGCAGAAAAGTTGGAAGACGCGTCACTGCACGGCGGCGCGGCAGGCGCAATCTTCGCGATTTGCCTGGGACCGTTTCTGGCGTTTTTTATCGGCGGGCTTTGGGGCATTTACGCCACGCACTACGGCGTGCAGCGCGCCACGCGATTGTTGATGGGCGCAATCTTCGGCGGCGCCACCGCGAAGCTCGTCGCCATGCTCATGTCTTTCCTCGGCAACTACAGCGACAATCTTTGGTATTTCATCATGGCGTTGGCGATTCCCCTCGGCGCGTTCGGCAGCTTGACCGAGTTCTGGATGTCCGGCGACTGGCGCGGCATCCCGCGCGACAAAGGCCGGCGGCGCAAGCCCGAAGACCATATGGGGATTTAGCAGCGAGCTGAAGTCGAGAGGTCGCGCTCGTGGATCCTGTTCGTGCTCGTTTTTGAAAATTGATCCGATTCACGAACACGAATCACGAACACGACGCGCCGCGATTGACAGCCACCGACTTTCCCCACGGCGACGCCTTCCGTCAAGACCAACTCGCTCACGGCCTGATTAAGCGCGGCGACTTGAGCGCGCCGACCATCGAAAGAATTCTGAGCAAAAACCCCGAGCGGCTCTATCATTTTTAACGGGCGCCGAAAGCGCAGCGTAAGCGTCATTATAGGAGCGCAGAAAGTAGTAGTGAGATTACCAGGTTAAATTGCGGTTAATTTCGAGAATTTGATTGAAGCCGAGCCCGCCGCATGGTATCGTCTCCGATTAATGAAACGTGTATTTGCCAAGGCTGTAGTCAACTCCCTGGTTCAATGGTTCGACGCCGATTACCATGCCGCCGTCCCTGTCGATAAAAGCGGTGCGGTAGATCGCGTCAATTGGGTGAGATCGATCCCATTCATCATCCTGCACCTCGGTTGTCTGGGGATATTTCTGGTCGGTTGGAGCTGGACCGCGGTCCTGACCGGGCTAACGCTTTACTTTGTGCGCATGTTCGCGATCACTGGAATTTACCATCGCTATTTTTCACACCGCACTTTCAAGACTTCACGGCCGGCGCAATTCATCTTCGCCCTTTTAGGCGCGTCGGCTACTCAACGTGGACCGCTCTGGTGGGCCGCCAACCACAGAGAGCATCATCGCAACTCCGACACACCCGCCGATCCACACTCACCGATCCATTACGGCTTCTTCCGCTCCCACATGGGCTGGTTCATGTGCAACCGTTTTTACGCCACTCAATATAATCGCATTCAAGATTTCGCCCGCTTTCCCGAATTGGTTTGGCTCAATCGTTACGACAAAGCCGTACCGCTCTCTTTGGCGTTGCTGGTCTATCTTTGCGGGCTCGGTCTGGAGCATACCGCGCCATCGCTCGGTGTCACCGGCCTGCAACTTTTGGTTTGGGGCTTCGTCATCAGTACCACGGTATTGTTTCATGGCACCGCGACGATCAATTCGCTGTCGCATATATACGGCACCAAGCGCTACGACACCGGCGATGAGAGCCGAAATAATTTTTGGCTGGCGCTGATCACCCTCGGCGAAGGCTGGCATAACAACCATCACCAACATATGGGTACCGTCCGCCAGGGCTTCTATTGGTGGGAAATCGACATTACCTATTACATTCTCAAGTCGTTAGCTTTCTTCGGCATCATCTGGGATCTGAAACCGGTGCCGGTCCAAGCCTACGACCGTAACGAGCACCTACCGGTCAAGAAAATGGCATCGGCGGCCTAGCCAAGTCGGTCGACCTTTAGTAAAGGTTTCGTTCTCGCCATCGCCACGTCGGCAAGCTGCCGCCCGCTTCACGGTGGCGCAGCCGGAAAACTTACTTGCGCTTTCGCACCTAGCCCGCTAGCATTCTCGATAAAGTTCATCCCAAATATGCCGCCAGTTCCCGACATCTTGAATAAAGTCGTCCTGTTCCAGGACCTCGATGCCGTTGCCTTGGCCACTCTAGCGCCATTGCTGATCGCCAAGAAGGTCAATGCCGGCGCGGTGATTTTTCGCGAGTTGGACGAGTCCGATGCGCTTTACATCGTCGAGCGAGGCTCGGTGGTGATCAGCAAGCACGTCGCCGGCGATGTCGACATGGTGTTGACGCGCTTTCAGTCCGGCGACTTCTTTGGCGAGATGGGACTGTTCGACAACGCGCTGCGCTCGGCCACCGCCAATGTCGAAGTTGACTCGCTCCTCTGGCGACTCGACCGCGGCGTCTTCCAAGATATTTTGTCGCACCACCCGGAAATGGCCGCGAAGATTTGCTACCGCCTAGTGACGATTTTTATCCAACGGCTGCGCCTCACCAACGAGCAAACCCGCGACGCCATCCGCTGGGGTCTGGAAGCCACCGGCTATTCCTCCGGCAGCCAATCGCTGTTCGGACGCAAATCCACCTGATTACCGCCATGGCCGAACCGGCGAAACTCGAACTGCTCACGCGCAAGGCGGGCGAAGCGGGCTTTCAGATCCACGAGATCCAGAGCGGCCAGGCCTACCTCGGCTACCGGCCGCAACGCGTGGCGCAAGCAGCCTGGGCGATCACGGCTCAACCGCAGAGCCCCGACGGCAGCCGCAGTTACATACTGAAAAATCTCCAGCGCGAGCGCTACCTGTCGGTCGACAGTAAAGAGTTTTTCCTGTGGGAACTCTTCGATGGCAGCCATTCCCTCGAAGAGATTGCGCGATCTTTTCATTTCGCCTTCGGTGCTTTCGACTACTCAATGATCCGCCAGTTGCTGGTGAAGCTCTACCAGGCCGGCTTGCTCGTCGAACGGGAGGATTTGGACCTGCAAAAAAGCTTGGCGCGCAATCAGGCGAATTTTGGGGCGATGGGATTCACATCGGTGGCAAAATGCTGGCGCAGATTATCCTTCACGGTACCCCACGCCGACCGTTTTTGTTCGGCGCTTTACCGATGCGGCGGCTTTTTGCTGTTTCATCCGGTCACGCTGGGTTTGACCGTCGCCCTGGCGGTGCTCGCGGGCATCGCAGCCTTCCGCTTGAGTCCCCAGGCCAGGCAATTCACCCAACTGCTTTCCACCACGCCATGGCTCAGCGGCGCGATCATGTTGGCATCTCTGTTGGCGGTATCGATGATGCACGTGATGGTTCACGCGCTGGCGTGCAAGGCCTACGGCCGGCGCGTCCGCGAGCTCGGCTTCTTTCTGCTGCAAGGAGTCCTACCGACGTTCTACGCCGATGTCACCGATATCTTCATGTCAACGCGGCGGGCGCGCGTGATCGTCGATCTCGCCGGCCCATTAGTCGAACTATTTTGCGGCAGCATCGCTTTTCTTGCAGCGTATCAGGCGGAATCCGGTATCAGCCAAGCATTCTGCTTCGGCATCGGCGTGCTGCTCTGGGAAAGCGCGCTGATCAATTTATACCCATTCAATTTTCTCGAAATGGACGGCTACAACATCGTCGCCGATCTCTTGGCCATGCCGATGCTGCGTCAGCAAGCGTTGGCGCTCGCTCCGAACCTGCCGCGACGTCTGTTGACAATGAGAGGCATCCAGCGCGCCGAATGGATTCAGATCGGCTATCTAGCTTTGTGTTTCATATCCGTGCTGGCCTACGTGTTCTTGCATCTCGATGCGATCGCTGCGATCGTGCCGGCCTGGAAGCGGTGAAGAATCTCGATCTGGTTGCCGAAGCTTTAAGCTTGTCTATCCTGTCCGCCGTCCTAGCCTTTTGCCTCATGCCATTTGCCTACTTTTTCACGCCCCCGGATACGCCGCTGCCTCGGCGTGAAAAAAGGTCTGGTAATCGATCCGCGTCGACGACAATCCCTGCTCGTGCCCGTATTGGGTTATCGCTTCGAGCACTTTTACGTTGTCCCTCACGTTGTACGGCCAGTAGTTGTCGCCCATCAGCTCGCGCTGCTCGGCGACCGCCGCGGCCATCCAAGAATAGACGATGATCTGCGGATCGGGCCCCATCAAACGATCAAAGGCGACGTCGCGCGATTGGCGAAACGCCTTCAGCAACGCCACCGGCGCGTTGGGATGTTTGTCGACGAACGATTGCTTCAACGTCACAATGTGGCTGGTCGGGAAAATACCGGTCTTGCGATAATACTCCTGCTCTTCCTTGCGGAAATCGCGGAATAGCCGGCGCGTGCGCGGATCGCGCGTGGTAATCGAAGGCAGCACGTTGGGGCCGATGACCGCATCGATCTTGCCTTCGATGAGTAAATTGTCGAGCAGGGTATCGGGATCGCCTTGAGCGTCAATCTTGTCAATCTCGATGCCGGCGGCGACCCCTTCCTTCCTGGCGCGCGGCGAGCACCATTTGATCTTTTTCAAATCGACGCCGTAATAGTGTTGCAGCGCGCCGCGCGCCCACACCCCGGCGGTGTTGTCCCACTGCATGATGCCGACGCGCCGGCCTTCCAAATCCTTCGCCGTTTCAATACCGGCTTTGCTGTTAACGTAAATATAAGCGAGGCGAAACTTGCGATTGGGAAACGCTGGGATGGAAATATGCGCCTCGCCTTTCGCATAGGCGCGCAGCCGCGCGGCAAAGCCGCAGTCCCAGGCGTCGCACTCATCCTCGGTCGGCACCAGTTCAAACTCGAAGCCGTCGATCTTCACCGTGCCATCGGTTATCGGGATGTTGAGATCGATGGTCGGTTCGCGAAAATAAAAGCGTAGCTTTGGATGGGCCATTGCTTGTCTCCTTATATAGAGGAATTCTTCAAACGCAGTTCAAGCTCGTCTCGCTCGAAGTGCTAATCTATCCCGATGCGTCGTCGGAGTTCAATGGAAAACCTGCACCGCCGTTGCTCCGATCGTGATTGCTTTTGCTGGATGTCGGCGATAAATAGATGCCGCCAAGTGACAAAACCGCCGGCTGAGACAAAAAGGTTGATAAAATGTCGGACGATAAATGGACGGGTAAAACCATCGGTGTGGCGCTCGACGAAGCTGGGCGGCAATACGGCGACCGAGTCGCCACCCTGTTCCACAATGGCGCCGTCACCTATACCCAGCTCAAGCAAACTGCCGATTTGATCGCGCGCGGGTTTCTCAAGCTCGGAGTCAGCAAGGGTGACAAAATCGCCATCTGGATGGCCGGCTACTCGGAATGGGCGTTTGCCTACTTCGCCCTAATGCGAATCGGCGCGGTCATCGTCCCGGTCAACACTCGCTACCGGCCTGAAGAAATCGCCTATGTGCTGAACA
>CAYZJE010000356.1:0-5536 GCA_964478485.1 uncultured Syntrophobacter sp. | reverse complement strand
GCCCGCCACCAAGGCGGGTACCTGTTTTGCCGCCGAGGCGAAGTTGGTGATGTCCGTGACAACGCCCTGCTCCTTGAAAAATCCCTTCTCGACCGCGATGTAAATCGCCGCGTTGGAGATCGCCGCCAGATCGCCAAGTTTCACAGTTTCCTGCGCTCGCGCTGACGAAGGCATCAGAGCGACAAGCGCGATGGCTAGAGCCAGAAACCAAGCGGATTTTGCGCTATTCATTTGTTTGTTCAACATTGAGTTCTCCTTTTACGTTTGCTCGCCGTCCAAGGGCGCATGTAACACGGCCATTCGGCACATGTCAATGCGATACAGTCGTGGAGAATAGCCCAAGTCACCCTCACCCTCACCCTTGCCCGCAAGCGGGCGAGGGAATTGATTCACTTGAGCAATTCTCGCCTCAGAGAAACTGGGAGTCGAATTGTTCAGGAGACGAAGGTTCCAATTTCGGGTTGAACCTGAAACCTGAAACCTGAAACCCGAAACCTTTTACTACGAGCGCTTCCACGGGCACAGCACACGCTCGATCCACTGCAGAATCCAGCTACTCAAGATGCCGAGGATGCCGAAGGCAATGGTGCAACTAAAAACCTGCTTCACTAACATTAACTGGTAGGATTCCCACAACAGGAATCCAAGTCCCGCCTTGGTGGCTTCGATCTCGGTGATGAAAACCAGGATCAAGGCCGTCCCGGCTCCCAGCCTGAGACCGGTGAATATATTGGGCAAGGCTCCTGGAATCACGACTTTGGTGAAGATCTGTCGCTGGTTGGCGCCGAGGTCGCGGGCGGCCTTGAGGAGCACCGGGTCGATCGCTTTCACGCCGGTTACCGTGTTGATAAGGACCAGAAACACGACACCAATCATGATAGTCATCACTTTCGAGGTTTCACCGAGCCCAAACCAGAGGATGAAGAGGGGGAAGAGTGCTGACTTCGGGATCGGATAGAGCGCGCCGACGAGTGGATCCATGGCATCTTCGAAGGCGCGGAACCAGCCGACCAAAAGCCCTAAGCCAATGCCGAGAACTGACCCGTAGATAAATCCCTGCAGCACTCGATGGAGACTCACAACGACGGCCCACGGCAGACGGCCGTCCATTGTTAGCTCGACCATGGTGCGAAGAACCGAAGCCGGCGCAGGGAGAAGCAGTTGATTGACTTCGCCGAGCCGCACCACGCCTTCCCAGATCAAGAAGAAAGCAATCGGTGAAATAATTCGAAGCGGCCGATAGCGTCTCCACAGAGACCTCATAAATCCTCCGAAACGAGTCGCAGTTGGAGTGATGGAGTACTGGAGTGCTGGAGTACTGGGTTTCAAGTCCGACACGGAATCACTCAACTACTCTTCCGACATCCGCTCGAATTGCCCATCACTCCACCACTCCATTACTCCAACACTCCACTTTCGATTATGTGAGCCCTTCCGCCTTGAGAGACCGTTCCACCTCATCGCGGATTTGCTCCGAAAGGTATTCCAGCAGTTCAACCTCGCCACGGCCTGTAATACTGCGGGGCCTGGGAAGCCGGACCGGCACGATTTCCTTTATACGGCCCGGTCGAGCGGTAAAAAGAACCACGCGGTCACCAAGCAGGACCGCCTCGTCCAGGCCATGAGTTACATAGATAAAGGTTCGTTTGGTCTCTTGCCAAATGCGCACGAGCTCAACCTGCAATACCTTGCGGGTCTGGGCATCCAGTGAAGCGAGGGGTTCGTCAAAAAGCAAAATGGCGGGATCATTGGCAAGAGCGCGCGCCAGCGCGACCCTCTGGCGCATGCCGCCGGACAGCTCGTGCGGGTAGCGATGCTCGAAGCCCCGCAGGTGAACTAACTCGATCAGTTTCTGCGCGTTGGCTTCGCGCTGGGCTCTTGGCACGCTCCTCACTTCCGGACCAAAGACGATATTTTCTAGAACCGTGCGCCAGGGAAAGAGAGCGAATTCCTGAAACACCATACCGGTTTGCTTCTGACCGTCCGCAGATTTGCTGACTTCGAGGGTGCCGCTCGCGGGTTCCTCCAATCCGGCAATGATCTGCAGCAGGGTCGATTTGCCACAGCCCGACGGTCCAACGAAAACCAAGAACTCGCCTTGTTCAACTGCCAAACTGATACCGCCAAGCGCGACCACCTGTTCTTGGGTCCGCTCGATGTGCCAGACCTTGCCGATATCCTTGAGGCGCAGAATGGTTGCCATCACCGATCCGACTGTGCCCGGAGACGCTCCGCCGCCCACAGGGCGGCGGCGACAATATTTTGATAACCCGTGCAGCGGCACAGGTTACCGCTCAATCGCTCGCGTATCTCGTCTTCAGATGGAGACGGATTCTCGCCAAGAAACTCATAGAGAGTCATGAGAAAACCCGGCGTGCAAAAGCCGCATTGGAAACCCAACGTTTCTAAAAATCCTTGCTGGATCGGATGAAGCCGATCACCAATTTGGGCCTTCGCCGCCAGCCCCTCTACCGTAAGGATCTCTGCGCCGTTCGCTTGCACGGCGAGGAGCAAACACGAACGGACAGTCTCGCCGTTAAAAAGAACCGTGCAGCTGCCGCATATGCCCTGTTCGCAGCCCAAATGAGTTCCGGTGAGTCCAAGCTGGTCGCGCAGGAAATCAGCGAGCGATGTCCGAGGCTCGACGAGTCCGTCATAGCGTTTATCGTTGACGGTGATCTCGATGGCGCGCTTACTGCTCATCATAACCGCCTATCGTGGCAAACTTGAACTGCCCTGTGGAGAGCCTGAGCCGGCTTCAACGTTGACCTCTCTACGCGCTAGAAGTTGCCGGACGCGATCCGGAGTTAAGGGGATTTCGTTCACCTGCGGCGCCATTGGTAGGAGCGCATCTGCCAGCGCGTTGGCAATCGCCGCCGGAGGAGCGATGGCGCCTCCCTCGCCCAATCCTTTGACTCCCAAAGGGTTGAGCGGTGAAAGCGATTCCAGGTGGACCGTCTTGATCGGCGGCACCTCCATCGAGCCGGGTAAGAGATAGTTTACCAAGCTACCGCTCAATATTTGGCCGTTGCTATCGTAAGCGATCTCTTCATAGAGCGCCGCGCCGATTCCCTGCGCCACGCCGCCATGGATTTGTCCGTCTACTAATAGCGGATTGATCAGCTTGCCGGCGTCGTGGGCGACCACATAGTCTAGGAGTTTGATTGCGCCGGTCTGGACATCTACTTCAATCACCGCAACGTGGGCGGCATTTGCCCAGGTCACCGTCGGCGGCATGAAATAATAGGTCACCTCAAGACCTGGTTCCAAATCATCGGGCAGCTTCGAAGCCCAGCCCGGTACCGCCGCGCGGGCCAAGTCGCTGAAGGAGATGGATCGTTGCGAAAATCCTCGGACAAAAACTTTTCCTTCGCCCAGCTGCAAATCATCCAAGTTGGCTTCCAGGATGTGCGCGGCCAGCCGCAAAACCTTTTCCTTCAGGCGCACCGAGGCACCGTGAATTGCGGATCCGACATTGACCGTGCTGCGGCTGCCAAATGTGCCGCAGCCGAAGGGTATCGACGCCGTATCACCTTCGACGAGGCTAATTTTATCCAGACTCAATCCCCAGAGGTCAGCTGCGATCTGCGCAAAGACGGTTTCGTGACCTTGGCCCTGCCCGGTGGCGCCGGTGGCAATGATGAGCTGGCCGGATGAATCGATGCGGACTTTTGCGCCCTCGAAAGAGCCGACGCCCGTTCCCTCGACGTAACACCCGATACCGATACCGAGAACGCGCCCGCGTTGGCGCAGCTCCTGTTGCCGCTTGCGCAGCTCATCGTAACCTGCCGCCGCCAGCGCGCGTGTCAATGTCTCGGGATAATCTCCGCTGTCGTAACAGATCGGTTCTCCGTCGCGGTACAAAATTCCCGCGTGGTAAGGCATCTCCTCCGGCTGAACAAAATTGCGGCGCCGCACCTCAGCGGGATCGAGCTTCAAGCGCGCCGCGATTGTGTCGATGCAGCGCTCCATAACAAACACGGCTTCAGGGCGTCCGGCGCCTCGATAAGGCGCGTTCGGCACTTTGTTGGTTGAAACGCAGGTCCCGGTCACTGAGAAGTTGGGTATCTTGTAGGGGCCCTGAAGATGGGCGGCCGTGTTGTAGGCATCCGTGAGGCCCATCGGGTTGTAGGCGCCGTTGTCCAGCAGGAATCGATCGCGAAACGCCAAGATGCGCCCATCTTGATCAAACCCACACTCCACGTCGTGGAGCTGGTCACGGCCATGCGCTGTGCTGATGAAGTGTTCCGTGCGATCCTCAATCCATTGCACCGGCCGGCCTAACTGAAGCGCCAGGAAAGGGACGAGAATTTCCTCCGGGTAGACGAACACCTTAGGGCCGAAACCGCCGCCGATATCCGGCGCAATCACGCGGACCGTCGCTTCGGCAAGACCGAGTTGCGCGGCAATTTGCCGCCGCACTAAATGAGGCATCTGCGTCGAGGACCAGACGGTAAGAATGTTCGTTTTGGGCTCAACCCAGGCGACCACGCCGCGGCCTTCGAGAGGCGCGGCGCAATAGCGGTGATGGCGGTATCGCTCCGTTAATTTATCAGGAGCGGCACCCAGCGCTTCATTGACCTGGCCTTTCTCGATAGTGAAGCTGAACACAACATTATTGTTCGATCCCTCGTGGACCAGGGTTGGGCGCGCTTGAAGCGACTCCTCGGGATCAATGACCACCGGCAACACTTCATAATCCGCCACGATCGCATCGACGCCGTCTTCCGCCTTAGCGCGATCCTCGGCAACCACGATCGCCACCGGCTCGCCGACATAGTGAACCTTTCCCTGTGCCAAAGCGGTCGGCCGCGGACCTTGTAACACGGGTTTCACCCCTTCCAGCCAACGAGCCGGGTGGATCTCGAAGCTTTCCGGAAACGAGGCTATCCGGTCTGCGATCTCCCGCCCGGTCCACACCCCAATGACCCCGTCGAGACCAAGAGCCTCCTTGGTGTCGACATTACGGATGCGAGCGTGCGCGTGAATGCTCCGCAAGAGAGCGGCATGAAGCATGTTCGGCAGACGAACATCGCTAACGTACATGCCGTTTCCAGTAACGAAGCGACTCGATTTATCTGGTTTGACGCTGCGGCCGATAAATCCGGTTAAGGTTTCCGCCATACGATATGCCCTATAACTACTGCGAATCGAGCCCAAGCGTCAATCAAGATAATAGGGCGTAGTCCAATCCTCATTCGATTTTCTTAGCGAACTCAGCGCCTCCGCGGTGGGCTCTCCGAGTTTTTCTGCACCACAGAAACACAGCGCGGCATAGCCGCAACCGAGAACCGGAAGATCTCCCGCAAAGGCGCCAAGGCGCAAAGGAAGAGAATTGTCATTTCGAATGAAGAGAGAAATCTTCCTTAGATCCCTCGCATTCGCTCGGGATGACAGGCCTTTGGACTGTCACTTGGCGTCTTTGTGTCTTGGCGCGAGGAATATCCGAATCCGAGAGTTTTGAACTCCTGGAAAATTTGCGCGAGCCGCGCAAGTTTTGAGATGTATCAGTGCAAAGAACGCAAAAAAATGAGAC
>CAYZJE010000355.1:0-3119 GCA_964478485.1 uncultured Syntrophobacter sp. | reverse complement strand
CCTCGCCGCGCGCGGCTTCACCGCCGATCCCAACGCACTGGACGGACCTTGGGGATTCTACGCCGTGCAAGGGGGCGGCGTCAGCGCTGAAAAGATTTCGCAAGGCTTCGGAAAAACCTGGACAATTGTCGATCCCGGCGTATCGATCAAACCCTATCCCTGCGGCGTGCTGACCCATCCAACCATCGACTTGATGCTCAAGCTGGTCAGCGAAATCAACGTCCAGCCGAATGAAATTGACAATGTCAAAGTCTACGCCGGCACGAATATTCTGAGTCCGATCCGCTACCCGATCGCGGCCAATCACCTGCAGGCGAAATTCTCTTTGCCCGCGGCGCTGGCGATGATCGCGCTGGCGCGCAAGGCCGGTAAAAAAGAATTCTCCGACGACTTCGTCGCCAGCGCGCCAATGCAGGCGATGCAAAAGCGCATCAGTACCGAGCTCGACCCGGCAATCGAGAAACTTGGCTTCGATAAAATGCGCTCGCGCATCGCCATCCGTTTGAAGAACGGCAAACAAGTCGAAGGTTGGGCCGACGAGCGCTACCGCGGCGGGCCAGAAAATCCGCTGAGCGATGCGGATTTGGAAGCCAAGGTGCGTTCCTGCTGCGAAGGTGTGTTAAATAAGGCCCAGCAAGCAGCATTGATCGAAGCGGGCAAGTCGATTCTGCGCTTGCCGGACGCCGGTAAGTTGATGGCATTGCTCAACTGCAAGGCCATTTGACGACCTCGCCATTTCCCCGATAACAAAAGATGTTCATTAGTCGTGACTCACGGCTAATTTTCTGACATAAGGAATGGCGGAGCGGCGTTGCCGTTCTTAATGATAGCATCGAGGAGATCTTCGACATGAGCGATAGCGAGATCAAAAAATCCACCCAACGTTGGCAATCCGACATCATCGTCGACTTGATCAAGCAGTACGAATTCCCCTATATCGCCCTTAACCCGGGGGCGAGCTTCCGCGGCCTGCATGACTCCCTGGTCAACTACGGCGAGAACCAGCCGCCGATGATTCTCTGCAATCACGAAAAGATCGCCGTGCAGATCGCCCACGGCTATGCCAAGGCGAGCGGCAAGCCGATGATTGCCATCGTCCACAACGTCGTCGGCCTCTTGCACGCGCCGATGGGCATCTACTACGCCTACATCGACCGCTGCCCGGTGTTTCTCATCGGCGCCACCGGACCGATGGACGAGAAGTTGCGCCGCCCGTTCATCGACTGGATTCACACGGCGTTTGCCCAGGGCGACGTCGTGCGCGGCTTTACCAAATGGGATTACCAGCCCGGCAGCATTCACGGCGTGCCGGATTCCTTCGCGCGCGCTTACTCAATCATGATGAGCGAGCCGCAGGGACCGATCTACATGGTCTACGACTCGGCGATGCAGGAAGCCAAGCTAACTGAGAATGTGTCGGTGCCGAACTTTCATATCAAAGTGCCCTCCCGGGTCGCGCCGGAACAGTCGGTCATCGATCAAGCCGCCGACATGTTGGTGGCGGCGAAAAATCCCTTGCTCTTGACCGAATACGCCGCGCGCATGCCGATCGGCTTTGATTCCACCGTCGAGCTCGCCGAAACCGTCGGCGCGTCGGTTTACGACATCAACAAGCGGCTGGGCTTTCCCAACCGCCATCCATTATCCGTCAGCTTCCACGGTGACGCGTTTAACGGCGTCGATGTCATCGCCGCCCTCGATGTCATCGACTGGACGCGCGGCTCGCATAAGTTGAATACCCAGACGCGCGAAATCCAAGTCGTCACCACGCCGGACTGCAAGTGGATCGATGTCGGCTTCGCCGATATCGAGATCAGCAAGTGGGCCACCGACTACAACAAACATCACAACTGGGATCACCGTGTGCTGGGCGACAGTGCACTGACGATCCCGGCGCTCACCGCCGCCGTGCGCAAACGCGTCACCGGTGATAAAGCGTTGACAAATCGCATCGACGAGCGCAAAAAAGCGATCGGCGAGCGTCACGCGCGCCAATGGCAGAAGTGGCAAGATCAAGTCAAAGAGCAGTGGAACGAGCGGCCCATGACCGAGGCGCGCCTGGCCCACGAAGCCTGGCAAGTCATCAAAGACGAAGACTGGGTGCTCACCGCCAACACGCTGAAGGAATGGGTGCACAAAGTCTGGGACTTCGACAAACCCTATCGCCACGTCGGCCGCGAGCTCGGCACCGGCACGCAGATCGGCATCTCGATCGGCGTCGCCCTGGCGCACAAAGGCACGGGAAAACTGGTTATCGACGTCCAACCGGACGGCGACTTGATGTTCGACTTGGGGGCGCTCTGGATGCCGATCAAGTATGACATCCCGATGCTGATTTTGATGTACAACAACCGCGCCTATTACAATGACTGGGCGCATCAGATCCACATGGCGCACCAGCGTGGCACCGATCCGGCGCGCGCTTATATCGGCATGGACTTGGAAGCGCCGCCGCCCGACTTCGCCCATATCGCCAAAGGCATGGGCTGGTACGCCGAAGGCGCCATCGAAGATCCGGCCGAAGTCGGCCCGGCCTTGAAGCGCGCCATCGCCCAAGTCAAAGCCGGCAAGCCGGCGCTAGTAGACGTGGTAGTCTGGCGCCGCGGCGAGAACGCTTAAGAAAGAATGGCCGCAAAGAACGCAAAGGTCGCAAAGTTTCGGAAAGAAGAATATTAGCCGCAAAAAGCGCAAAGGGCGCAAAATAAATCCCACTGGTAGGGGCGCGATTCATCGCGCCCTCCGACAAGGTTAATTGCGTTTATCACAAATGTTCCGCAGGAAACTAAAGCCGATAGCAAGGCAGCAAAACTTTTTGCGCTCTTTGCGCCTTTTGCGGTTGATTTTCGAATGCGAATTTTCTTACTATGCGACCTTTGCGTTCTTTGCGGCCAAACTCTCCGAATCCGGGCGCGATAAATCGCGCCCCTACTTTGTGAACTTTGTGGTTAATTGAATTTATTCTTTAAGGAGGACATCTACATGGCAGATCCAACAATTAAGAAATCCGACAAACGGTGGCAGTCCGACGTCATCGTCGACATGATCAAGAAATATAATTTCGAGTACATCGCGCTCAATCCTGGCGCGAGCTACCGCGGTTTGCACGACTCGCTGGTCAA
>CAYZJE010000354.1:0-2345 GCA_964478485.1 uncultured Syntrophobacter sp. | reverse complement strand
ATCCGGTTTGACGCGCAGAGGCGTCATCTGATATCGAGACGCAAAGAAGGAGGATTACCATGCCTCTAACGCTACGAAACAGTGGAAGCCGAAGCGGTCGCTATGTTTTAGCTGCTCTGCTGGTGATTTTTGTCTCATTGCCAATTCCCAGCGTTGCCCAACTCGGCGGCAAACCGGAGAAGAGCAACTTTACGCTCTCGTACACCCAGGCGAGCGGCGCGTTTACGCCGCTCTGGGTTGCCCAGGAGGCCGGGCTTTTCAAGAAGCACGGCCTCGATGCGACCTTGAAGATATTGAATTCGCAAGTTGCGCACCAAGCGTTGGTCGCCGGTGAACTCGATGTGATTGCCACGGGACCGGAGCTGGTCAATGCGCGCTTGCAAGGCGTGCCGGTAAAATACATCGGTGGAACGTTGCAACGCTTTGTCTTTCAACTTTGGGGCGGAAAAGCCGTCAAGACGATTGCCGAGCTCAAGGGCAAAACCATCGGCGTGACGACTCCTAAGACCTCGACGGAAATCGCCACACGCGAAGCGCTCAAGAAAACCGCGGTCATCTCGGAAAAGGACGTGAACTTTACATACTTGCAAACCATCCCGGCGATCCTCACCGCGGTGATCAACGGCAACACGGCCGGCGGGACGTTGTCCGCGCCCAATACGCTAAAGGCGCGCGACGCCGGGCTAACTCTGTTGATCGACATCGCTCAAACCAACGTGCCCGGCTTTCATCTCGCCTGGGGCACCACGGAAAAAACCATCAAAGCCAGCCCAAACTCACTGTGCGCTTTCCTCAAGGCTGTCGCCGAAGCCACGGTGCTGGCAAAACAAAATCCACCGATCGCCAAGAAGGCGATCGCCAAGTACACCGACACCGACGACGTTAAAATTATCGATGGCACCTATGAACAATTCTCGCCCTATTGGGACGCCGCTCTCGCCGCGCACAGCGAACCGATTCAAGGACAATTGATGTATCTCGACGAAAAAGATTTTCCTCGTCTCAAAGACGCCCGACCCGCCGACTTTCTCGACAACTCGTTCGCGGATTTTTTAAAATCCTCGGGTTTCTTGCAGACGCTCGGGTTGAAATAACAGGTTGTTCCGGGTTTGCTGTGAAAGAGTATTCACCACGAAGGACATGGTTCGACTACGCTCACCACAGACTACGAGCGCGAAGTTGTAGGGGCGCAGCATGCTGCGCCCTTATCCGAACCCTTCGTGTCCGGAGCCTGGCCTGAGCGATGTCGTAGGGTGAGCTTCGTGGTGAACGAAATTAAGTGGTGAGAAAAGCTTTGTCTTCGCTATCGAGCCGGCAGCGGATTGGGCCCGGCGATCTTGGTCAGCAGTTCGACGACTTCAGGGTTGCGCGGTAATTCCTTAATGCCTTTGTCCATCACCGCCGGGAAGACGATCTCGGCGTCGTCGCCGACCATTTTCTTAAACACGGCGGGGAACTCGGGATCATTGAAAACCTTGGTCATGGCGTCTTGAAGAATCGTGACGCGATCACGCGGCGTGGCTGGCGGCATGATAAAGGGCGAGCCGGATAAGCGGAAGCCGCGCTGGAGTTGCACCAACTGGCGCTCCTTTTCCGTCTTGGCAAAACTCTCCAGCTCGGGCAGATTGGCAAACCGCGGGTGTTTGTCGCCTTTGGGGATTTCCAGCACAACATGAAAATCCATGAGACCCTTGTCGAGCCATTCCGGAAATCGCTGCAGGATGGTATGTGACTGGTTAAATCTGGAGTCCAGTTCGCCGCGCAGCACCGCCGCGTCAATCTCCGGGCTGGCATAACCGGTGACAAACCGCGCCTCCTTCAACGGCAACAGAAAGGCGGCCAGCCGCCCTAAATTGTAATTGCTATGGCCGACCGATTGGGCGCCGATGCGCAGCCCCGATGCGGCGCGGAGTTTCTCCAAATTGTTGGTGCCGGTCTCCTTACGGGTATAAAAAACATAATGGCCTCCGGCATCCGCGGCGCCCAGGTAGTAAAACTTTTCGATTTGATATTTGACGCCGGCGCCGCCCAGTATCGCGCTGCCGAGCATGCCCGAGCTCACGCTGCCCATCGTCAGACCATCGGGCTTGGCTACCGTGAACATATGGTTCGCCGCTCTGAGCCCGCCACCTCCGGCCATGAACTCATGAATGATCGTCGGATTGCCGGGAATATACTTTTGCAGAAACTGGGTTACCGCGCGCGCGCGCAAATCGCCGGTCCCGCCAGGCTCGCGGCCTTGCAGCACGGTTATGGTCTTCCCTTGGTAAAAGGGCGCCTGGGCAAAAGCAGATGAGGCGACCGTAACGACGAAGCAACCGGCGAGGATGACGATCGCACGGGTT
>CAYZJE010000353.1:0-9510 GCA_964478485.1 uncultured Syntrophobacter sp. | reverse complement strand
CTCTGTACTACTATAGCTCAAAATTTGCGCGGCCTGCGCAAAACTTCTGCGTCGCCGGTCCGAAGGGCGACCAGCCGGTCGCCCCTACGTCCCTTTTGTGGCCTTTGCGTTCTTTGCGGCCAATCTTCTTCGGTTGCGGCTGCGCCGCCCTAGGCCTCTGTGGTGAATTCTTCTTAACAAGAAACCCGGAATAACCAAACATATAGGGTGCTCATCAGCCAGAAGTCAACGGGATGGCGCTTCGCTCCATCGCTGCCAGCAGTTTGCAGCGCGCGCGCTGCGCCGTTAGAATTGCCTTAGCAAAATAACTTTATGAAGCGTTGGCAAGTCATCCTGCTGGCCGTCATTGCAATCCTGAGCATCACCGTGGTGGGCGGTTACCGCATGGGCGTGCGGCTGCTCCAGGGTCGCATCATCGAAGTTCTTGGACCAGGTAGCCAATTGCGAGAGCTTAAAGTCAATTGGTTTACCATTGAGATGTTTGGCGTCAGTATCGAGGCGCCGAGAGGCTGGCCGGCAGGGCGTACGCTAGAAGCAGAGCATGTGACCATAACTCCGGACTTGCGCAGTTTGTTATCCGATCGGGTTCGCATCTCGTCCATCGTCATCGAAAAACCCTATCTTTCCATGCTGCGCACGCCGAGAAAATTGCGCCTGCTGCCGAGC
Organism: uncultured Syntrophobacter sp.; assembly: GCA_964478485.1. Classification (GTDB taxonomy): domain Bacteria; phylum Desulfobacterota; class Binatia; order UBA9968; family UBA9968; genus DP-20. The sequence continues at coordinate 8,844 of CAYZJE010000353.1, read as the reverse complement.
CTGACGGAAACCGAAGACAAGAAAAAGAATTCCAGCGACACTGCCGGTGCGGTGACGATCTCTGCCATTCACCTCAACGATGGAACCCTGGAGCTTTACGATGCCACCGTCAGCCGGCCACCACTGCGCACCAGAATCGAACAAATCGATGCGGTGATCCGCGACGTAGCCACGCCGGCATCGGACAAGACTCATTTCGAACTGTCGGGCATCGTCAAGGGGATCAAACGCGACGGCAGGATGAAGCTCACCGGCTGGGTCGGTCCGGGGGCTGACGACTCATCGTCACGCATCGTGCTCACCGGAGTGGATATGGTCGCGCTCCAGCCCTATCTAGTGAAAAAAAATGACATCCACGTCACCCGCGGCTCCCTGGACTTGAATCTTGACTCCGAGGTGCGGAAAAACAATCTCGACGGCAAAGGCAAAATCATATTGCGAGATTTGGAGTTCGCGCCGTCTCGTGGCTTCTTCGACACGTTTATGGGTTTGCCGCGCACCGCCGTGATCGGCTTTCTCAAAGATAATCACAACGCCATCGCCGTCGACTTCACGCTCAAAGGCGATACCGATAATCCAAACTTCTCGCTCAACGAGAATCTGTCCACCCGCATCGCCGCATCGATGGCCGGCACCCTCGGCGTCAGCATCGTAAACGTCGCCGAAGGCATCGGCAGCCTCGGCCGCAAAGGCGCCGAAGGCGCCGGCAGCGTAGTCGAAGGCATCGGCTCTACAATCAAGGGACTGTTCGGCGGCGGTAACAAATAATCGCTCTTCAGTCTTCCATTCTAAGCAAATTGACCGGCGCGCACTAATATTGAATCTAGGAAGAAGAAATCTCACCGCGGAGGCGCAGAGGACGCGGAGTAAAGAATTTTTTGATTAAGATATACTCCGAACTCTGCGAACTCCGTGTCTCTGCGGTGAAATCCCTTTTTCTTCTTTGGTTGCGTCTCTGCCGCGCTAGGTCCTTCGCGGTTACCCGTTAGCAGGCAGGTCAAATCTCCCCCTCCTCTTTCCTCCCCCGCGTTGCGGGGGAGGATGAAGGTGGGGGTGTGCTCTTCGTGTCCTTCTTACAGTACGTATTCGTTAAATCGTCGGAAAAAAATCGTTCTTTACGATTCCGCTATTATCCCGGATTGCCCAAAGAAGGAATAGTTTCGCTCCATGGGAGATTGGTATGTCTCTTGCTCACTCAATTGTCGCTAATTGGCAATGAAGAACCCCGCCGCAAGTGGCGGGGAATTAACCCGCAGCGTTTAAAATCACTGCGATCCGATCGCCTGATGCAAATGGCAGAAATCGCGAAAGCACTGGAGAAAAGCATATGAACAGCACTAGCCGCGGCGTCGCGTTGGCGATGCTTTTGACCTTGGCTCCGGTTCCGGTTATTCCGGCCGACGCCCAAACCGATCAAGTTTCAGTAGGGGAAGGCCGGACTCAGGAACTGGTCGAGCAGCTAAAAGATTTGCTCCGGGCGGCGGAACAAGACCGAAAATCTAATCCAACAACGACCAAGCAGCTCCGCGAGCTCGTGCGCCGTTATGATTGGCCGTGGAGGGTTTCGCTTCTTTACGACGATTTTCGTGACGGTGATTACACGTACAACCCGCGTTGGAACGTCAATAATGGCGATTTTCGAGTCACCCGGGGTTCTGGGCTGAGATCTTATTTCGATCCACCCATCTCCCAAGCGCGTCGGCCAATCAATCGCCGCGGCGACGGTTCGGCGATGGAACTATTGGGGGATTTGTTAATGGGAACGAGAGAACGGGAAGCCGAGCCACCTCAAGCGAGCCTAAAATCCGAAGCTGAAATATTTACCCGGGTTGGCATCACCAATGCTTTCGTGGTTAAGGCTCAGCTAAACATCCGCAGCTACACAGACCGCGATACCCGCATCGAATTCGGCCCCTACCAGGGCGACGACCGCAGCTCAGGTTATCGGCTGGCCTACGAATCCGGCAGAAGACCATCCTTGACCCTGCTACGTTTTTCCCCAGGCCGGTCGGCGGTCATCGAGATGACCGATCAAGAAATAACCTTGGCGGACGGCAACCCGCATACCGTCGAGTGGCGCCGGACTAGTGACGGCGAAATGATCGTGCTGTTAGATAATAAAGAGATCCTCAAAACGGTCGACCGCGCTTATGACGATCCCTTCGATGGTTTCGCCATGATCAATAAAGGCGGTGAGTTCGAAGTCAAGCGAGTTGCCGTTTTCGGAACCCAGCGATAGAAACACCCACGCTTGAAATGCCAAGGGGCGAGTCGGCAACCGGAGATTATCGGATTCGGACATTCCTCCCGCCAAGCATGTCCTGAATAGAATCGAAGGGGCGCAAAGGCGCCAAGTTCGGAAGCAAAATATGACGATCCTCAAACGAGGTCGCTTCTTCTTATCCTACCTTTGCGCCTTTGCGAGAGATATTCCGAGACTGGCCGGTGCGCGAAGCGCACCCTACGAAAACTTTTTTTGCGTACTTTGCGTTCTTTGCGGCTAAATTTTCTTTCCGTTGTGCTCTTCGTGTTTTTCGTGGTGAATACACCCTCCACATTAAACCCGGCGCAACCCCTTAGCTTGACACTGTCTGCGCCAGGGTGGTATGAGCGCTCAGGTCGCATAGCGGTCTGGTTTATTTTTTCACGCATCATATGCGCATTTCAGTGGGATGAAAGGATATCCGTTAGAGGTAGAATGGTCGAATTGAGGCCCTAGTCATTTTTTCCAAGGAGGTGTCGTGATGGCGTACGCGATAAACAAAGTAGCCGTGTGGTCAGGAGAAATCGAAGACCGCCCCGGGGGGCTCGCTGATAAATTGACAGCCTTGAGTGGTGCCGGCGCAAACGTCGAGTTTCTGGTTTCGCGCCGCGCTCCCGACAAACCCGGCTCGGGAGTTATCTTTGTCACGCCGATCAGCGGAGCGAAGCAAAAGAGCGCGGCCCAGGCAGCCGGCCTGAATACCACCGACAGCCTGCATTCGGTGCGTGTCGAAGGTCCCGACCGGGCGGGATTAGGCGCGAAAATGACCCGGGCGATTGCCGATGCCGGCATTAATCTGCGCGGCATTTCGGCCGCAGCGCTGGGGCGCCGCGCGGTGACGTATTTTGCATTTGACAGCGCGGCGGACGCTGACACTGCCGTCCGCACCTTGAGGAAGGCGTTAAAGTAAACTCAAGCCAAGAGGGCGGGTTTCCAACCCGCCCCTTGTACAAATTCCTATTTTTTTTGCGAACTTTGCGTTTCCGATCGCCCTGAGCTTGTCGAAGGGTGCGGCTAATTTCCGAATCCTTCTCGGTTGCGGCTTTGCCGCGCTTGGCTCTTTGTGGTTACCCAATTCTCCTTCTGTCATCTCCCGCCGAGCTTCTGATCGAGAAACCCGCGCCAATCGCCAGCAACTTTATCCTTCAGCTCTCGGCTGGCGCCGCTGACTTTGGCGAACTTATCTTTCCATTCGAAGGGCCGCGTCGCTTCGATGATCGCGCGCGAGCTAAATCCGACTTCTTCTCTAGCGATCGCTGGATCGAGCGGGCCGCTCCAGGCGCGCCGAAGGATGTCGATGGAGCGCGCCGGATCGGAACGCGTGCACAGGGCCCAGATCACTTCTTCGGAGTTGGTGATGTCGATGTCTTCGTCGACGACGATGACGTAGCGGCCCAAGTAGGCGCCCGAGCGGCACTGGCTGGCGATCAGCGCGGCTTGCTTGGCGTGACCCGGATAGCGCTGCTTGATCGCCACCACAGTGAGAAATCTACCGCCGGACGGATGCGCCCACACCGCCTGCACGTCGGGCACGCCGGCTTCGTCGAGGGAGTTCCAGACCAGCGCCGAGCGCATCAGAGAGAAGTGCAGGTTGTCGCCGCTGGATGGTTTTAACAATGGAAAGCCGCACAGGATCGGATCGTTGCGGTGGTAGACCGCCTTGACGCGGATCACCGGCACGGCGGGCTGATTGCTAGCGTAGTAACCGGTCCATTCGCCGAAGGGCCCTTCGGGCATAAAATCATTAGGCAACACTTCGCCCTCGATGGCGATCTCAGAGTCAGCGGGGATTGGCAATCCTGTGAGCGGGCCGTCGACGACATCGAGCGGTATGCCGGTGATACCGCCGGCATAAGCGTATTCGTTCACGCGGTTCGGCACGTCGGTGGACGCGACCAAAAAATTAATCGGATGATGGCCAAAGGAAACCGCGATCGGCAGCGGTTTGCCCGCGGCATGATGCTTGTCGCGGTGCACCCGGCCATGCTTGCCCGGCGACATATGCAGCCCCATGTGATCGCGGCCGTGAATCATGATGCGATAGGTGCCGACGTTGACCCAGTCCTCTTCGGGATCGCGCGTGACCACCAGATCGTCGGTGCCGATGTAGCGCCCGCCATCGAGCTCATGCCAGCGCGGCACGGGAAATTTTAAGAGGTCGATGTCGTCGCCCTTTTGCACATTCTCGAAAAGCGGAGCGCTTTTCACTTTGCGCGGCTCAATCGGCTCGATTGTTTTGACCTGCTTGCGCCAGTGCTGCACGAAATCGAACTCGCTCAGTTTCGGATCGAGCCCCATGGTTAAAGCCAAGCGGTTGACCGACGACAGCATGTTCACCGCGATGCGGTAGCCCTTCGGATAGCCTTTTATATTGTCAAAGACGATCGCCGGCCGAATTTTCGTCCGCTCGTTGATGATCTCGGTCAACGTCGACAGCTCCAGATTCCAGTCGACGTTCTCGACGTTCATCAACTGACCGAGCTTGTTTACATCATCGAGCCATGTGCGTAAGTCCGCCATAAATTCCTTTCGCTCAGTTCCCGGCAAAGGTTCAATCCCCCTCCTTCATCCTCCCCCGCGTTGAGACTGTGTCGCAATACCGTTCATGGTTCGAGAACCTCACCACGAACGGTATTGCTCGATCGCGAATTCAACTACTTTTCCGTTCGCCCGGAGCGTGTCGAAGGGCTCCGAGTGAATTGCGACACAGTCTCGTTGCGGGGGAGGAAAGAGGTGGGGGTCCTAACGGCTTGAACGAGTTTACTTCCCTACCGCAGGAGCCGGCACCGCCGGAATCTGCGCCGTATGCAGCGAATTCTCCGGCTCCTCGCGATACAGGTTAAACGCCTCGACGATCGGAATATCGTTGACGGAAAATAAAATCGCTTCTTCGCTTTTCGACCGGTTGACATGCTCGTGCCACGCCCAATTAGGAACCGCGAAGCAGTCATGCTTGTGCCATTCCAGCACCTTGTCGCCGACAATGCTCGTGCCCTCGCCGCCGACGACAAAATAGGCCGCGCTCGAAGTGTGCCGATGCTTTTTCGTGTGCTCGCCCGGCCGCAGCAGTTGAATCCAGCAGCTGAGCGTCCTGAGCGTACGACCGCCGGTCATTGGATTCACGTATTCCAACGCTACTCCGTCGTAGGGACTGCCCGGCTGATCGGCCAGCGCGCGCAATTGCGGCTCGATGTCCCTCCAAGCGTAACGCATTGGCAGATTTTCCTTCTTGGCGTTTTCCCAGGTCGGCCGCACGGCGCCGGCGCGTTGTTGCAAGTGCTCGCCGACCTTTTCCCGCATGGTTTGAACCTTGTCGCCCGGATATGGTTCATAGAATGGCTGATTGAGCCCGAGTAGAAACGGCACGTCGAGGGCGTCCACCCAGATCGCGCTTTCATTGGTCGGGTTGCGGTGATCATGCCAGGTCCACTGCGGCGTGAGAATCAAATCGTAGGGCTCCATCGGGCACTTCTCGCCGTCGACCACGGTGAAAACTTTGCCGTCGCCTTTGATGACAAAGCGAATCGCTGCCAACGTGTGGCGATGGGCCCAGGCGATCTCGCCGGGCTTAATCATCTGGATGCCCATCAAGAGCGTGTGCGTGGTCGCGTTGTCGTTCAAACCGGGATTGCCGAACAGCACGCTGCGCCGCGCCGTCAAACTCTCTTCGAGCACGTCACAAGCTTCCAACAATTTGCCGTGCACCATCGGCCAAGGCCATAAATAAGCGTCGCCGCGCGGCCGCGGCCCGCCGATGGCGCGATTGAGCAAATCTTCATAGATCCACTGGCCGGTCATGTGCACCTCGGCCAGCTCCTTATTGAACGTTTCTAACGATTTTTTAATCTGCGGCTTTGCCATAATTAACTCCTATAAACTCGTTCAAGCCGTTCAAATAGTTCAAAACGTTCAACCCCCTCCTTCATCCTCCCCCGCGACGCGGGGGAGGAAAGAGGTGGGGGATTTGAACGGAGCGCAGCGGCTTGAACGATTTGAACGTTTTGAACCGACCCGCGGCGCTTTAGCCCTTCCCCGCCGATCTTCTAAGCCCTTCATAATAAAAACCGTCGAAGTAAACCTGCCATGCCATCATCGATTCTTCCGCCGCGCGCAACGCCGCCTGCTGCTCCGCGTCGGTGGTCAAATATTTCTCCAGCAAATTGAGCGAACCGTCGCCGTGAATCTGGTCAATGGAATCATGCATCCACCAAAACTCCGTGTCTTCTTTCGACAGCCCGAGCTGGCGCATCCAGTGCTCGGCTTGATGATGCGAAAAGTTGCCGCAGTTGCGATCGTTCGTGCGTTCGAGCACAAATTTTGCGGCGAGTCCTTCGTACCAGGTGCGGTCCTTGGTCAACGCTTCCCAGCAACGCATCGTCACGACCGTCGTTGGCAATGGCCTGGCGTTGATGATCTCGTCCAAAATCAGAATTGGAGTGTTGGAGTGTTGGAGTACTGGAGTGATGGGTTTTCGGATTTTCGGATTTTCCAATACTCCAGTACTCCATTACTCCAACACTCCAATTCTTCAGAATCCCCGCAAACTCACTCCCAGCCCTTCACCTTCAGGAACGCTGATGCTGCCTTTGTCGACGGTCAATCCGAAAAATGGATCGCCGGTGATCACTTCGAACTCGCCCAACTCGCAGAGCGGGGAAATTCCTGGCGTGCTCGCCGCGAGATGCACCGCGGCAGCATCGCCGACCATGCTGCCCGCCGTGTTCGACAGTGCGCAGCGGATGCCGTTGGCCTCGCACAACTCGGCGATGCGGCGCACTTCGCCGATGCTGCCGACTTTAGGAATACCGGTGTTGATCGAGTCGACCATGCGGTTCTTGATCAGCATTTGGGCATCGGCAAAGTTGCGACAGGACTGATCCGCTTCGATCTTGATCGGTGAATGTTTTTTCACTTCCCACAACGCGTCGAACTGATCGCGCGGCACTGGCTGCTCGAAGATTTCGACGCCGAGATCGGCTAATCCCTTGGCGAGCCGAATCGCGGTCTTGGCGTCGTAAGCCTCATTGGCGTCGATCTTGATAAAGACCGCATCGCCGACCGCTTTGCGCACGGCGGCGACCCGCGGCAGATCCTGGTCAATCCGGCCGCTCACTTTGAGCTTCAACGCCAAACCCTCGGCAACCAGCTCCTGAGCCTCCTGCGCCATCGCCTCAGGATCGCCGACGCTCACCATCTTGATGACTTTGATCTCGCTGCGATATTTACCGCCGAGCATGACGCTGAGGGGAATATGGTAACTGCGCGCCAAGGCATCATACAGCGCGCTTTCCAGCGCCGATTTAGCGCGCGGGTGACCGGTTAAAGAACGATCGATGTCGGCGCGAAGACGCGCCAAGTCTTCCAGCTCTTTGCCGATCACTTTCGCCTTCAACACCGACTCGATCACATGCTGCGCCGTCTCCGCGGTCTCACCAGCACGCGGAAAAAGATCCGAATAACCATAACCTTCCACTCCGCGATTGGTCCCAACCGTAACCAGCAAACCGCGCGCGACGGTAAAATTATTCGTCGCCGTCACCAACGGCTTGGTGTAAGGCATCTCGAGTTTTTTCGTTTCAACTTTTTCGATCTTCATCGGCGGCTCCTCGACTCAGCGCAATGTCGCGGCGTTTGCAAAATGTTTAGTATTCTTGGCTGGACAATACAACCGCTTCCACGGTAGCGATGAGATAGGATATAAGGGAATCCTCGATGAAAGTTCTCCTCATCCAACCGCCGGTGCGGGATTTTTACGACACCGAAGTACGGCTCCAGCCGATCGGCCTGGCTTATTTGAAAGCGGCTATCGCGAAGCATCTTCCCGACATCGAAGTCATCATCAAAGACTATCACGGCGGCTATGGCCGACAGACCGTGGCGATTCCCAAAGAGCTGCGCTACTTGAATGAATACTATCCAGTCGCCGACAAATCGCCGTTCTCGACTTTTCATCAATACTACCACTTCGGCAAATCGTTCGACGAGATTGCAGCGGAAGTCGCTGCGCTGAAACCCGACATCGTTGGCATCTCGTCGCTGTTCACGCCCTATTTCCGCGAAGCGCTCGAAGTCGCAGCGCGGGTAAAAAATCGACGCGGCGCCATCGTCATCATGGGCGGTTCACACGCTTCGGCGGTGCCGGAATCGCTCCTGTCGTCGCCGCATGTCGATTACGTCATCCGCGGCGAAGGCGAGAAACCGCTAGTCGAATTTTTGCGAACGCTTCAGAAGCAAACCTCCGTCGAGAAGGTCGCCAACCTCGCCTACAAGCGCAATGGCGAGTTGGTCTACAATCCCGTGCAAGACAATTTTTCAATCGATGAGCTGCCAATTCCTGACCTGAGCGATTTCGCGCCGGCAACTTACACCCTCGCCGGTAAACCGTTGACCTTCATGATCACCTCGCGCAGTTGCCCGCACAAGTGTTCATTCTGTTCGGTGCACACAACCTTCGGCACCGACTATCGGCGCCGCTCCCTGGAAAATGTCCTCAATGAAATTGTCCTTCGCTACCAACAGGGTTACCGCGTCATCGACTTCGAAGACGACAACCTCACCTTCTATAAGCAGACGTTCAAAGA
>CAYZJE010000352.1:0-4281 GCA_964478485.1 uncultured Syntrophobacter sp. | reverse complement strand
GTCGATCTGAGCAAATTCGGTTTCATCACCGGCGTGAACGGCGTTACCGTCTCTTACATTCGCGCCGACGTAGCGCCGGGCATGAAAAAGCCGTCGGATTTCTTAAAGGCGCAAAAGTTCCGCGCCGCAGGGTTGGGCGTGAGCAGCTCAAAGGACGTGCGCTTCCGTCTGTCCTTCGATCTGCTCGGTCTAAAATACGACTATGTCACCGGCTACAACAACAGTTCCGACGCCCGCCTCGCCGTGCAGCGCAACGAAGCGCAGTATCATGACGAAACTCTGCCGAGTTACCGTTCACAAGTGGAACCCCAGATGGTGAAAACCGGCATAGTGGTGCCGCTCTACTATACCGATCTCGTCGCGCCCAGCGGCGAGATTCTCGTGAGCCGCGACGTGCCGGAGCTTTTACCGTTCACCTATTACTACCGGGAATTGTTCGGCAAGCCGCCGTCGGGCATCAAATACGAAGCGCTCAAAGCCGCCAACATGTCGAGCACCAATATGACGCGCATGTTTCTGTTGCCGCCCAAAGTGCCGGCCGAATCGATCGCGATCTTGCGCAAAGCCTTCGATGGCCTGGCCAAGGACCAGGATTTTTTACAAGACGCGATCACGGTCATGCGCTTTCAGCCGCGCTTCGAAGTCGGTGAAGCCGGCGAGCGCTTATTCAAAGTCGCCTCACAAACTTCACCCGAAATCATCGCCTTTCTGCGCAAGTACATCGACGAGGCGAATAGGTAACGGCCGGAGCTTGCGCGAAGTCGGTCGTTAACAATCGATCCTGCGGCAAAAAAACCCTGAAGTCCCTAGAGGAGACCGCCGACAATGACACGCCGAGTATTGGTCCTATTCGTCCTATCACTCCTACTCCCGAGTCAGCTGCTCGCCCAAGCGCGCAAGCCGATGACCATCTCCGAGCTAGTCACTTACACGGGCAAAGACCGCGAACAAGTGCTTTACGCCGGCGCCAAGAGCGAAGGCAAAGTCACCTGGTATACTTCGCTCGCCGGTGACTCGTACAAAGGCATGATCAAGGCCTTCGAAACAAAGTATGCCGGAGTCAAAGTCGAAGCCTACCGCACCAACGGCGGAGAAATTACTCAGCGTATGGTCGAAGAAGCCAAGGCCAAGCGCCAGATCGTCGATACCATCGAGACTACCGAACCCAATCTAATGTTTCAGCGCGACGCGTTTCTGCTGCGGCCGTATCACTCGCCGCACTTTGCCGCCTATCCCGATGACGCCAAGCAGAAGGGTGAACGCGGCTTATATTTCTGGGCGACGGCGCGGGAATCTTACATCGGCTTCGCCTACAACAAGAACCTGCTGCCCAAAGAAGCGATCCCAAAGAACTACGAAGGGCTGCTCCACCCGGCTCTGAAAGGCCGCATGGGTCTCACCGTCGACGACACCAGCACCAAAGTCATCGCCGCCATTTTAAAAACCAAAGGACCGGAGTTGGTGAAAAAGCTAAAAGCTCAGGAGATCAGTTTGCACACGATCATTCCGCCGGCGCTGCTCGAGCTGATCGGTTCGGGTGAAGTCTTGGCCGGCGCGGCGATCTTTCGTAATCACGTCATTGTCGCCAAGGAAAAAGGCGCTCCGGTCGAGTGGGTGCCGATGGACATCGTGCCGACCAATGTCGGCGGCGCCGCCATTGCCGTGCAGCCGCCGCATCCCAACGCGGCGCTGTTATTCGCGGACTATTTGCTCGGACCCGAGGGCCAGGGAGTCTTGGAAAAATACCACTACGGCAACGGCGCGAAAAACTACGGCTTCAAAAAATGGCGCCCGGAACATGGCATGGCGCTGGACAAGTACGAGAAGGAACTCGAACGCTGGGAAAAACTCCTGCGCGAGACCGGCCGCAAAGGCGCCTGAAAGACAATTAGCCGCAAAGAACGCAAAGTTCGCAAAAACGGGATTGGGACAACCGGCTGTGGTTGCCCGTTCGATTTGCCAATTAGTAGCGGCGATATCCAGGTGAGTAGTTGCGCAAACCGTAAGAGACTACCAACGCACTAATCTAAGAGAACAATTCAGAAATTTATTTGCGCCCTTTGCGTCCCGATCGCCCTGAGCACAGTCGAAGGGTGCGGCCAATTCTCCGAATCCCTATTGCTTGCCGCCTTCATATAGCTTCTTAATAAACCCGCTCTTCTCCAGCTCCGCGACGAAGCTCGTATCGACAAACTCCTCGGCGTTGTGGCCGCGGATGTCCGATCGCCGGTGCGCGACGATCTCGTAGATCGCGTCCAGTCCTTTGGTAATCGGATAGGGCACGGAAATGAAATCCTGACGGTGAATCACGTAAGCGCCTTCGAGATATTCGGGATCGTTGGTGCGCAAGTATTTGGCTAGAACCTGCTTGCTGAATTCTTTGTTGTTTTTGAGAAAGGCGATCCCTTCGACGAAGGAGCGCACGTAACGCAGCACCGTGTCGCGCTCCTCGCGAATCGTTTTACGCCGCGTTACCACCGAGGCCGTCGGATAGACGATCTCCTTTTTCGCATCGAGCAAAGGGCGAAAGCCTTTGCGCTCCGCCTGTACGTCCGCGGGATAAGACAGATCCGCGGCATCGACCGCGCCGGAGTACAACGACTGGAGCCGCTCGGCCGTGTTGCCTACCGCAAGCCAGAAAACATCACGGGTGGTGTCGATACCGTACTTCCGCAGCACGTAGCCGAACAGTAAGTCGCCTGCCGAACCCAAACTCGATATACCGATTTTCTTGCCCTTGAGATCTTCGAGTTTGCGGATCTCGGGTTTTACCATCAGCCGGCTGCCCTGCACGCCGATGCCGTGGGCAACGTTGACCAAATCGGCGCCGTTGAGCACGGCGAGCATCACTTGCGGCAACGCCACTGAGGCTGCGAACAGACTGCCGGACAGCATCGCCTGCGACGTTTGCCCCGAGCCGCGCAGTAACACCGGCTCGACGTCAAGCCCGTTCTTCTCGAAGATCTTCGCCTCCTTCGAAATCCACGGGATCCACAAGGTCGGCGACAAGGTCGACACGCCCCAGTAGATTTTCTTGAGCGGCTTGTCTTGGCCAACGCTCGGCGAGCTGACCACGAATAAACAGACATAGATCGAAGTAACCATGACTTGAGACCAGCGTCGCAGCATGCTCCACCCCCACGATAGTTGAAAACCAACCGACTTCACGAGAACACTAGTCGATGGGACTTTGCCCTGTCAACAAACTAGCCGGGATCATTGGCGGTAGGCCGCCGATCGAGGCGCAACCCTTCCGGAGCGAAGGCAAAGCATTTCTGCCTAGAAGGTGCAGCGGGACGATTTGCCAGTGAGATCACGAGTGAAAAGGTCAAACAGGGTGCCGAGCGCTAAGCGCAAATTGAAACGTTGGCGCCGATGCCTTCGCTCCTACAGGATCGCACCTCGATCGACAGAGTGTCGTCGATTGTTCTCGGAGCGTGAATTATCCGGTTTAGGACCTGGCGAAACATTTGAGGCTGGACTCTCAGGTTTGGCGCGCCAGCGAATTAATGGCGCATGCTGTTTTGCTCGCGGCGCGCGATAAACTCTTTCAAGAAGTCTGACGAGGTGATGATGCCGACCAGATGATCGTCGCCCGCGATCACCGGCAATGCTTCAACATTCCAGCGCAACATTAGATCGGCGGCCTTCTCTAGAGTCGCATTCGGCAAGATCGAAACTGGATTGAAGGTCGCGACATCGGCCATGGCTGCGGCGGCGAATTTTTCCATGGCTTTTGCGTCCGGTTCAAAAGTGGGACTCGGGGACATCAATCGAAGATCACGGTCGGAAAATATTCCGAGCAGATGATTATTTTCGTCGACCACGGGCAGATGGCGGAAATGGCCCCTTTTCATTTTCTCAAGCGCGATCTCAATCGACGCGGACGGCGTCACGGTCACGGGGTATCGCGTCATACACTCGCTGACATGGCGCAGCGGTTCGATGTTCGAGACCACCGCTTTCTCGGTACGAGTCGATAGATACTTTTCATATTCTTCCTGGAGACCGCGGTATTCGACCAGAGCCACTCCGGCGTTTTTGAGTAGGACGCGCACTTCATCGGATGCGGCGTCGTTTTCGACCCAAAACGCCTTTGCTTCTTTGGCAATCGCGTCCCGCGCCGCTTGAGTCATGGCCGCTTTGCCATCGGTGTAGAATTGGACGATGTCGATAGCCTCGGCAATGTCCGACACTCGACCGTAACGAGCCAGTCCTAAAATGCTTTCACAATTGGCAATGACCGGCGCGATCTCTAGTCCGTATTCGATCAATTTCTGG
>CAYZJE010000351.1:0-11018 GCA_964478485.1 uncultured Syntrophobacter sp. | reverse complement strand
GCCGCCGAGCGCGCATCGCTACAAGTATCGGCTCTACTACGGTGCGGCAGGCGTTGGCCGCGTTCGTTACGACAACGAGCTCGGCAAGGGTGATCACAGGCACTTGGGCGACGTGGAGCACGACTACCTTTTCTCATCCGTCGAGCAACTGCTCGAAGACTTCAGATCAGACGTCGAGCGTTGGGGGTAATCATGAAGGCCGTCATTGAAGTTTCGCGTAAGGGTTCTATCTTTGGTGCCGCAGCGAAGCAAGTTGCTGCTGCTCGACAAGGCAAAGTTCCCGATTTCCATCTGAGCTTTGAGTCGGCTCGTTCGCTCTTCGCCGAGCTCACGCCGGCGCGCCTGGATCTTCTCGATACGCTACGCCGGGCTGGGCCGTGTAGTGTCTACGCTCTTGCCAAGGCGGCGGAGCGCAACTACTCGAACGTTCACACCGATGCAGCGCGGCTTGAAGAGCTGGGTCTTATTGAGCGCGCTGAGGACGGTAGTGTCTCGGTCCCGTTCGATTCCGTTGAGATTTTGCTTCCCCTTGCCCAGGTCGCGTAGTTGCTGAGGCCCAACTCTTCGCTCCAGCTCAAACGTTAGACGGCATAGATTGCAAACCAACCTACCGTGAGCCTCTCGACGCGAATATTCAGAATTGATCAGGGAAACCATCTTTCCCGCCGCTCGGGGTCAAGCACGAACGGAGCACAACGGAGCACCGGGTCGGACCTGCGCAACATATTGAATCGGCGACATAAGGTTGCAAAATAAGAGTGGACCAGGCGCTTAGCGTCGAGTTTTTAAAGGTAAAACACACGCTCTAGGGAGAGAAGCGATGCCCGGTGCCAAGCGCCATTTTCTGCCCGGTCAGGTCTGGCACCACGAGACATTTCTACTCACCGTCTACTCACCAATCACCGGCACCGTTCACCGTGTCAGACTTGCCTAAATTGATTAACTTCATTCCATCTCGGTAACGGTCTCGACCGGCGCGGCCACAATCCGCGGCTGTTCTTCCTCACGTGCCTTGAAGACGATGACGACGACGCGGGCCGGCCCAAATTCGCCCGTGAGGAAGGACGAGTTGACGGTGTCGTCGACGCGATGCTAGACTTTTGCCGATGAGCACTATTGCTGAAATTGAAACCGCCATTGAGCGTTTGCCGACACCGCAAGTGGACGAACTCGCCGTGTGGCTGGAAGCGCATCGCACCTGCCGGTCCGCTTCGCGGCCCGCAGATGAACGCCAACCGTTAGCGTGCTCAAAGCAAATATTATAAACTAACACATCGCACTGGACCTAAATTGACCATGGCGCTGATCGATGAGATACGACAGAAAATTGCGGCCGAGCAGTTCGAGTTCTCCAAACATGCTGTCGACCAAAGCATCATTCGTCGTATCAGTGTACAAGAAACCCGAGAAATGTTTGGCGATGCTGAAGTGATTGAAGATTATCCAGAGGATAAATACGGACCAAGTTGTTTGATCTTGGGAAAGACCAGTGCAGGAAGGCCACTGCATATCCAATGTCGCTACCCGTCGCGGCCACTTATCAAGATCATCACGATTTATGAACCTGATCCGGACCTTTGGATTGATTTTAAGATACGGAGAACATCATGAATGATAGAGAAGAAAAACTAGCTGAGCGGCGAGTGACGTACACACTGGAGCACGAGGGGAAGTTCTACATCGTCGAGAACGTGCCGGCCCGCGTCAACGAGGACACGGGCGAACAATTGTTTTCGCCTGCCACAGTAGAACGACTGCAGAGGACGATTCTGGGGCCTGGCAAGCCGAACCGAGTGATTCAAACGCCTGTATACGATTACGCCGAGTAGCAGGAACAAGAAGCCCGGCTAACAAACGCGCTGCACCGTATTGCCGCGCGCTTGTAGGTTGGAGCGGAACCGGGCCAGATCTTGCAATCACACCTTGTCGTAATACAGGACGCGACCCCATCACCGCTGTCGAGTTTTCACGCTGTCTGATGCCCGCAACAACAACGCAGGCGGCTGAATTAGCCACTTCATCGCCCTTCCTCTCGTGCTTGTCGTTTTCCGTAGATGTGGTTATGATTCAAACATGAGCGCGATGGAGCTGCTTCGACAATTCAAAGCATTGCCCGCCCGCGAGCGGGAAAAATTTATGCTGGATGTCTTGACGCTGGTGGAAGACGCCCCGGCATGTCCCAAAAAACCAACCCGCCGCGTGAAATGGCCTGACGTAGAAGCGCGAGCCAAACGCATCTTCGGTGAACGCGTGCTGCCGAATCTCGTCCTTTTGGAGCGCGACGAAGCCGCGTTCTAAAAAGAATGAACCATTACGCCGACACGGACTCGCTGTATATCGATCTCTCCGAACATCCCAGTGCCGAAAGCCGGGAAATTTCGGAAGGAGTCGTTCTCGACTACGACAGCGCAGGCAATCTGGTCGGGATCGACATCGATAATGCCAGTCAAAAAGTTGATCTGAAGAAACTCACTGTTAATAAGCTGCCCGGCGTCATCCAGACCGAATTGGCCTAAACGATGGACGGCAGATCGAGTCCGGCCTTCGAAGGCTCCTTCTCCCTCGGAGCCAAGCTGAACTAGAACTTTTCGTGCTACAGCGGCAACCAAGAACACGATCAGCTGTTGAACTCGACACAAGTGCCAACTGAAATCTTTGCGAGTATCTGCGGCAACAGCCATTTGACTCCGATTTCGCGAGACTATAAGTTAATCAAGTAATTCCGCTGGGCTTGCTTGAGGGATTCTTTCTCTTGCCAAGTCGCCGATTCCAAACTTTTTAGATAAGCAGAAGGAGGCATTATGGATCATCCAGCAGAGCAAACATTTCAGGAACCGACGGACAAAAAGACTAGAGCCGGCTATGGAAAATTTCTCCGGCCGAACACGCCCTATGACAACTTCATGGAGGCGCAGGGGATTCCGATCTATCGCGACATCGGCGTGCGCCGGGTGCAAGATTTACCGCGCAAACCGTGGAAGCGCGTGGGTGGCAACGGCACGTTCATTCAGCTGCTCGGCACCGAAGGTCTGTGGGGTTGCTATGTCGTCGAGGTTCCCGGCGCCGGCGCGCTCAATCCTGAGAAGCATCTCTACGAAGAACAATATCTCGTCGTCGATGGCCGCGGCACGACGGAAGTCTGGGTCGAAGGCAATCCGAAGAAGCTGACGTTTGAGTGGCAGAAAGGCTCGATCTTCGCCATTCCGATGAATGCGACGCACCGCATCGTCAACGCGACTTCCGCTCCGGCGCTCTTGCTGGCGGGAACCACGGCGCCCAACATCATGAACAACTTTGGCAATGAAGACTTTATCTTTAATTGCCCCTATCAGTTCAAAGATCGCTTCGATCCCAGCGACGACTACTACAAGTACAAAGAAGATGTCACGCCCGACCCGCTTCGGGGTCTCGCCATGCGCCAGACCAACATCATTCCCGACGTGATGTCCTGCGAGTTGCCGATGGATAACCGGCGATCGCCGGGCTATCGGCGCATCGAACCGCACATGGCTGGGCAGCATTTCTACATGTGGATCGGCCAGCATGAAACCGGCCGCTATTCCAAAGCTCACGCGCACGGCTCCGCCGCCGTGCTGATTTGCTTAAGCGGTAAAGGCTACACCTACACCTGGCCGTCGAAACTGGGCACCCATCCGTGGGAGAAAGGCACGACGGAAGAAATCAGAAGGCAGGATTATGAACCGGTCGGCATGGTCAGCGCCGCGCCGATGAGCGGCAACTGGTTCCATGCCCATTTCGGCGCGAGCAAAGAGCCGCTGCGCCTAACCGCGTGGTTCGGACCCAACGCGCCCGGCCGCGATCGCGGCCGTCCCGGCGAAAAAGCGATCGACTACGGCGCCATCGACATGAAAGACGGCGGCACCGCGGTCCCGTACAACGAAGAAGATCCGTACCTGCGTAAAGAGTTCGAAGAGACGCTCGCCGCGGTCGGCGCGCAGTCGCGCATGGAGCCGGATCTTTACAAAAATTCCTACTAAACTCGTCTCCCGTCCAGCGTCTGGGGTCTAGGGTTCCGACAAACTCCAGACGCTAGACGCTGGACTCTAAACAATTTTCCCGAGCAAGGATTTCAATGGCCACCGCACCCAGAGGTTCGTTTTCCAACGCCAACCGCCACATGCAGGACGAAGAAAATCTTCGCCTGACCAGCGTGGGCGTCGACATCGGCTCCTCGACATCGCACCTGGTTTTTTCCCGGCTGGAATTGACTCTCGAAGGCTCGCGCTACCGCGTGACTAAACGCGAAGTGCTAAACGAGTCGCAGATCCTGCTCACGCCCTACGTCGACGACACGCGCATCGATGTCGAAGCGCTCGGCGCCTTCATCAATCAGCAATACAAAGACGCGAAAATTCGCCGCGAAGACGTGGACACCGGTGCTTTAATACTCACCGGCGTGGCCGTGCGCCGGCGCAATGCCCGGGCCATCGGCGAACTGTTCGCGCAAGAAGCCGGCAAGTTCGTTGCCGTGAGCGCCGGTGACGGCCTCGAGGCGACCATGGCGGGACATGGCTCGGGAGCCGTTGCGCACTCAGGAAAAATCGGCGGCGTGGTTTTGAATATCGACGTCGGCGGCGGCACCAGCAAATTTGCGCTCTGTAATAGCGGCAAAGTCCAGGAAGTCTCGGCCATCGATATCGGCGCCCGGCTACTCGCCTTCGACCAAGACGGCGCCATCGTGCGCATCGAAGAGGCCGGCCGAAAACACGCGGCTTGGGCCGGGTTCGCAGTCGAACTAGGGCAGAAAATTCCCGAAGAAAATCTCCGCAAGATGGTCGCGGGTATGGTGGACAAACTGTTTGCCATGCTCAAGCCCGATGCGCTCACGGACGAAGTTAAGGATCTGCTGCGCCTACCCCCGTTAGCTTTCAAGGGGGAGATCGACTGCGTGATGTTTTCCGGCGGCGTGTCGGAATTTATTTACAATCGCAGCAAAACCACTTTTGGCGATCTTGGACCGCTGATCGCCGACGAAGTGCACCGGCGCATGGCCGATCTTGGCCTGCTCGTAATGGAGCCCAACGCGCGCATTCGCGCCACAGTCATCGGCGCTTCCCAGTACACCGTTCAGGTGAGCGGCAATACCATTTTTATTTCACCCGACGACGCGGTCCCGGTGCGCAACGTCGGTGTAGTCGCGCCGGAATTTCCGCTTAACCAAGATGATTTCACCCAAGAGGCCGTGCGCGACGCCTTGTTCAGCGCGCTGCGCCGGCTCGACTTGCTGCACGGCCGCCAACCCGTCGCCGTGGCGTTTCACTGGGACGGCTCGGCGACGTTCTATCGCCTGCAGGCATTTTGCAGCGGTGTGGTCGACGGGCTCAAAGATATCTTGGCCAAAGGCCACCCGCTCGTGCTCGTCAATGACGGCGACATCGGCGGCATCGTCGGCCTACATTTTCAGGAGGAATTGAAACTGGAAGGCGCCATCATCTCCATCGACGGCATCGCGCTCAACGATTTTGACTACATCGACGTCGGCGCATTGATCCCAACCTCAGGCTCCGTGCCGGTGGTCATCAAATCGCTGATCTTTCCCGCCTCGCCGCAGGAGTAAGCGCGCAGCAACCTTCAGAGGGAAACAACACGGCTTCGCTGACCGCTGCCTTTTCCAAGAACGCTACCCAATCCTCACCGCAACCTTTGCGATGATTGCTCGCGTCCACACGCGGACGGCGCGGCGCTTCGACCGCACCGGTCTTGCGCACGTTGCGTGGATAATGAAGGTTATCCAAACTCGCGAACACACCTTGACGATTGCGCAACGGCGTGAGCGCGACCTCGCGGTCTACTGGATCCAAAAACGGCGCCATCTCACGAATCGATTCGAAGATGTGCCCGTCACAGTAAAAGACCATGATGTTTTCCGTCATGGCGACTTCCTCCAAGTGATTTTACAATTTTCCTATCACAAACTTTTTTGCCGCGAAAATGTTTTTCGCTTAAGCCGAGCACGGTGTCAGAGCAGGGGCAGAACCGCGATTAAAATGAAATTCAGCTTGGCGACGCGGATTTCCACGCTGCGCCGGGGTCCGTTTGGCTTTTCTGGCCGGCCAAAATCACTTGGCAATCTTGTTCCATCAAAGGCATAGGAAGAGCAATCACCGGACAATAATCTCGGCGCCATCGCCACCAGCCGCAACTTACCGATAAAACACCATAATTTTGGCGAATCTCGCTTGACAACAGGCGCCCTTCAGCATTAAAACCGTGATACTACAGAGCAAACAATGATATCCAAATATCGCGCCCGTCTCTGCCCCAAATGCGACTACTATATCGGGTTCGCTATCGCCAAGCAGCGAAGCAGAAATCGCGAAGTCTCGCTCACCAATTTCTGCCTCAATTGCAACTATAAGTTGCCTATGCATAGTATCGTTCGCGGGGTTGCCAAACCGCCCCGGGCCACGCGGCGCGCGAGTCTGCGACTCGTGCGTAAGCCGGCGCCGAGTAATACGCTTGAGTTGGTGAATCAATCGCAGATCAAAGAAATGGACACGAGAATCAGTCCAGCAGATTACTCTCGCCACTTGCGAGCGATTGGCCAAGATCTGGAAAATCTCCACTTGAGCGCCTTCAACCTGGAGTGTACCGGCAACGCCTACTTGGTCTGGGTTCGGACCGATAATCAATCGGAAAGCAGCAATCCGCGCTTCCGCATTAGCCGCAGCCGGCTGCAAAAACTGTGGCGCAACAAAACCCAGCCGAGCGTCCTCGGTCACGAAGAATCCTATACGCTGCCCTCCGCCGAGACCGGTCGACGACTACGCTATTCGGTCCCGGACCTAGACCGCATCGAGCGCGAGCAGCGTGCCCGCCGCCGTCATCCAAGTGGCACCGCTGACGGCCATTCGCTACCTCAATTATTACGCACCGTCGGCGATATGATCGGCCAAAAAGGCGAACGGCTCCTGGGCATTTCTTGGCAGGAACTCTCTGTCAGCACGGTAGTTGAGACCACCGAGGGGCGTAAAGAGATCGACGTATTCCGGCCGGATAATCTTTACGATCTCTGGGTGAGAATGTTTTTGCGGCGCGACAATCGCGCGTTTTCCGACGTGCCTCGTTAGCGCTTACCGAGCGCGCCGGCGGCACAGCCCCCCGCTATATTCATTGCGCGATGTCGATCGATTAGGCCCGCAGTTTTTCCTGCGCGGCGCGCACCGCGCGGAGTATGTCTGCGTAACCGGCGCAGCGGCAAAGGTTGCCGGCGAGATACTCGCGAATCTCATCATCGGACGGATTGGAATTCTCTTCGAGCAGCGCTTTGACCGAGAGCACGAAGCCAGGCGTGCAGTAGGCGCATTGCAGCGCGCGCTCTTCCACCCACGCTTGCTGAATCGGATGCAGCGATTCGCCGTCACTCAAGCCTTCGAGCGTGAGGATCTCATGTCCAACGGCGCGCGCCGCCAGCAAAAAACAGGAACTCACCGGCTGGCCGTCGAGCAAAACAGTACAAGTGCCGCAAGCGCCAACACCGCAACCTTCGCGCACGCTCCAGAGCTTGAAACGGTCGCGCAAGACTTCGAGCAGCGTGTCGGCGTCATCGATGGTGAGACTCTCATCCCGATTGTTGATTCTGAGTGTGATATCACGCTTCATATTGTTAGCTGCACGCAAAGCAGGGCAACGCCCTTACTTCTTTTTTGCGTACTTTGCGTTCTTTGCGGCTAAACTTCGAATCCGCATGTCTTCCTACTCTGTGACCTCTGTGCGCTCTGTGTTTAATCTCTTCTCTACTTTGATTGCGGCTTAGCCGCGGCGTCTTTTTCAGTCAAAGCGCGCAGCAGTCTCTCCGGCGTGATCGGCAAATCGCGAATCCGCACACCGGTGGCGTCGTGGATCGCGTTGGCGATTGCCGCTGAAACCGTCAACGTGCCAGTTTCGCCGACGCCTTTGGCGCCGAAGGGACCGGTTTCGTGCGGCACCTGGACGATGATCGGCCGGAAGGAATCAGGCAGATCCTTAAATGAAGCGACTTGGTAATCGAGCAGTGAGCCATTGACCAATTGACCTTCGTCGAAAATCATCTCTTCGAACAGCGTCAAGCCCAGATGCGTGATCGCCGAGCCGAGCAATTGCTGCTCGCAGTGGCGCGGGTTGATCGCCGTGCCAGTATCGCCGACGCTGTAAAATTGTAGCAGCCTTATCTTGCCCGTCTCGGTGTCGACTTCTACTTCAACAGAAGTCGCCGACGGGAACCAGAACTCTGTGCATTTTTCCGATTGGCCAGTTTCCGGGTCCATGGGCGCGGCCTCGGGCTGGCAAATCGCTTCGCCGGTGATCGTCGTGCCGGCGCTGCCGAACTTGACGAGGAACGCGTCGGGGATCGACATGCCGCGTTCTTCGCTGCCGCGCACGTGAACACGGTTATTTTGCATGACGAGATCTTCCGGATTAACTTCCAATTTCTTACCCACTGCTTCGCACAGCACCGCTTTCACTTTGCCGGCGGCCATGCGCACCGCGTTGCCCATATGATAAGTAGACCGGCTGCCGGCGGTGATCGTGTCGTAAGGAGTAATGTCGGTGTCAGGCTGGACGATGTGCACTTGGTCGAAAGATACGCCCAGCTCTTCGGCGACGATCTGCCCCATCATCGTCTCTGAGCCCTGCCCCATCTCCACCGTGCTGCTAAGAACATTCACGCTCCCGTCGGCGTTCATCATCACGATGGCGCCTGATATAGAAGGCGTCAGCACTGCTTTGACACCGCAGGCCACACCCTTGCCGCGCCGTTTTGTGCCGGTTAGTTTTTCCCTCGGCTTGGAAAATTCCACGGCATTGGCCGCTTCTTGCAGCGCTTGCTTGACGCCGAAGGATTTCACCGGCGTACCGGTGGCGAACGCCTCGCCTTCGTTGAGCGCGAAGCGCATGCGAAACTCCACCGGATCGGCGCCGATGGCGCGCGCGATCATGTCAGTCTGCGAATCGTAGGCCCAAATTACCTGCGGCACGCCGAAGCCGCGAAACGCCCCCGCCGGCACATGATTGGTGTACACGCAGTAAGAATCGATCCAGACATTGGGAATGCGATAAGGCCCGGCGGAAGTGTAACCGGACTTGTGGACGATGCGCGGCCCGATCTCGGCGTAGGCGCCGGTGTCCCAGTAGACTTCGCACTTGCGCCCGGTGATCTCGCCATTTTTAATCGAAGTCTTAATTTTCGCGATCACCTTGTGCTTTGTGATAGTGAGAAACTCTTCCTCGCGCGTGAGCGCATAACGCACCGGCTTTTTCGTAATCAAGGCTAACGCCGTCACCAACGGCTCCAGCTTGGCGTAAAGTTTCGCGCCGTAGCCGCCGCCGAGGTAAGGAATGCGCACGCGAATGCGGTTCATCGGAATGCCGAAGGTGTTGGAAATCTCCGTGCGCACGTACGACGGCGTCTGGCTCGCGGTCCAAATATTGATGCGCTGCCCCTCGTCCAAATAGACCAGCGTCACATGCGGCTCCATCGGCATATGCTGTGCCGGCGGCGAGCTGAAAGTATCTTCGAAGACGCGATCCGCTTCGGCGAAGGCTTTGTCGATGTCGCCCGAACGTAGTTTGAAGTGATAACAAATGTTCGACTTCTGCCCAGCTTTGACATGCGCTAGATCGGCGAAGGCTTTAGCCGGGCGATGGGTCTCGTGAACCAACGGCGAGGCGAGCTTGGCCGCTTCGAGCACGTCGAGCACCGCCGGCAACGGCTCATAATCGACTTCAACCAGTTGCAGCGCATCTTCCGCCGTGCGCCGGTCGACGGCGGCCACGGCAACCACCGGGTCGCCGGCATAACAAACCTTTTCCACGCAAAGAATCGGCTGATCGCGAAACGCCGGACCGAAGTGCGGATCGACGCCCGGCATCTTCGCTACTTCGGCGCCAGTAAGAACGACGGCGACGCCAGGCACTTTTTCGGCGCGCGACTTTTCGATGCGGGTGATGCGCGCGTGGGCATAGGGGCTCCGCAGCACCGCGACGTGGAGCATGCCGGGCA
Source organism: uncultured Syntrophobacter sp. (assembly GCA_964478485.1). Lineage (GTDB taxonomy): Bacteria > Desulfobacterota > Binatia > UBA9968 > UBA9968 > DP-20. The sequence goes on along the minus strand of CAYZJE010000351.1, from coordinate 1,015 downwards.
TCTCGATGTTGCCGACGTGCAATACTTGCCCGGTCACCTTCTGGTGCGCGTCTTTGCGGAAGACGGATTGTCCGACGACTGAGAAGTTTGCCATGGCTTTATCCAATCAACTGAATTCGCGAGCGGGGTTTAAACCCCGCTGCCTATTTAAGTTTGGCAAAGGGGATGCTCGCCCCCTTTGGAAACCCCATTTAATTGTGCCCGCCTCCAGGAGCGGGGATTATTTGATTCAACTGCTCGATCGCTTTTTTGGCAAACAGCCGCGCCATCTTGCGCTTGTACCACTCCGAGCCGCGCAAATCGGAAGATGGTGAAATCTGCGCTTCGACCGCGGCGAGAATCTTTGTCATCACAGCGTCATCGAGTTTTTGGTCATTGGCGAATTCCAATCCGGAGATCAAAAGTGGCGTCGCCGCCACACCGCCGAGCGCGACGCGCAATTCCTGGCAGCGGCCATTTGCTTTGCGCAAAAACGCGGCGACATTGACGCAAGGCCAGTCGTTGGCCGACAGCGTGCTGTAGCGGAGATAAACCGCTTTACTGTTGGCCGGCATATGAGGAATCTTCACTTCGGTAAGAATCTCACCGGGCTCGAGCACGGTTTCATACATGCCACAAAAAAAGTTTTTCAGTGGAATCGTCCGCCCACCATTGGGACCGAAGGCCGAAATCTCCGCGCCGAGCGCCAGCAGCGGCGGCGGCGGATCGAGCCGATAATCGGCGTGGGCGAGATTGCCGCCGATGGACGCGGTTTGTCGAACTCGAACATTGCCGATGTGGCTGAAGGCCTCGGCGACCACTGGGAACGATTGGCGAATCAGCGGCGACAGCTCTATCATCCGATGCGTCGCCAACGCGCCGATGCGCACGCCGTCACGTTCTTTATTAATTCCACTTAGTCCCGGAATCGTCTGGAGATCGACCAAATACGGATAGTAAAGCGCACGCTGCTTCATCAAAATCACCAGCGTCGTACCGCCGCCGATAGCGCGCGCGTCGTCGCCATGCTTTTGCA
>CAYZJE010000350.1:0-3815 GCA_964478485.1 uncultured Syntrophobacter sp. | reverse complement strand
CTTTCTGCTGGTGTTTTTCGGCGCGATCTTGCTTTCCCGGCTGCTCCGCTTCGTCCTGGCGCAAGAGATTCTGCCGCGCATTCGGTTGCCGCGAGGCGTGCCGGGAACGCTAGAAATGCTCTCGCGTTACGGTGTCCTGCTGTTCGGTTTTGTGCTCGCATTGGCGACCGCCGGGATCGACTTGAGCAAGCTTACGCTGCTGGCCAGCGCCCTTGGCGTGGGCATTGGCTTTGGTCTTCAGAACGTTGTCAATAACTTTGTCTCTGGTCTGATTTTGGTCTTTGAGCATCCGGTCCAAGTTGGCGATACGATCGAGTCTGGCGCCCACTTTGGCGAGGTTCAAAAGATCGGTTTTCGAACCAGCATCATCCGCACCGCCGATGGCGCCGACGTAATCATCCCGAATGGGGAGCTAACCGGAGCAAGAGTTGTCAACTGGTCGCTCTCACGCCAGTTGAGGAGAGTGAGCATTTCAGTAGCCGTTGGCCATGGCAGCGATCCTGATCGCGTCATCGCTATTTTAACCACCATCGCCCGAGAGCATCCCAATGTTTTGACCAACCCGGCCCCACAGGCACTACTCGACCAATTCGCTGAACGCGCACTCAACTTCACCCTGCTATGCTGGGTTTCCATCGAAATGTTCATTCGCGTTCGCAGTGAATTGACGATTGCGATTAACCACGCTTTTAAAGAAGCGGGAATTCAGACTCCCTTGCCACTGCGCGATGTGCGGGTGCTTTGGCCTGACGGATCGATGAGCGAAACCGGGTCGCAGGAGGGAGCCAAAGAATCTACACCGAAAGGGGGATGACGATGCGGCGCAGCCGGTCAATCTCTCAGAGCAGGAGGCTGCGGCAAAGCGGTGCAAGGATCGCCGCGCGGTTGCGCGGGGCGCGAGTCCAATATCGAAGATACTCGATATTTGCTATAGGAATACCGACAGGCGGCAAATCGGCGGAACAAGTGAATGGACTTAGACCAGATTAATCCTGCTAAAGATAGCGCGGCGCGCCGGGCTAAAAGCGCAAGACCTGCCTCTGGCACTGCGGTTTCACCGCCAACCAAAGGCAAACTGACCATTCAGCGCTTTGTCGTCCCTTACCGAGTCTATGGCGCGGGCGAGTATACGCTCGTTTTCATTAACGGTGTCCAGCAGTCGATGGCGATGTGGCATAGTTTTGTGCGCCGATTTAGCCGGAGCTATCGGATCGTGCTCTTCGATCTTCCCAATCAAGGCGCAGGACGGATTGTCACGGGTTCCGTCGATTTATCCCTGGACGAGCAGGTCGATATCTTAGCTGCCGTGATCGACGCAACTGGCGGCACAGATCCATTGACCGTTGTTTCCGCCTCGTGGGGCGGCGTCATTGCGATGGCTTACGCCGTGCGCCATCCGCAGCGACTAAAAAGTCTAATCCTAGCGAGCATGGGCACGCGGGCTAATCAAAAAATGATCGATATGATTTCCCAAGGCTTGCAAAGCCCGGTAAAAGACCCCTTAGAGGTGGCTGAGACGTTGATCGAGGGGATTGGTCAAGACCTTCCTGCGGCGATGAAGAACAAGATCGTCAGCCAGTTTCAAAATATGGGACCTGATGCGTTTCGGGCCTTTCTCCAACATGGTTCGACGGTGCTTTCGGTGCGCGAGTTAGGCAAGGTTGTCGATGTCAGTAAAATCCAATGCAAAACAATTCTCTTGCATGGGAAAAACGACACCATCGTGGATTTCGATGACGTTAGAAATCTGGCATCGCAAATTCCCCGTTCGGAACTGCGAGTGATCGAGAACGTCGGCCATTTTCTCCACTTAGAGAAAGAAGAACTGCTGGATGTCTACGAGGAGATCTTAGCAGCGTCGCACTGAGACCCCGCCCGGCCAACTGTAATCGATCGGTGGCGCGGTATTTGATGCAGTCTTCCCGACAGTGCGAGTGACTAAGAGGTCCTCCATTAGCCGGCGGGAAGTGGATGCTTCGGCTGGTTTCACCAGCGATCAATAGACTTCACCGGCATGGAGTGCGGATAGGAAATCCATCACGGGAAGCACCTGGACGCCGTCAAACTCAAGGCGGCGGCTACCTCGATACACGCCGTAGAGGCCGTCCACCTGAACCCGGCCTGAGGCTGCCAATTCGCGCATGGCCCGGTCCCAGGACCGGTCCCATCGATCGGCTGATTTCACCTCCACGCACACGACCGAGGGTTTGCCGCCGGTCTTTCGCTTTCGGGTTTCAACGACAAAATCGATCTCCACATCCGAAGCCGTATGGTAATAGGCGAGCGGGCGACGCTTGGCGCTGGTCTCATTGAAGACGCGGAGTTCATGAAAGACAAGCGTTTCTAGGGCGAATCCCTTCCACGCACGATCGACGGGTTCGGCTCCCAGGCCCGCAGCAAAGCGCGCGACCCCCGGATCGAACCAATAGAATTTGGGCCGCACGCGTTCACGGACTTTCAGGCCGGGCTGCCAGGCCGCAAGGAAATGGCCCAAAAGCGTGTCCACAAGGATTTCGAAGTAGGCATCCACACTCACGCGCGGCACTGCTGCGTCGCGGGCGACGTTGGAGGCGTTCACGATCTGCGCGTTGAGTTGCCCGGCGACGCTCAGGAACCGGAGGAACGGAGGGACCTGGCGCACGATGCCCTCGGCCTTGATTTCCTCCCGAATGTACGTGTGCACGTAGGATTCCAGGACATCCCCTTCGTAGCCCTGTGCCTGAAGCACGATCGGCAGCGTGCCCCACTCCAGCGCACGCTCCAGGTGGAAGTCTTTTCCCAACTCCGCTGACGTAAAGCCTTCCATGTGTCGCAGAAGCGCGCGTCCCGCTAGAAGGTTGGCGCCTCCACGCTTCAGTTTACGAGCCGAAGATCCGCACAGGGCAAAACGCAAACGCCGGCTCTCCATAATCCGGTGGACCTCATCCAGGAGCGCGGGGATCTTCTGGATTTCATCGAGAATCACCCAGTCCCCGATCTTCAAGCCGCCCAGGTGGGATTCCAGGCGGTGTGGTTCGCGCATGAGTTCGAGCGCCAATCGCGTATCGAGCAGATCCATGCGCCGAGCACCGGGCAGGACGTCTTGAAGCCAGGTGCTCTTTCCAGTCGCGCGAGGACCAAACAGGAAAAAGGACCGGTCAGGAACGGTAAGCAGTCTTGAAAGGGTCCGCAGCATGGATCCTTCACATTGGTATATATCACGTAAATATGCAATGCATTTTTACGTCTAGATGTCAGCATGCGCCGCTGCCCGAAGCGTACGGCAAAGGACAGTCTAGAGACAGTGCCACGTCGGGGCGGTCACCCGAATCGAGGATTTTGCGGCATTTCCCGTGGTGAATCGCAAGATCAGAACGCGACCTTCGCCCACAGGCCGCCGAGCCACATCATTCGACGCGATCGACAGCGTTAAGAGTTAAAAGCGGACTTGACCCCTTTACAAATTTGACTGGCACTATTTGTAATTGATCACACTGATTTCAGGCGGAACCATTCAATAGGGTTGCCAATCCAGACTTGGGAGGTATGCGCGGAGGGCGTCCAGCCAGCGTCGCCATGCCAGTTGGCCGCTACAAGCCTTTTTTTTCTGCCTTCTATCGTCCTTGGCTCGCGTCCTGGCGGCCGCGCTGGTAGGCGTCCTGTTCGGCATCCTTGTGCTTGCCGTAAAGAAAGCCGCCGGTGGCGCCAACCCCGGCGCCGATGGCCGCGCCCATCCCGGCGTTTCCGGCAATGGCGCCGATGATTCCTCCTGCGCCCGCGCCAATGAGGCTTCCGGTCACCGTCCGCTGTTGAGTATCCGTCATCCCCGCGCATCC
>CAYZJE010000349.1:0-5466 GCA_964478485.1 uncultured Syntrophobacter sp. | reverse complement strand
TGTCTGGCTCGCCGTGGTGCTGCCCGCGCTGGTGCTCACCGCAACCCACTGGTCCGACCTGACGATGAACGTGCTCGATCATGTGCTGGTGCCGGAGAATTTGCTGTTTCTCTGGCTACTCTTTCCGCTGATTAAGGCATTTCACGAATTCGGCCACGCATTTGCGACTCAGGCGTTTGGCGGCGAGGTGCACGAAATGGGCGTGATGCTGCTGGTGCTAACGCCGGTGCCTTATGTCGATGCCTCTTCGGCTTGGGCATTTCGCAACAAGTGGAAGCGTGTCCTGGTCGGCGCGGCCGGAATGGTGGTCGAATTGTTTCTTGCCGCGCTGGCGCTGTTTATCTGGTTGAGCGCCGAACCGGGCATCGTGCGTGGCTTGGCCTACAACGCGATTTTCATCGCCGGCATCTCGACGATTTTATTTAACGCCAATCCGCTGCTGCGCTATGACGGTTACTATATACTTGCCGATCTGATCGAAATCCCCAATCTGCGTCCGCGCGCCAGCGCTTATCTCGGCTATCTCTGCGAGCGCTACTTGTTCGGCAGCCACAGCGCTGAGGCGACGCCGGCGACAGCGGCGGAAAAAGTATGGTTCGTCGGCTGGGGCGTGCTGTCGTTTTTTTACCGCATCATGGTGGTGCTGGCGATTCTCTTGTACCTGGGCGAGCGGCTGTTTAGCCTTGGCGCGTTCTTGGCCGTCCTAGCGGCGCTGGTTTGGGCCGCGATTCCAATTGGCAAAGGTTTGCGTTTTCTGTTGACCAACCCGCGCATTCAATTGGTGCGCAACCGAGCGATCACGGTGACCGCCGCGATCGCGATTTTTCTCGCCGGATTGATTGGCCTGGTACCGTTGCCTTATCGCAGCGATGCGGAAGGCGTGATTTGGATGCCGGACGAGGCGTTTGTGCGCGCCGGCGCCGAGGGCTTTATCGGCGCCGTGACGGCGCAGCCGGGCAGCCACGTCGGCAAAGGCGATCCGCTGGTTACGCTCACCAATCCGGCGTTAGCGACCGAGGAGCAAGTGCTGGTGGCACGCATGAGCGAGCTCGAAGCACGTCACGTTCAGTACCTTTCGGCTGAGCCAGTCAAAGCGGAAACCACTCAAGATGAACTGCGCTACAGCCGCGATCGGCTCGAACGGGTTCGCCAACAAATCGCTGAGCTGACGATTCGTAGCCGGACGGACGGCACTTTGGTTGTGGCGGCCGCCGAGGACTTGCCCGGACGGTTCGCTAAAAAGGGCGAGCTGTTGGGCTACGTGGTCGAGCTCGGCACGGTCACCGTGCGCACGGTGGTCTCTCAGGCGATCATCGATCTAGTGCAATACCATACCCGTGCCGTCGAAGTTCGACTCTCCGAACGAATCGGCGACACGGTTGGCGCACAAATACGGCGCATCGTTCCAGGCGCGAGCGAGAAACTTCCGACCCGGGCGTTGGGCACCGGCGGCGGCGGTGAGGTGGCGCTCGACCCCAGCGATCGGCAAGGTTTAACCGCGGTGCAGAAGGTGTTTCAGATCGATCTTCAGTTAGCGTCGCATGCCAAGTTGGTAAATTTGGGCGGGCGCAGTTACGTGCGCTTCGACCATGGCTGGGCGCCGTTGGGCGCCCAGTGGTACCGTAAAATTAGGCAACTGTTCCTTTCTCGCTTCAATGTTTGATCGACGCTCCATAATGGCAGTCACACGCCGAGGTTACGCCGAGAAGGCCGAGTCCCGCACCCAATGGCTCGATCGGACGTTTACCCAGGTAAGCGGGCCGATCGCGCGGCGCCTGCGCGCGCGCCACGCGAAAGATTTGTCATTTGTTCAGCAGGTGGCGGGCTGCGAATCTTGGGCCGGCAAACTCGCCGATCAAGAGTTCCCATCCGCGGCATTAGGACTGCGCGCCAAATTACGCCAGCATGATTTTCCGGCGCCGGCAGTGGCGCAAACTTTTGCGCTGGTGCGTGAGGCGGCGGCGCGAACTCTGGGGCAGCGCCATTTTGATGTCCAGCTGATCGGCGGGCGCATTCTGCTGGACGGCATGGTCGCCGAGATGCAGACCGGCGAAGGCAAGACACTTACCGCCACGCTGGCCGCTTGTACCGCGGCATTGGCCGGGATGCCAGTTCACGTCGTGACCGTCAACGATTATCTAACCAAACGCGACGCCGAATGGATGGGTCCAATCTACGACTCTCTCGGACTTTCGGTGGCAACTATCGTGCACGGCATGGAGCCGGACGCGCGCCGCGCGGCTTACGCTGCCGACATTACCTATTGCACTAACAAGGAAGTGGCTTTCGATTATCTCAAGGATCGCATCGTTTTGGGACGGGAAGCCAACCGGCTCCAACTCCAAGTCGAGCTACTCTATGACGCGCGCCCGCGGTTAAACCAATTGCTGCTGCGCGGGCTACACTACGCCATCGTCGACGAAGCCGATAGCGTGCTCATCGACGAGGCTAAAACTCCGCTGATTATCTCCGGCGCGGCTGGTGCCGATACCTCCGAACAGGAGACCTACCAAACGGCGCTGGCACTTGCCAAGGAGATGGAGCTTAGCCGCGATTTTGTCATTGAAGGGCGAGAGCGTATCATTCGACTCCTGCCTGCGGGTCTCGACCGCTTGGCAGAGCGGGCGGCGGCTCTCGGCGGCGTGTGGACTCGCCGTCAATGGCGCGAAGAGTTGGCGCGCCAAGCCCTGTCGGCGCTCCATATGTTTGTCAAGGACAAGCAATATTTGATCAAAGACGGCAAGGTTCAAATCATCGACGAATACACCGGCCGGGTCATGCCCGATCGATCGTGGGAGCATGGGCTGCATCAGATGATCGAAGCTAAAGAAGGTTGCGCCGTGACCCAGCGCGTCGATCCGCTGGCGCGGATCAGCTACCAGCGCTTTTTCCGCCGCTACTTGCGTCTTGCCGGAATGACCGGCACGGCGCGCGAAGTCGCCGGCGAGCTGTGGTCCGTCTACCGCCTCGCTACGGTCACCGTGCCGACCAACCGGCCGCTTAAGCGGCGCGGCTTGCCAACTCGCGTCTATCACAGCGCGGACGCTAAGTGGCAGGCGGTCGTGGGTAGCATCGCGGCGCAGCAAAACGCTGGCCGGCCGGTTTTGGTCGGTACCCGCTCGGTAGCCGCCTCGGAGCATTTGAGCCGGTTAATGACCGCGCACGGTCTAGATCATCAGGTGCTCAACGCGCGCCAGGACCGCGAGGAGGCGGAGATCGTCGAGCGCGCCGGCGAACGGTGCCGCATCACGGTGGCGACCAATATGGCGGGTCGCGGCACCGATATCCGGCTGCCACAATCGTCACGCAGTCTCGGCGGTCTTCACGTTATCGCCACCGAGTTGCATGAAGCCCGGCGCATTGATCGGCAGCTGTTTGGCCGTTGCGGCCGGCAGGGCGATCCCGGCACTTACCAGGCGATTATTTCTCTTGAAGATGAATTAGTCCGAGTCTACGCGCACCGCTGGTGGCAAAAACTCAACGCGCTATTGCCTCGTCTGGGCGATGGCGCGAACGACTGGGCACGGGCGGTAACTTTGGCGGTAGCCCAGCGCGCCGCCGAGCGGCTGCACTATCGTATGCGCCGGCAGCTGCTCAAAAGCGACGAACAAATGAAAGCCGCGCTGGCCTTCTCAGGCCGCACTGAGTGAGTGGGACCGCGGTCGACGACGGGAATATTTCCCGCAAAGGCGCAAAGACGCAAAGAAGGAACGGAATGTTCACCACGAAGGCACTAAGGACACGAAGGTTTTCGTAGGGTGCGCTCTGCGCACCGGTTAGTCTCGGAATATCTCGCGCAAAGCATGTCCTGAGCGAAGTCGAAGGGACGCCAAGGCGCAAAGGTAAGAGCAAATTGTCATTTCGACCAAAGGGAGAAATCTTTTTCAGATCCCTCGCATCGGCTCGGGATGACGGGCACCGCCCGTTACTTAGCGTCTTGGCGCCTTGGCGAGAGGAAAATCCGAAATTTATTTTGGCGATGGATTGAAGGAGAAGGGGATGGACAAAGCTAGCGGGATATTGGCGGCGTTAATATTTTTCTGGTGCGCATCGGCTGGTTCGGCAGCCCAAGTGGACAAGCCGGCGAAAGAAGAAAGCGGCACGCCAAGCGCTGCGGCGCCGGCGCTAGAGAGCGAAACGGTGCAGATCAAGCTAGAAAAAAGCGCCATGGCGGGAACTCTGCCGCTCACGCTCAACGGCGCCGTCGAGCTCGCCTTGGAGCGTAACCCCAATCTGGTGGTGGAAAAAATCCGCGTCGAACAAGCGCGCGGCAAGATCGAAGAGGAAAAGGGCAACTATGATCCGGTCTTCAATCTGCGCGGCACGGTGTTGCGCAAAGACAACGTGGTCGCCAGCCGATTCTATCCGACCGGGCTCTATGTCGATTCGGAGCGCGCTCAAGGAGTCGGGCTCCAGTCGAGATTTTACACCGGCGCGCGCTTCGGTATCGATCTAGATTTCAAGCGGCTGGCCTCCAGTTCCAACACCCAGACCTTGAGCCCGCAATACGCGGCGATTTTCGCGCTCACTTTTGTCCAGCCGTTGCTGCGCGATTTTGGCTGGGGCGTCAACACCACGCGCATCCGCGTCGCCCAGCTCGGTGAACCGATCGCGGAGCGAACCTTGGCGCAGAGAACCGCCCAACTGGTGCAACAGGTCGAAGAAGGTTATTGGAGCCTCTTGTATCTGCGCCAGGATCTCGAAGTGAGAAAAAACAGTTTTTTCATCGCCCAAGAGCTGCTCAGACGCAGTGAAGATTTGTTCAGGGCTGGCCGAATCGCCGCCGTCAGTGTGCTCGAAGCGCGTTCGGGCATGGCCGCGCGCGAGGAAGCGCTGATCGTTGCCGAACGAGAATTCAACAAATTCGAGGACCGGCTTAAATTACTGCTTAACCTCGAGCAGGGCAAAACCAACATCTCGCTTCTCGATAATCCGACCAAGGCGCCGGTGGCGCTCGATAGCGCCAAGAGCGTCGAGCTAGCGCTCAAACAACGGCCGGAGATCCAAGCCCTGCTGCTGGAACTGGAGCAACGAGAGCTTGAGCAAAAATATGCCGCTAACCAAACCCTGCCGCGGCTCGATTTTACCGCTCAGTACGGCATGAACGGCATTTCGGGAAGGCCGAATAAAACTTGCACCGATCCAAGGTTGATCGATCCTGCAACCGGCGTTTGCCCTGACAGCCTGCAAGTCGGAAACAGCGTCAGCGGCTCGATCTTCGCCGGCGAAACACGGCCCAAGGACGCCTTCGACCGCTTTTTTACCCATCGTCCGTACGATAACTGGTCGGTGGAATTGAAGCTGCAAATTCCTCTGTGGAACCGTACCGCCAACGCGCAATTGTCCGAGGCCAATCTACGGGTCAATGAAACCAAGGTCCGGCTGCGCGCCGCGCGCGACCAGATCGAAACCGAGGTGCGCGATGCGGTCAGAGAAGTCATCACCGCGAAGCGGCGCATGGATGCG
>CAYZJE010000348.1:0-4097 GCA_964478485.1 uncultured Syntrophobacter sp. | reverse complement strand
ATCCATTTGAGTAACTTCACAAAATTCTTGGTCGCCTCTTTGCCCGCAGTTGAAGCGATGCCTTCCTCTACTCCCGCTCGTTTGTATTCGGCCTGGCGCTGTAACGGCATCTGGGCAAGCTGCGCGTCGCGCTGCTCCTTGGAAAGACTGGCAAGCGGCGCGCGGTTGGCCGTGGCGAAAGTGAAAACGATACAGGCGGGATGGATATACTCGTCCATCAGTTTTTTAAACAGATGGGCGTGTGTGCGGTCGAAGGGATCACGCGGCATGAGCGGTGGCGATGGGAAAACGTCGTCGAGGTAATGCATGATCACGGTGGACTCGACGATGACGTTGCCATCGTGAACCAGCGTCGGCACCACGCCGTTCGGATTAAGCTTGAGATAGGCCGGATCGAGCTGATCGCCGTTCAAAAACATCAGATGACTTTTCCATTCCAACCCCTTTTCCGCCAAGGTCAAGCGCGCCTTCTGGGCGCATACCGATGTAGTCCCATGATAAAGTTCAAGCATCACTTTCTCCCTGTTTCGATTTGTCGAGGATCTTATCTGCCCCGAAGCTTTTAATCAGTAAATCTGTGTTCCGAGATCCGGCCTGAAGTTAGCTAATTTTGTTTCTTTCAGTCAAGCAGAAATCCCTTGAGCCTTCCTATAATGGGCACGATGGGGAATAGCCGTGTCATCCGAAGACCGTTATAGGATTATTTAATTGTAGATGGCCGCTGCGACCGCTACTCCCCCATCAGCTTTCTTATCTGACCGATAATCTCAGGCGGCTGCACGACCACTTCCTTCGCCTGTGCCTGAAGCTCTTCGCCGGTGAGCAGATTCGCCTCGAGGGTCTTCTTCTGGGCTTCATCCTGAAATTCGCTGCTGCCGAGCGCTTTGGCGAAAGCTGAGCGTAGGGCTTTGACTTGCTCCTCCGGCGTGCCGGGTGAAGTCATCATCGGCCACAATCCGAATGCGCCACTGCCGAGCATGACGGTAGCTAACCGGCGCATAGGATCCGGGGTTTTATACTGATCCATCAGCTCGTAAAGTGTCGGCGCATCGGCCAAGCGTGCTTCGCGCTTCTTGCCGGTTTGAATCAAGATGCGCGCCAGTCCTTTCTTTTGCCAGGTGTGAAACGGCTCGCGGCCGAAATAAACCGGGATGCTGATGGCGCGGCATTGCACTTCGCCCCGCTCCACGGCCAATTCAATGTCGGCGCCGCCTTGATAGCCGGGGACGATTTGGAATTTCGTGCCAATGGCTTCCTCAAGCAACTTGGGCACGTAATATCCCGAGTTGCCCGTCCCCGTGCTACCGCACTTGGGCGGCGTGCTCGCGTTGCGCACATCGTGGATGGTTTTGTACGGCGCGCCGCCCCACATGTAGAGCAGGTTATCTGCCCTTGTCGTGCTGCCGATCCAGGCGAACTTGGACCAGTCGAACTGGACTTCGTTGCGCTTCAAGAGCTGATCGAAATAGAGCGCGGCGTTAAGGACGACGAGACTTAGGCCGTCCGGTTTGGCGATGGCGTAGACATAGTTGGCCGCCACCACTGACCCGGCGCCGGGCATGTTCTGAACGATGGTGTTCGGGTTTCCCGGAAGGTATTTGGTCAGGTATGGGCCGACGAGGCGGGCCCACGAATCATGCGTGCTTCCGGCCGGATAACCCACCACGATTCGAATCGTCTTGCCCTGAAAGAACGGCGCCTGAGCGCCGCTTTCGGCGCACCAAGTCATAAAAAACAGCAGCGAATAGATAACGATCTTCACGATTCACCCTCCTTGCCGGTATATTGGCTCGTATTAAGTTTATGGCTTATAAAATTACTACCGTTGAATAAATCTGAAGTCCCCGGGAAAATAGCCGCACGCTCCGCCGCTTACTTGGTACCGAGCCAGCCATGTTCGGAGAGGTCGACCGTCACGCCGTCCGGCACGGTGAACTTGACCTCGACGTTGCCGCGCTTGGCCATATCTTCGGTCCCAGGATAGGGACGATGCACGGCGCCCGCTTTTTCAATCTGCGCTTGGGCTTCCGCCATGTTCTCGACTTCAACGCCGAAGTGATGGATGCCGGTGTACCTGGGCGCGCCCTCCGTGGTAGCGGGGTCATCGTACTTGAATTTCAGGATCGCGAGGTTAACGTGGCCGTCGCTCAGATAGTAGCCCACGGCAGTTGGTGAGTTGACCTTACCCACTTGCTTCAAGCCGAGGCCCTCAACATAAAACCGCGCCGTCGCTTCTGGGTCCCGCGTGCCGATCGCGATGTGTCGAATTCTGGCCATTGTCTACCTCCGTTTTCTAGTTTGAACTAGTATGTTTGGAACCATTACCTATCTAAAGCAAGTTCTCCACTAACAACGATAGCGGCAATTCTTTCGCTCTTGGATCCTGCAACGCAACTTCATCCAGGACCGCGCGTACCGAATTCATTGAAGGAATCAAAGTCGGCTCGAAGAGTTCAGCGAAGACGCGCAAACACTTTTCGAGAACTTGAGGCTTGCTATTCAGCGCTGGAAGCTGGCGTCCGATCGCTGTGAGAGTTAACTGCGCATCGCTTTTGAAGAGCTGAATGCTGTGGCGATAGATCGACGCGATTTTCGCCGCCAGTTGGCGGTGCTCGGCGAGAAATCGCCGAGTGGTCGCGAGTGGCACCCAGTGGCAGTTAAGATCGAGGCTGTCGGCGATCAAACTAAAGCCTTCCGCCTCAGCCAGAAATGCTTTCTCCGGCGGCAACAGCGCGGCGTCAATCTCACCGGCGCGTAGTGTCTCGAAGCTGCGATCGTTAAGCCCGAGATCGACAAGTTCTAAATCCTTGGCACTGTCGAGTTGCCATCTTCTCAACAGCGCGAGCATCATCATGCCCCCCATGCGCCGCGGTTGATTGATACCGATTTTCTTTCCTTTAAGATCACCGGTCGATGAAATTTTGTTGTTGGCCACCAAGTAAAACGCCGGACGGTTCAAGAGGCCGCCGATGATGACGAGGTCGTTGCCGGTCAGCCGAGAGAAGATCAGCGACGGCGCGTTGGGCGTACCGATCGGTGTTGTCTGCGTGACAATGTCCTCAACGACTTTTTCTTCATCGAGTTGATTGACGATCTCGACGGCGATGCCCTGTTGCTCGAAAAGCCCAGCCGCGGCACCGACATAGGGCAGAAAACGGCCGATACTTGATGTGCCGATACCAATTCTAATTGTTTGCATTTTCAGCCTCAATCCAAACGCAGCGTCGCCACTTGGTTCGCCAATAGATCTCCACAAGTCCGAACCCTATCACTGTCGTCATGTCGGCCGCCTAACCGGATAAACCTATGAAGTGGTCCCAATGCCGCGGTTGACAGCCGCCCGCAGTGTTATCTATAACGGCTTAAGCAGTACAAATCCTTTACCAACCACCATTGCTCGACAAATTGGAGGACCCTATGGCTGACTATGTAAAAAACTTCTTGCCTCGTTTTCGCTATGGCATGATTCATCCGCGCTCGCACGAAGGACGCAACCGCGGCGCGGGATATCAGTTCTACCGGTTGGTGCCGCTCGATGTCATGGAATTCTCGGCCGTGCTCGGCATCACCAACTACACACTCGAAGCGGTCGAAGCGGCGCTAGGCAATTACTGGAAGTGCGTCGACACGCTCGCCCAGGAAAAAGCCCAGATCATCGTCCTCGGCGGCGCCCCAGTATCAGCCGCTCTAGGCCGTAAGCGCGTTCTCGACTTGCTGCGTCAGACGACCGAAAAAACCGGCATCCCCACCGACGCACCGCTGGAAGCTCTGATCGCCTCGATGAAGCACCTCGGTCTCAGCAAGCTCGCCGTCGGCAGCCGCTGGGCTGACAAGGTCAACGACGCGTTGGCGAGCTACCTCGCGGACGGCGGCATCGAAGTCGTCGGCATGACCAAGCGCAACCAATGGGGCGCCGAGTCGGCGGCGATGTCATTAGAGGAAGGATTGGACATGGCGCTCGATGTCGGACGCGAGGCGGCTCGATCGTTTCCCCAAGCCGAGGCCATCTCCGTGCCCGGCGGCGCGGCGCTCTGCCTGCATGTCATCCCAGCTTTAGAAGAGGAATTCGGCAAGCCGGCTTTCACCAACATGAGCAC
>CAYZJE010000347.1:0-12621 GCA_964478485.1 uncultured Syntrophobacter sp. | reverse complement strand
CGAGGGATTTTCAAAGACGAGGGGTTAGAAGTGGAGTTCATCCAAGTCAATCCGCGGCTCGGCGCGATGGCGGTGTTAAACGGCGACGTGACTTTTACTACGTCGTTTGTCAGTACCTTTCGCGGCGTCGTTCAGGGGCTGCCGATGAAAACCGTCTTCGTGCTGCTCAAGAAGGGTATTTACCACCTGATGGTACGCCCAGATATCATCAAGGATGTGCAAGATCTCAAGGGTAAAAAGCTCGGCGTGACCGCGGTGAACGGCGGCGATCATATCATCGGCCGAGAGTTGTTGCGCATGAAAGGCATCGATCCCAATCTCGTGCAGGCGATCGCGGTGGGCGAGCCGTCGCTGCGCGCGCAGGCGGTTCTTACCAACCTCGTCCAAGCGGTTTCGGTGTCGCCGCCGCACGATCTCATGCTGCAACAACAAGGCCTGAAAGCGGTCTCAGGACCGCCGGAGATTGGCGTACCTTCTTCGGGTCTGTTCGCCTCGGATCGCTTGATCAAAGAGAATCCGCAGATTCTCCGGCGCACCATTCGTGCCGCGCTCAAGGCGAATAAGTTCATCGATGCCAACCGCGAAGAGACGATTCGCATCATGGCCAAGTTGGTGCCCCAGTCGCTGGAAACCGCGGCGCGTTCCTACGATGTCGAGCTAAAACAGTTGGCCAGAGACGGCCAAATGACCGATGCTGAAATCGAGTTCCAGATGGACCGGCTCGCTGAGAAGCGCCGGGCGCTGGATGAAGTGCGCGATTTTTCTTTTGCGCGCGCGGCGATGAAGGAGTTGGACGCGGGGAAGTGAAGGGAGGCGAGAATCGAGGATGGAGGATCGAGGATGGCGCAGAAACTGAAAATGATTAGGGACGATGTCGCGCAAAGACGCAGAGATCGCCAAGTGGAGAGTCGAAAGATGGGAATAGTTCGAATCATAACTCTGATGTTATGGTTCGTCTGGCTTAGCAGTTTAGCCATCGACGATACCGCCCAGGCACAGTTGCAGAAGGTGCGCATTTCGATCTCCAGCCGGAGCAATACCAGCGTGCCCTATTACGTCGCGGCGAGCAAAGGTTTCTTTCGCGAAGAAGGCATGGATGTGGAGATCATTCAGGCCAATCCTCGCCTTGGCGTGATGGCGCTCCTGAACGGCGATGTTTCTTTTACCGGCACCTTCGTCAGCACGGTGCGCGGGATCCTTTCGGGATTTCCAATGAAAATCGTTCTCGTCATGTTCAAGCGAGGTGTTTACTATTTGATCGCCCATCCGAGCGTGAAAGATATTCAAGACTTGAAAGGCAAGAAGCTCGGCGTGTCGAGCATTCGCGGCTCGGATCATCTGGTCGCCGAGGAGTTGCTCAGATCGAAAGGCTTCAATCCGGCGCAGCTTCAGCCGGTGGCGCTGGGCGACACTTCGGTGCGCTTGCAGTCGGTGCTCACCGGCGCGGTTGAAGTGACCGCGCTGTCGCCGCCCCATGATCTCATGTCGCAAAAAGCGGGCGCCAAAGTGCTCGCTGGGCCGCCGGAGATCGGCATGCCGGCGTCGGGGATGATTGCCTCGGATCGCTTGATCAAAGAGAATCCGCAGTTCGTGCGGCGCGGCGTTAGAGCGATTCTCAAGGCGAACCGCTTGATCGAGGAGAACCGCCAGGAGACCATCAAAGTGCTCCTCCAATGGGTCAAGCAAACGCCCGAGATCGCCGCGCGCTCCTACGATGTCGAGCTTAAAACCATTCAGCGCGACGGCACCATGAGCGACGGGGACATAGAAAACTTCATCGAACGCTTGGGCAACGAGAAGAAGCGCTCCATCGACGACGTGCGCGACTTTTCCTTCGCGCGCCAAGCATGGAGAGAGCTGGAGGGTGCGCGCTAACGCTCGAATGGATAATGGAAAATTGAAAATGGAGAATTGATAATGCGGCTCAGCACGGCTACACGGGCATGATTGCAAATGGTCTCCTGACGACTATTGAGACAATTTCATCACCCGCTCGATCACGTCCTTGGGCTGGTTCATGACGTCGCGGAGTTGGCTTTCGACTTCCGGGCCGGTGAGGACTTCGAGATCGAGCCGGCTCTTCTTCGCCTCTTCGACGACGGCAGGGTCTTTGAAGGTTTTTGTCAATGCCTCGCGGAGGAGCGCGACCCGCTCGGCCGGGGTGCCGGGCGTCGTCATGATCGGCCGCCCGAGGGTTGCCGAGACCAAAAGCACCTTGGCGACGTTGCGGCTAAGCGCCGGAGTTTTTCTTTTGTCCATGATCTCTGGCAGCGTCGGCGCGTCGCCCACGCGCGGGTCCTTTTTCGCGCCGGTCTGAATTAGGTGGCGATCGAAGCCGTTTTTGTGCCAAGTGAAGTAGGGCTCGCGGGCATAGTGCGTGGTGATGCCGGTGCCGCGGCAGTGAATTTCTCCCTTCTCGATCGCCAGGTCGATCTCGACGCCGCCCGGATAGCCGCGCACTTCTTGGAATTTCGCGCCGAGGGTTTCTTCAAGAATGTTGGCGACGATGGAGGTTAGGTCGGAGGATCCGGTGGCGCCGCATTTGGGCTGTTCCTTGGAGTTCATCACGTCTTCGATGGTCTTCCACGGCGCATCCGCTTTCATATAAAGCATCAGGTCGCGCTGATCGACGCTCGCGAGCCAAGCTAACTTGCGCACGTCAAACAGCGCTTCTTTGCGGCCGAGCAGCTGATCGAGATAAATGCCGCTGCCCGGCAAGCCCAAAGTCAGGCCATCGGGTTTGGCGACGCCGTAGACGTAATTGGTCAAGGTAAGCGAGCCGGCGCCGGGCATATTCTGGACGATGATCGTCGGATTACCCGGAATGTATTTCCCCATATGGCGCGCCAGCAGACGGGCGTATTGATCGTAAAGACCGCCGGAGGTGAAGCCGACGATGATGCGAATGGTCTTGTCTTTGTAAAATGGCGCGGACTGGGCGAAGGATTTGTTGTCGCTCAACAGCTGGCACGACAGTAGCAGCCAGCCCAGCGATACTGTCATGCGAATTCGTAAGCCACGGGAGTTGATTCGGGTTGCCATGTGAAACTCCTTTGCCTGATCCAAGTCGAGCTTATATGAATTTTGCTGAGCTTGTGCAAATTCTTGCCACTTTTTTTGGAGGTTGTTCCGGATTAACGGGCGGCAAATTTTTCGTCCTTGACATAACAAGATTGAAGACAGTATGGGTGAAGAAACTCAACTGGAGGGGTGCTATGAGAAGGATTCATTTTAAAGCTGGGCGACCGATACGGAGATGGCTTGCTGTGATTGGATTGCCGTTCGCGCTTACCACCCCGCTGCACGCGGCAGCGCCGTATTACGAAGGAAAGACCATCGAGGTCATTATTCCTTTCCCGGTTGCGGGCGGTTCGGACATCTGGATCCGCACGATCACACCGTATCTTGATAAGCAGATCCCCGGCGTTCCCAAATTCAACTTCCGCAACATCGCCGGCGGCAGGGGCATCCCAGGCATGATGGAGTTTGCTGTCAAGGCCAAACCGGATGGACTCATGTTGCTGGTGAGCTCGGCGACCAATTACTTTCCGGTTCTCCTGGGGGACAAGGCGGCCAAGTACGACTTTCGCCAGTGGAAGCCGCTGCTCGTGAATCCCGTGGGCGGCGTGATGTACGCTTCTCCGGCCGCAGGGATAAAAAGGGTGGAGGATATCGGCAAAGCCAAGAATCTCATTTATGGAGGGATCAGCGCCATTGGGCTGGATTTGATTCCTCTTATCAGTTTTGAGCTATTAGAGATGGACGCAAGAGGCGTGCTCGGTTTCAGGGGCAGGGGAGAGGCGCGGATTGCGTTTGAACGCGGGGAAATCAATCTCGACTATCAGACGACGCCTGCCTATAACGCCACCGTGGTCCCGCTAATCAAGGAAGGCAAAGCGCTGCCGTTGATGAGCTTTGGCCAGCTCGACGAAAGCGGAAATATCGTCCGCGACCCCGCCGTGCCCGATCTGCCGACGGTTCCCGAGGTTTATGAGAAGATCAAGGGGAAAAAGCCCTCGGGCAAATTCTGGGAGACTTACAAAGTCTTCATGCCTTCCGCTTTTGCCGTGCAGAAAATTCTCTGGGTCAAGGCGGACGCCCCGGCGGAGGCGCTGCAAGTCTTCTACGCGGCCGCGGACCGACTTGAGAAAGACAAAGAGTTTCTCACCAAGACCGACAAGATTTTAGGAGGCTATCCGCTGTTGCGCGGCGATCGCCTCGAAAAAACCATTCAACAAGCTTTCCAGATTGATGCCGACACCCAACGTTTCGTCAGGGAATGGGTGGGCAAGAAGTATCGCGTGAAGCTCGACTGAAAGAGATTGGAGTGTTGGAGTGATGGAGTGATGCGTCTGAAACCCAATACTCCAACACTCCAGTACTCCAACTCGCCAATTCACTGCCGCTCACATGTGGGATGCCGCCTTAATTGCCCTTGAGAGGTTTTCAAATCCTCACCATATGGCCCTGCTCATGGCTGGCGTATTGGCTGGGACGGTCATCGGTATCTTGCCCGGCCTGGGAGGCATCGCCTGTGTCGCCATCTTGCTCCCTTTCATTTACACAATGGATGTTCACTCAGCGATGGTCCTTTTGGTCGGGTCCCTGGCGGTGGTCCATACCTCGGATACGATCACCTCGGTGCTGATCGGCACTCCGGGCTCGGCGGCGGCGGCCGCGACCATTCTCGATGGTCATCCGTTGGCCAAGCAGGGCCAGGCCGGCAGAGCCTTGAGCGCCGCCTTTTTGTCGTCAATGATCGGCGGCCTCATCGGCGCGCTGTTTTTGACTCTCTCTCTTCCCATCGCGCGGCCTCTGGTTCTCCTCTTCGGCTCTCCCGAGTTGTTGATGCTCTGCGTTCTCGGTCTCTCCTTTGCGGGCTTTCTGACAGGAGGGGCGCCGCTCAAAGGCGGTCTTGCGGCCTGCCTCGGACTCTTGCTGGGAAGCGTCGGCTCAGCTCCCGCCGACGCGGTCGATCGCTACACCTTCGATCAGCTCTACCTGTTGGACGGAGTCCCCTTGGTTGGAGTCGCATTGGGAGTCTTTGGCCTCGCGGAGATTATCGACCTGTTGGCCAAGGGCGGCCAGATCGCCGAGCGAGTAAGTTTGCGCGGTGGTTGGCTCCAGGGAGCCAAAGACGTGGTCGAACACTGGGGGATTGTGTTGCGTGGCTCGCTCATCGGTGTCTGGGCTGGAATTCTTCCCGGCATCGGCGCCACGGCGGGGTCCTGGATGGCCTATGGGCACGTGGTCGCCATGGCCAAAGACCGAGACAACTTTGGCAAAGGAGATATTCGCGGCGTGATCGCCCCGGAGAGCGCTAACAATTCCGTCGAGGCCGGCGATTTTATCCCCACGCTTCTTTTTAGCGTGCCGGGCGGCGCCCCGTCTGCGATCCTGCTGGGCGCGTTGTATTTCTACGGCATTCAGCCCGGCCCGCGCATGGTTCAGGAAAACCTCGATCTGATTTTTACGATTATCTGGAGCTTTGCCATCGCCAACACCATCGGCGCTGGGCTGTGCTTTTGTTTGAGCCCGGCGCTGGCGCGGCTCACCTGGATCCCCTTCGCCCGGCTGGCTCCGGCCGTCGTCGTCACGATATTTTTTGGCGCCTTTCAAAGCTCGCAAAACTTCGGCGACATCTACGCCATGCTGGGGTTGGGACTGCTGGGCTGGCTCATGAAGCAGTTGGGTTGGCCGCGCGCCCCTTTTCTGGTCGGCTTCGTTCTTACCAAGCCGACCGAACAGTACCTGTGGCTATCGATCAGCCGCTACGGTATGGAATGGCTCTCGCGGCCCGGCGTCATTGTTATGGGCCTTTTGCTGCTCGCCTCCATATACTGGTGCGTCCGAGGAAAAAGCGGAGGTAACGAGATTTCGGCCGCGGAGCCGGGAGAGGGAGCGGCTGTTCTGGGAAAGGTCCCGTCCGTTCTCTTCACGCTTTTCGTATTACTCGTTGTAACAGCTGCGCTCTATGAGTCTCGCTCCTTTCCCTATTTGGGCGCCATTTTTCCGATGGCGGCTACGATTCCCGCCGTCTTCATGGCCATAGCCCAGCTAGTTCTCGACCTGCGCGTCACGGGCGCGGAGCCGGGGATCGAGACGCGGCCGAAAACCAAACTGTCCCTGGGTTATTTTCTTTCCCTCGTGTTGTTTCTTTGCCTGATTTTGCTTCTAGGGTTCGGCATCGCCACCGCTCTTTTCACTTTCGTTTTCCTCTACGGCTGGGTCAAAACGGGCTGGCTCTATGCGCTTATCTATACCGCTTCCGTCGTCGGCGGCGCGCTGCTCATGAGTCAGTTGCTCGCCCTCTATTGGCCTCAAGGTATTCTGTTCGGATAATGGCGGATTTGAAGCATCCCTTTGACGTTCTAATCATCGGCGGCGGCAACGCAGGGTTGTGTGCCGCAATCAGCGCCCGGCGCGCCGGCGCGCGGGTACTGGTTCTCGAAAGCGCGACCAAAGATTTTCGCGGCGGCAACAGCCGCCACACCCGGGACATCCGTTACATGCACCGGGCGCCGACCCGTTACGTTACCGACGCCTACGGCGAAGAAGAGTTTTGGCAGGACTTGCTTGGCGTCACCGGAGGCGCGACCAACGAGCGGCTGGCGCGATTAGTGATTCGCGAGTCGGAAACGCTGGGGGATTGGATGCCGGCCAACGGCGTGCGCTGGCAAAAACCGCTGCGCGGCACGCTCCATCTGACGCGCAGCAATCTGTTCATGCTCGGCGGCGGTAAGGCCATGATGAATGCCTACTACGACACGGCGGCGAAGCTCGGCGTCGAGATTCACTACGAGACCGAAGTGCAGGAGCTGAATCTGGGCGACGGCAAATTTGTTTCCGCGGTGGCTGTTCGTGACGGCGCGGCGTCCGCCATCGAAGCGAAGACCCTGGTCGTTGCCTCCGGCGGCTTTGAAGCGAACATTCCCTGGTTGAAAGAGTACTGGGGCGAGGCGGCGGAGAATTTCATCATTCGCGGCACCAAGAACAATCAGGGCGTGCCGCTCAAAGAGTTGCTCAAACACGGCGCCAAGCCGGTGGGCGATCCGCGCGGTTGTCACGCGGTGGCGCTCGACGCGCGGGCGCCGAAATTCGACGGGGGCATCGTCACGCGGCTCGACAGCGTGCCGTTCGGCATCGTCGTCAACAAGAACGTTGAGCGCTTCTATGACGAGGGTGAGGATTTTTGGCCCAAGCGTTACGCAATTTGGGGCAAACTAATCGCTGAGCAGCCCGAGCAAATTGCTTACTCGATCGTCGACGCCGACGCGTTACCGCGATTCATGCCGTCGGTGTTTCCACCGCTGCAAGCGGGCTCGATTGCCGAGCTGGCGCTGGCATTGGCGATCGACCCGCGCGCGCTCGTCGCAGTCGTCGACGAATTCAATCGCTCAGTGCGCGAGGGAAAGTTCGATCCCGGCAGCTTAGACAATTGCCGAACCGAAGGACTCACGCCGCCGAAGAGTCACTGGGCGACGCCGATAGAAACGCCGCCCTTCTACGGCTATCCGCTACGACCCGGTATCACGTTTACCTATTTGGGCGTGACCGTGAACGAACGGGCGCAGGTGATCATGGGAGACGAGCGGCCGACGAAAAATATTTTCGCGGCAGGAGAGATGATGGCGGGCAATATTCTCGGCAAAGGCTATCTGGCGGGATTCGGCTTGACCATCGGT
Source organism: uncultured Syntrophobacter sp. (assembly GCA_964478485.1). GTDB lineage: Bacteria > Desulfobacterota > Binatia > UBA9968 > UBA9968 > DP-20. The sequence continues at coordinate 4,936 of CAYZJE010000347.1, read as the reverse complement.
TCGGTTTTTGGCCGGATCGCTGGACGGGAGGCGGCGCGCCATGGCGGATTCTAAAGCGGACCACGCCGTTACCGGCGGGGAACCATCAAATGGGGTTTCCAAAGGGGGTGAACATCCCCTTTGCGATATTGAAATAGCGCCGGGGTCAATACCCCGGCCGCGAAGTGGTTTAGATAATTTTGATCTGGCCAAAGACGGCGCGCGGCAGATGACGATCTGCAACGCTTGCCGCTACTGCGAAGGTTACTGCGCGGTGTTTCCGGCGATGGAACAGCGCCGTATTTTTACCAAGGGCGATCTCACTTACCTCGCCAATCTCTGCTTCGACTGCCGTGATTGTTTCTACGCCTGCCAGTACGCGCCGCCCCATGAATTCGGCGTTAACATTCCCAAGTTGATGTCCGAGTTGCGCGCCGATACTTACCGCGAGTTTACTTGGCCGGCGATGCTTTCCGGCTTGTTCAAACATAATGCTCTGGCGGTGACTGTCATTACGGCGGCGTCGATGCTGATCATTCTAAGCCTCGTGCTGGCATACCAAGGGCCGGCGGTTTTGTTCGGCATTCATCTCGGCGAGGGCGCGTTTTATCGCGTCGTTCCATTCATCGCCATGACCGTGCCGCCGTCGTTGATCGCACTCTACGGTTTGGCAGTTTTCACGATCGGCGCGATTCGCTTCTGGCGCGACACCCACGGGAGCGTGGTCGAACTAATAAATTTCAGCGCGCTCTGGCGCGCCAGTAAAGACGCCTTCGGCCTCGCCTACATGAAAGGCGGCGGCGCCGGCTGCAATTATCCCGATGAGAATTTTTCCCTGTCGCGCATGTGGTTTCACCATTTGGTGTTTTTTGGTTTTCTGCTCGACTTAGCTGCCACCAGTATCGCAGCTGTCTACGATCACTTTCTCGGTTGGCAGGCGCCCTATCCTTATTTTAGCTTGCCGGTTGTCTTCGGCACGGTTGGCGGAATCATGTTGGTTGTCGGCACGATCGGTTTACTTTATTTGAAATGGCAGAGCGACCGCGCTCCGGCGCATGCGAGCATGTTCAGCATGGATGTGGCGTTTCTGGTGTTGTTGTTTCTGACCAGTTTCACGGGACTTCTGCTGCTCGGGTTTCGCGAGACCGCGGCGATGGGCGTGCTGCTCGTCGTTCACCTCGGAGTCGTGGCCGGCCTTTTCATCACGCTGCCCTACGGCAAATTCGCCCACGTCGTCTATCGTTACGCGGCCTTGGTGCGATTTTCCATCGAACAGCGACGCGTCGAAGGCAACGGTTGAAAGCGCTTCCTGAAATCGTCCGCATTCCTGAAGGATTTTTTCTGATGGGTTGCGATCAGGGCCAAGATAACGAGCGGCCGGTGCATCGTGTCTGGGTGGATGGCTTTGGCATCGGGCGGTTCCCGGTGACGAACCGAGAATACGCGGTCTTTGTTGGGCAAACTCAAAATAGGCCGCCGCCATTTTCCGCTGATCCGATGTTTTCACAGCCGGAACTACCGGTGGTCGGCGTGACTTGGGACGAAGCGGTGGCCTACTGCCAATGGCTTAAGGATCGCACCGGCAATGAGTGTCGTCTGCCGACGGAAGCTGAGTGGGAACGGGCCGCGCGCGGCGGCCGCGAAGGTGATCTTTACCCTTGGGGCGATGAGCCGCCGGGGGAGCGGAATGCTTTAGGGTTCGATACCCAAACCGGCGGCCCGGCTCGGGTCGGCGTCAACCAGCCCAACGGTTTCGGCCTCCACGACATGAGCGAAGGCGTGCACGAGTGGTGCAGTGACTATTACGACTATAATTATTATAGCTATTCGCCGGAGCGAAATCCGCGGGGTGCGCCATCGGGAAGCCGGCGCGCGTCGCGCGGCGGCTCGTGGCGCCACCAGATCAAGTTTAGCCGCTTGGCCGCGCGCAGCTCGCTGCCGCCGTCGTCCTGTTATGCCGACTATGGTTTTCGCGTGGCGCTGACGAGCGCGCGATGAACGCGTTCAAACCGTTCAAATAGTTTAAGCCGTTCAAAACGTTCGATTCGGACGCCGACGGACTCTCTCTCTCTCTCTCTCTCTCTCTCTCTCTCGATCATTTTGCCACAGCCGGTAGAAATCCTGGGTCGACGAAACTATCCCAGGATTTTTGCTCGGGGATCAGATTGTCGGAGGCCAGCAGCCGGATCATTTCGTTGAGTCCCACCGGATCGACCAACGCTTCGCCGCGGTAGGACTTGTTTTCCGGGATCATAAACTTGAACGTCCGCGCGGCGACGGTCTCGTCGACCTTCAGCCGTTCCATCATGATTCGCACCGCTTCGCGCTCATTGGCCGGGTCGTTCAACCAGCGCATGGACTGGCCGATGGCGCGCATGAAGCGGGTGAGCACGGGGCGCATTTGCGCTAAAGACTTGTTCGAAGCGAAGTAGGAACCGTACTGCAAATTTTTGATCTCGTCGGAATAGTTGAGTAAAACTTTTCTGCCGGCGTCGATGGAGCGGAAATTATACGGCGGCGCTTCGGCGAGAGAGGCGGCGACTTGGCCGGAGGCTACCGCCTGGAACCGTTCAGGGCTGCCGCCGATCGAAAGAATCGTGTAAGCCGAGGGCGGGATGCCTTGGCGCTGCATGACCTCTTTGAAGATGGTCGTCGTGATGCTAGCCAAAGAGGCGCCGGCGATCTTCTGGCCTTTCAAATCGGCGAGTGTTTTGTATTGCGGTTGGCCGATCACCTGATAAGCGTAGCCGTAAGTCGAAGCGCCGATCACTTTCAACTCGCCGCCGCGCGCCGCCGCGATCAAACCGAAGTGAGTACCGGACTTGGCGATGTCGACGGTGCCGGCGAGCAGAGCTTTGACCACCAGCTCCGGCTGCATGTAGGTGGGCTCGAACTCGATGTTCTCCTTGGCAAAGAAGCCTTTCGACAGGGCGACGATCTGATCGAGGTCGAAGGCGGTGATATTGGTCGAGCTCATGGTCACGCGGTCGGCGGCGAACGCGGCGGAGCTGAGAACGATTGCCGCGATAATGAGAACGATCCGCGTAAAATATTTCATTTGAAATCCTTAATTGGCTCACTCACCACGAAGATCACGAAGGTTTCAATCGCAGGGGGCAAGGCACGCCTTGGCCCTACAAATGCGATTCCCTTTTGCGAACTTTGCGTCCTTTGCGGCTAATTTTCCGACTCCGAAAAAGGGCCGGTCGCGACCGGCCCCTACTTTCTGATCTCTGTGCCCTCTGTGGTGAAATCTCTTCTCGGCTTTGGCTACGGTCTTTGCCGGTTCGCCAATAGACAACCCCAGCCTTGTACCGGCGGGATGATGCCGGGGCTGATCAAATCTTTCCACACTTCGACACTCATGTTGGTGAAGGCTGGTTTGCCGAACTCATCTTCCACCGCCGGGATCACGTGGAGCGACATGGCGGCGCCGCCAGGGACTAAGACGCCTTCGGCGCCGGGCGCCGCTGCTGCCGCTTCGCGGCCGACCTCGAGGGCGGTTTTAAGACCCTCTTCTATCGTCATGCCAAAAGCTTCCGCCGCCCACTGATTGCGTTTTGTCATATGGACGACTTCGATGCCGGCGTCGGCCAAGTAGCGAATAATCGAGTCGTTCACTTTGTCAGCCCAGCGGCTGCCGACGGTCAACTTGGTGATGCCGAGATGTTTTACCGCGGCGATCAGCGCTTCGAGGGGAGCGTCAGCGTTGATGCCGGTCTTTTCTTTTGTCTGGCGTAATAACTCGACTACGCGCGGCCGGGTCAACGCCGCCGAGATCGGCGCGCCGCTGAAGATGATCAGGTCGACTTTTTCCTTGGCGAGGCGCTCGACGCAGGGCCAATAGTTTTTTATTGCCTTCTCGACTTTTTCTTCGGTGTAGTCTTCCAGGCCCAAGCCGGTGGAAATCTCGATCAAATCGAGCGGCACGAGGTGGTAGAGTTGATAGGACGAATTGCGCACCGGGTCTTCGTGCGCGCGCGGGTGAATCGCGCCGTAGCGAAATCGCGGCATCAGTTTACCAATGTAGTCAGCCATTTTGGTTACTCCTTCTTTTGTTAGCGTACGCCGTTCGTTGTTTCGCGGTCGGGGCGACCGGCCGGTCGCCCTTACGCTTGGTTAATCCATGCTGCGCAGGTCACACATTTAGTTTCAATAATTGAATCACGTTCTCGCCGAGAATCTTTTCTTTCTCGCGTTTCGGAATGTTCATTGCCTCGATGCTTGGCACGGCGCCGGGCAAATCGCCGATGATCAGGGGAAAATCGCTGCCGAGGACCATGCGGCCGGCGCCGTAAAATTCATAAGCCATCTGCAACGCCGGTTGGTAAAAAGAGACGGTGTCGCAATAGAGATCGCGCAGATATTCGTTGGTCGGTTTTTTGGTTTTGATGCCGCAGGTTGGATCGTGAAAGCCGCGGTCGATTCGGCCGGCGAGAAATGGAATGCCGGCGCCGAGATGGGAGACAACGAAGTTAAGCTCGGGAAATTTGTCCATCACCCCGGCGTAAGCCAGGCGCGTCGCCGACAGCACGATGTCGAATTCGAATCCCAAGATAATCGCCAGGCGCCACTCCTGCATCACCTGGGCGCCGAGGGGGGTGGTCGGATGGATGAAGATCGGCACGCCCAATTGTTCCGCGCGCTCGTAAACCGGCAGGAGAAAGTCGGCGTCGAGCATCTTGCCGGCGACGTTGGTGAGCATGCACATGCCCTTTAACCCGAGATCTAATACCGCCCGGTCAAGCTCCTTGAGTGCCAGCTTGGTGTCGATCAGCGGCAGCATGGCGAGGCCTTGAAAGCGCTTGGGATATTTTTTTACCGCTTGGGCAATACCGTCGTTAATAATCCGGCTCATGTCGGCGCTCTCTTGCGCTGAGAAACGATCGACGCCGGGATGAGGCGAGGAGAGAATTTGCATGTCGACTCGGTGTTCCCTGATCCGATCCACCCGCAC
>CAYZJE010000346.1:0-17024 GCA_964478485.1 uncultured Syntrophobacter sp. | reverse complement strand
TTGATGGTCGAGAATTGACCGTACAGCGTGCGGTAGCCTTTCGGGTAACCGGGAACTTCGTCGAACACGATTGCCGGCGCCTTGCCCTTGCCGCCTTCCGTGAGCATCTGCGTGATCGAGCCCATTTCGCGGTCCCAATGGGCGCCGTTGACTTTCAACAACTCGCCCATTTTTTCCACCTGGTCGATCCAGTCGCGCAAACCGCGATAACTCACGGTGCTATGTGAAGTGCCTACTCGTTCCGGACGTGCCATGAATTCCTCCTCGAAAATAGATCTCTAACAAAGTCGCTCTACCTTACGTATCAGCCAATTTATTGTCAAGAAAGTCGACCGGTTAGGTAGTGGTTCAATTAGAATTCAAACCGAGTCTTGGCATCAAAAAAGATTCCTCGCTCCGCTCGGAATGACAACTAAGCAATTTGTCATCCCGAACGAAGAGAGGGATCTTGACCAACCTGAACCACTACCACCGGTTAGCGCTTGTTTGCCGAAGACGAGAATGCTATCAACGCGAATCGTTCTCGGCGCTAATGCAACCATCCAGCATGTTTCGTAACGTGAGGTTTCCATGGCTGAGAGAAAAGCTTACGACCGGCAACTGCGAACCATCGGCCAGTCGCTCGAAGCGCAGCGCATTAATATTTTCGAGCTCCATCACCAAGGCGAGCTCTTCATCGTCAAAGGCGAACCGGCGAAAGAAACCTCCCTGCTCGCCAAGCTGCGCAACTGGCAGAAGCACAACCGCGCCGAGGGCATGAGCGGCTCGCTGACTTTCACGGCCCAGGATATCGAACAGCTCGACCGGCAGGGACGAGCGCAAAGGACCAAAAACGACCGGCTCCCCGATTTCCACAGTCTGGCCAACACGCTGCGAACCGTCGGCTCCTATCTCGACGCGAAGGAAGCGGAGTTAATCGAGCTGCAAAAAAAAGAGCTGAGCATCACGATCCTCACCCGTAACCAGTCCGGCCACCCGGAGTTCGAAGAACGCAGCCTGGTGTCGTTTTACAATCTGTTCATGCGCCTGCACGCGCGCAGAGAGAAGCCGATCCGCTAGCCGGCGCCCAGTGAGGAGATAGTAGTAAGGAGTTGGGCGGACCCTTTACTCCTAACTACTTACTCCTCACTTTTTTATCCCTCACGCAATCTTGCGTACGAGCATGATGCCGTCGCGCACCGGCAAAAGAACGTTTTCGACGCGCGGGTCGTTGCGGATGCGTTTGTTGAGCGCGTCGACGGCGATTGCACGCGGCTCCGATGGCTCTAGGACTTTGCCGCCTAACAGCATGTTGTCGAGGATGATCAACCCGCGCGGCCTAGCGAGCTCCAGACACTGGTCGTAATAGGCGCTGTAATTCTCCTTATCGGCGTCGATGAAGCAGATATCGAACGGTCCCCAGACTTTTTTGAGCGACTCCAGCGCCGGCCCCAGTTTGATTTCGATCTTGTGGCCATGGGGACTCTCGGCGAAATAGCGTTTCGCGATCGCCGCGCTTTCCGGATTGATGTCGCAGGTAACGACCCGCCCATCTTTTGGCAACGCTTCGGCCCAGGCCAACGCGCTATAGCCCGTGTACATACCGATCTCGAGTATCCGCCGGGCGCCGGTCAGCGCGGCGAGCATTTTGAGAAACTGCCCTTCCAGCGGTCCGACCATCATCTTATGGCTGTGCATCTTCGAATAGGTTTCCACCCATAACTTGTCGTGCACCGCCGAAAGCGGCTTGCTGCAGCGCTCCGCGTAATCTTCGATACCGATCGGTCTAACGTCCAACATCTAACTTCTCCCATGCGCGCTAAATCCCTGGGCCCACCGACCTCTGAATTCCGACCGCTGATCTCATCTTCACGACCCCGTCAGCCGCATGCCGCCGTCGACGGGCAGTATCGCCGCCGTCACCATCGAAGCTTCGTCCGATGCCAAATACAGCGCGGCGTAGGCGACGTCTTCCGGCTCGCCGATGCGGCCGATCGGCACTCGGGTCTTATAGCGCGCCAACTTCTCCGGTGTCGAGGTGTCGACCATGGGCGTGCGCGTCGGCCCCGGACAGATGCAGTTGACGCGAATCTTATCCTTGGCGTGGTCCATCGCCATCGCTTCGGTCAGCGTGACCATGCCGCCCTTGGACGCGCAGTACGCCGCCCGACCGCCTTGACCGAGCATGCCGGAGCGGGCCGCGATATGGAGAATCACGCCGCCGCCGCGCTTTTTCATTTCGGGAATCGCCAGGCGCGAAACAATGAATGCGCCCTTCAAATTGATATCCAGGGTACGGTCCCAGTCATCTTCAGAAATATCCGTGATGCTGCCATTGGTGCGCACGCCGCCGCTGTTGACGACGATATCGATGCCGCCCAATTGGCGCACGGTTTCTTCGATCAGCTCTTTCATTTGCGCCGAGTTCGCCACATCGCCCGGCCAGAAGAGCGCCTTGCCGCCGAGCTTCTCGACCAGCGACACGGTCTCCCGCCCCTTGGACTCCGTCGGCGAAGTGCCGGCCACCGCCGCCCCTTCTTTGGCGTACATGACGGCGATCGCTTGGCCGAGGCCCGAGCCAAAGCCGGTGATGAACGCAACCTTCCCTTTGAGTTTCATGCTCAAGCCCTCCATGCGTGGACAAGATATACAATTGCCGCGCGATTGACTCAACGGCAAGCCATTGTTATTTTTGGTTCGTCACGCATTTCTGCGACGCACCGCTCGAAGTTTGCACCGCCGAGGCGCGGAGGGCGCAGAGAAAGAATTTTTGCTTAAGACATTTTTCCGAATTCTGTGAACTCTGTGCCTCTGTGGTGAAATCTTCTTAACAGGAAACCTGGAATAACAAAATTGTTTGGCTATTACGCCTAGGAATTATTAATGGCTGAAAACAACGATCAACGCGTACCGGTAACCGTGCTCACGGGTTTTTTGGGCGCCGGCAAAACCACCCTCTTGAATCGCATCCTCACCGCCGACCACGGCCGGCGCGTCGCCGTCATCGTCAACGAGTTCGGCGCGGTCGGGATCGACCACCATCTGTTGATCTCATCGGACCAGGAAGTCGTCGAGATGAGTAACGGCTGCATCTGCTGCACTGTGCGCGGCGACCTGTTGCGTAGCTTGTTTCAACTGCTCGATCACCGCGAAAAATTCGACACCCTGATGATCGAAACCACCGGCCTCGCCGACCCCGCGCCGGTGGTGCAGAGCTTTTTTATCGACGATCGAATCAAGAACGAGTACGCCCTCAACGGCGTCGTCACCGTGGTCGACGCCAAGCATATCTTTCAGCAATTACATGATTCGCCGGAAGCCAAGGAGCAAATCGCCTTCGCCGATATGGTGCTGCTCAACAAGATCGATCTGATCAATCCCGAAGACTTGCCCGAGCTGGAATACAAAGTGCGCAACTTGAACCGCGCCGCGCGCATCTGCCAGACGAGAAACTCCGACATCGACATCGGCATGGTGCTCGACCTGCGCGGCCTCGACTTGGAGATCAAAGCGGCCGAGCACGACCACCATCACGCCCACAGCGAAGACATCGAAACGGTCGCCATCGAAACCGCCGGCGCTCTCGACGGCGTCAAAGTCAGCCAATGGTTTCGCGAGCTGATCGGTGAGTTCGGCGAACGGATCATGCGCATGAAAGGAATTTTAAACCTGCGCAAAGATCCCGATCAGTTCGTTTTTCAAGGCGTGCATTTGCTCTTCGAAGGCCGGCCCGGCCGCGCCTGGGCGGAGACGGAAGATAGATTGAATCGGTTGGTATTCATCGGCCGCAATCTTAACAAAGAAAAGATCACCCAGGGCTTCATGAACTGCATCACCACCGACAACGGCGCCGCCGGATCGTCCGACGACGTCGATCCCTACGGCAAGAAACAAGACGTGTCAAAGTTCACCCTCGATCAGATCCGCTACTGGGTGCAAACCATATTGGAATTCCCGCCCGACGCCCCCATCGTCGTCAAGGAAGTCCCCTGCGTCAAAGCCGGCTGCCCGCCGGTGGAAACCGCGCTGATGGTTTTCCTCAAGAACGAGCCGCCGCGCACCTTTAAAATCCTCGCGCGCGTCAATGACGTGACTTTCGATCATGTGTACAACTTGATCGAGAACCCGTTGCCGTGTTGCTGAATTTGTTTCAGGTTTCGGGTTTCGCGTTTCGCGTTTCGCGTTGGAGCGCGGGCTTTCTAGCCCGCTCGGAAAAACGCGGACAGGAATGTCCGCGCTCCAATGTCCGCGCTTCGTTGACGCAGCTTGACATTGAGTCGTCTACTGAGAGATAAAGCGCATAAGAAAGTTGATTCTGCTGAAAAACCCTCCGTTCATCCTTCGAGAGCCTCAGGACGAACGGGGAGGGGATTGATAACGTAAAGAATTTTCCGTTCATGCTGAGCCCGTCGAAGCATTCCTAGGGGTTTTTCAGCAGAATCAAAGTTTCAATCTACATCCACGAAGGAGAGCATCATGGCAATTACCGGACCGGTTATTGTTCCCGGCGAGAAAATGGCATTTGGTCAGCTTGTCGGACACCGCGGCGGCGGGCGCAAGGGCAAAAATTTCGGCTTCTTCGATCCCGCCCACGGGGTTAGCATTAACGCCAGCATGTCGGTTTACACCTCGGAGCGTCTCAACCCGCGCCACAAGCATGACTTCGACCAGGTTCGTTACTACGCCCGGGGCGGAGAAAATTACAGTAAGCAAATTTTCGGTCCCGGTGATTGCGTCTATTTTCCGGAAGGGGTGCCCTACGGCCCGACTTTTACGGCTGAAGGTTGCGACGAAAATGTCCGCCTCGGCATGCAGTTTAAAGGCGCGTCCAAGCGTCCATTTTTCCAGCGCCTCGAGGTTCAGAAAGGCGAGCTCGATCTGCGCGAACTCGGCGGAACTTTCGATGACAAAGGTCTTTTCATTTGGCCCAACGGCCGCAAGCAAGACAGCGCCGAAGCGATTCGCGAGCATCTCGGCGGCAACCCACTCCAATACCCCAAAGCGCGCTATGACGAATATGTCGTGATGCACTCGAATGAATACCTATGGACTCCGCTGCCAGGCGTGCCAGGTGTCGAGGTGAAACATCTGGGCTATTTCAACGAGCTCGGTCCGAACATCAAGATAGTCCGAATCGACGCCGGCGCCAGCACCCAACCCGGCACCGCGCCCTGCGAGCAGGTGCGCTACGTGATCGATGGCGAGATTACTTTTCAGGGCGAAGAGCATAGCGCGATTTCCTGCATGTATTTTCCCGCGCAGCTGCCCTATCCCGCGACCTCCAGCGCCAAAGGGGCGACGCTGTTGGTCATGCAGCTCGGCATCGCCAATGGCCATCCGCCGCCCTGGTGTTTGATCTAACTTCGACGAACCAAACCGGAGGAATTCTGATGAACATATCCGCGCCTGTTGTCGTTTCCGAACATGATTCGACCTGGGGCCAAGTCGTCAAACATAGAGGCGGCGGACGACGCAGCGTCCATTTTGGCTTTTACGATCGCGACCGGTCCATTTCCATGAACGCCGGCATGACAGTGTACAATCACGAGCGCATGAACCCACGCCACAAGCACGATTTTGATCAAGTGCGCTATTTTCTCAAAGGCGGCGAGAACTACAGCAAGCATGAAGTGCTCAGACAGGGCGACGCGATCTATGTCCCCGAGGGCGTGTCGTACGGGCCAACGTATACCGAAGAAGGCTGCGACGAGAACATTCGCTTCACCATGCAGTTTCCCGGCGTGTCGCGTAATCCGATTCTCTATCACGCCTCGCCCGAATATCACGAAGCGCAAGAGAAATTGGCCGAGATCGGCACGCTGGAGAAAGGCTTGTTCTGCTGGCCCGATGGCCGTAAACAAGACAGCGCCGAGGCGATCAGAGAATATGTATTTGGCCGTAAGATCGAATATCCTGAAGCGAGATATAACAGCTACGTCGTCATGCATACCGAGCAATATCAGTTCGAAGCGCTGGAGAGTATCCCCGGTGTGCAGGTCAAGCATCTGGGCTATTTTAATGAGCTCGGCCCCAACATCAAACTCGTCAACATCGACGCCGGCGCGAGCACGCCGGCGGGCATTGCTGAATATGAGCAGATTCGGCTGCTGATCGACGGTGACATCTCGCATGACGGCAAAGAATATCAAGCGGTCTCATGCATGTATTACCCGGCTAGCGTTCCCTATGCCGCCACGTTGAGCAAAAAAGGCGCGACGCTTTTTGTCGTGCAAGTTGGTACGCCGGGCCATCAACGTCCGCCATTTTGCTTGATTTAGCGAGCCCGCGATTCGAGCAATTATCAATTATTAGGAGAAATCATCAATGCGGTTCTTAATCTTGGCAATCCTGTTCAGCTTGTTAAACTCGTTAGCTCATGCCGCGCCGGCTGCTGATGTGATCGAAAAAGCTAAATCCGAAGGCAAATTGGTTTGGTGGGGCGGTGGCACGGAATCGGAAGACCGCGAGTTCATCAAGCGCTTCAACCAGAGGTATCCGTTCATCGCGGTCGAGCAGTGGAACACCTCGAGCAAGGCTACCCAGGAGCGGGTCTGGGCCGAATTTACCGCCAAGAAGTACAGCTGGGACGTGGTCACGGGCGGCGGGCGGGCAGCGCAAGATTGGGTCAAGGCCGGCGTCATGCAGAAATGGTCAGTTCCCGGTCTCTCCCGGTTACCAGCCGAAGCGCGAGATGCCAACGGCTATTTTGCGCCGTTCGGCTTTAACGTCAGCATCCCGGTTTACAACACCGACCTAATCTCGGCTAAGGATGCACCCAAGACTTGGGAGGATCTCCTCGACCCGAAATGGAAAGGCAAGCTTGCCGTGCCCGATGTCATGGACATGTGGGTCGTTTTGGCCCAACCGAACGTTTGGGGCAAGGAAAAGACCACGAACTACGTGACCAAGCTGGCGGCCAATCAACCCAAAATTTTGAGCTGGACGCCGGCGCTCACGTTAGTCGCCGCCGGCGATCTACACATTACCGTGGAAGCCTTTTTGTTCCGGGCAATGGCCAACAAGGATAAAGGCGCCGCCATCGAACTAGTCAAAGCCAATCCGGTGATCGGCAAAGGACCCAAGAGCTTTCTCAGCGTCAAACCACCCCATCCGAACGCCGCGCTGGTTTGGCTCGACTGGGTCTATTCGCCAGACGGAGAAAAAGCGATCGATGAGGTTCTCAACAAAGGCAACCCTGTCGCCGGCAGCGGTACAAGACAGGCGCAGCTCATCAAGGGGCAAAGGTTTATCTACGAAGACGAGAATTTTTTCAACTCAAGTAAAGATTATCAAGAAGAGTTAAAGAATAAGTTCGGCATCAAATGACGCGCGAGTCCGGTTGACTCCCGGTGAGACGGCGATCGAGATGCAACCCCTCCGGAATGAAGGCACGCCCTTCGCAATGGCAAATAGCAATTTTGAAATCTGATATCTGCAATTTGAAATTCCGAGCGCCAGCGAGGACCGGGTGAGGGCTGAAAGAGCAAACCTGCCATTTGCCGAAAGCTTCAAATGGGACTCGAAGAGCCTGGTCGTCGGTCCCGTCCTAGTCGTTACCATATACCTGATCGTCATTCCCTTAGTGTTTCTCATCTGGACGAGTTTCCGCACCGGGCAAATCGGCATGCCCGCGGAGCTGACCTTCGCCAACTACGCGCGCGCCTATGCCAATCCCAATACCTACGAGCTAATGTACAACACCCTGGTGTTCGCTGTGGGCTCGGCCGCGATCGCGCTATTGTTAGGAATCATCTTCGCCTGGTTGGTGGAGCGAACCAATCTGCCGTTTAAAGAGCTGCTCTATCCGCTTTTTCTCGTGCCCATCGCCATCCCTGGAGTGCTTTTCTCAATCGCCTGGGTGCTCTTGCTCAGCCCGGGCGCCGGCATCATCAACCTAGTCCTCAAGTACATCTTCCAACTCGATGAGGCGCCGCTAAATGTTTATAACCTCACGGGCATGGTGTTCCTCGAAGGGTTGCATTTGACGCCGGTGACATTTCTAATGATGGCCGGTTCGTTTCGCCGCATGGACCCCTCTCTCGAAGAGGCCTCGGACGTCCTCGGCGCCGGATTCATCACCACGCTCCATCGAATCACGCTGCGGGTGTTGCGCCCGTCGATTTTAGGCGCGCTCATTTACGTGCTGATCTCGGCGATGGAATCTTTCGAGATCCCAGGCGTCATCGGCATGCGCGCCGGCATTCAAGTCTTGGCTTTCAAGATCTATCTCGCGAAACAGGAATCCCCGCCGGATTACGGCATGCTCAGCACCTTGGCGATCTTGCTGCTCGTGATCAGCGCCATTTTGATCGCCGCCTATAGCAAGTTTTCCCGTGACGCCGACAAGTACGCGACCATCACCGGCAAAGCCTATCGCGCCAAAACCATCGACCTGGGTCGATGGAAATTCTTCGCTCTCGCATTCGTGGCAAGTTATTTTGTCGTGACGATTCTGTTGCCTTTGCTGGTTTTGATTTGGACATCGCTGTTACCGGTCTACCAAGCGCCGTCCTGGAACGCCTTGCGGCGCATGTCCGTCGACAACTATCGCACCGTGTTCGATATTTCCAAAGTCGGCTTGGCGTTCAAGAACACCTTGTTCATGGTGCTCTTGGCGCCGACGATCACCATGCTCATCTGCTCGGTGCTTTCCTGGGTGATCGTCAAAAGCCGTGGCCGAGGCCGCAAACTGCTCGACTTCCTAACCTTCATTCCCCACGCCATCCCCGGGATCGTCACGGGAGTCGCGTTGATGTGGGTGTATATTTTTATTCCGCTGCCGATCTACGGGACGATTTGGATTCTGCTGATCGCCTATATCACCAGCCGCATCGCTTTCGGCACCCGTGTCATGAATGCAGCGATGACCCAGCTTCATAAGGAACTCGAAGAAGCCTCCTACGCCAGCGGCGGCTCGTGGTTTAGCACCTTTCGAAAGATCACCCTGCCGCTCTTGCTGCCGGCGTTAGTTAATGGTTGGATTTTTTCGGCCATTGTCGTGGCCAAGGCGATGGGCTCCGTCATCATGATCTATAGCCACGACAGCATCGTGCTGCCAGTCTTGATTTGGGAGCTATGGACCAATGGCGACGTGGCGGCGACCGCGGCGCTCGGTGTCATGCTCATTTTCGGCCTCATGGGAGCGACGTTGGTCGCGCGCAAGTTCGCGATTCACAACCTGTAGGCCAGCGAGCGGTGTCAACGGCGGCGGCGATGTCAACCGACACTCAGAGGTCAACAATCCGCAGCGCGGCGAGAAATTGTTTCGGGAAAAATTCAGACTCTGATCGCGCCGGGGCGGTAAATTTGGCGTGGCGATGACCGCACCCGCGGTTAGTTCAACTCGGGCGTTTGATCGAGTACTTTCGCTGTTGTGAGCATCGCTTTGCGCCTGGTCGGGTTGCGCAGAATTTGCAGCGACTTCTGCTCGATTTGGCGAATCCGCTCGCGCGTAACCGCGAACTTTTCGCCAAGCTCTTCGAGGGTGTATTCACGTTTCTGCTCGATGCCGAAGCGCATGCGCAGGACGGTCTCCTGGCGCGGCGTCAAAACCGCCAGGGCTTTTCTAACCTCGCTGCAAAGGATCCCATCCATCGCCTGAGTTTCCGGCTCGGGCTTGATTCGATCCTCGACAAAATCGCCCAACTCATCGCCGTCTTCCCAGACCGGCGTTTGCAGCGACACCGGTTCGCTGTGGGTTTGCACCAGCTTGAGCAGGTCGGATACGGCGATGCGCATTTCCTCGGCTAGCTCCTCGGGCCTGGGATCGCGTCCGAGCTTGGCCTGCATTTCGCGCGCAGTTTGGAGAACTTTGTTGCGCGATTCAACCCGGTGCACAGGCACGCGGATGGTACGGCCGGTGTCGATCAGCCCGCGCGTGACCGCTTGGCGAATCCACCAGGTCGCGTAGGTGGAAAACCTAAAACCGAGCCGGTAGTCGAACTTGTCGACGGCGCGCATGAGACCCAAGTTTCCTTCTTGGATGAGATCGAGAAAACCCAGCCCTCGGTTGATGTACTTCTTGGCGATGCTGACGACGAGGCGCAGATTGGCTTCGGTAAATTCTTTTTTGGCAACGCCCACGGCGCTCTCGCCCGCCTCGATGGCGCGCGCTAACAGAACAATTTCTGGCGCCTGCAGACCGATCGAAGTTTCGACGTTTTGCCGCAGGATGGCGAGTTCAGCCCGCTTGCTTCGAGCGCGGGCGCGCACCTGGCCGTCCAGCGCTTCGATTCGCGTTGCCGCTTGTTTGATGCGGCGCACCAATTCCTCGACATGGGAGCTGGCAAGATGGAGTTCTTTGATCAGATCGCAAATCTTGTCGGTGAACACCGACAGTTTTTGAGTGAGTAAAGCATGGCGCGACTTAGCGATACGTTTGCGGCCGAGTTCGTGACGCAACTGTTCGTGACTTTGACTTAGCCGGCGCAGCTTGCCGACCTGCTGCAAGAAAGGCCTGGTATCGAGTGAGTGGTCGCCGGCTTCGTCGTCGCCGTCGGATTTCTCCAGCACATCTTTCAGTCCCAATGCGCTGGCGCCAACCGAACGACCGAGTTGGATGACGTAGCGCGACGCCAAAGGCGTCGATGAAAGTGCCCTAAGCACTTGTGCTTGGCCTTTCTCGATGGCCATCGCGAGCTCGATCTCGCGTGCGCGACTAAGCAGCGAAATCGCGCCGATATCGCGCAGATACTGCTGCACTGAGCTAAGCGTAAAGTCCGATTCCTTAACTTCGGCCTCAACGTCGGTCTGCTCCACGCTTAAGTCAGCCTCTTGGTCTTGTAGTTCCAAGGGCGCCGAATCGTCTTTTTCGTAGTTCTCGTCCAGGCCTTTTTCGATGTCCAATTCGGGTATCATGACACTCTCCTTAGTTAACACCGCAACATGCCCGCCGGTTCCCCTGGCGGGCCCGTCCAACTGACTTTGGTTTAGGCAATTAGACGGGCGAAACCGCGTCTCTGTTCACAATTCAGTTCAAAACTTAGGCCATCTTTTAAGACAGCACTGCTGGATTACGACATAAGGACACGTTGAACTCGATTAAGCAATGATGTCAACGCCTTGGGCGAGGTCTGGTGGGATCAGGAAGGCGCCTGCGTAAGCTAAGACCGAAAGCCTCGGCTGTCAAGGTATGACAGTAGCGTTGAGTTATCAATTTTTGCCGCGGTTTGCTCCCAACCTTGCTAATTTGGCCATGGAAAATTTCCTGTGTACGCGAAAAGTCCCATGCGAACTTGAGGGCCAGCGCGGAATTCTGTCCATCGGCGCCAAACTGGGGTGACGGCGATGTGCACTACTCCACCACCAACTTGCTGACAATCTCATACATGCCACGCAGAGCTGAGGTCAGACGCTCGATCGCAACTCGCTCATCCACGCCATGCACGAGGCCTTCAGCACTCGCCGTGCTCCGCTGCGGCAAGAAACCCAGGCAAGAAATGCCTTTGGCGCGAAAAAAATGGCAGTCCGTGAAGCCACCCAGTAAAGGAGACAGAATTTGCACACCGGGATCATACCGATTGGCAAATCCGGCAATGACTTTCATGGCCTCAGGACTGGGCGTTGCCGTAGCAGGGGCACGCGACAGGATGACCTCGATCTTGATCGACTCATCGCCGATGACCCGGCGTAGCTCATTGATAAACGCTTCCGGCGCTTCGCCAGGGAGGAGTCGGACATCGATTTCCGCCGACGCTTCGGCAGGAATCACGTTAATCTTATTGGAACCCTTCAATCCGGTGATCGAGATGGTGTTGCGCACCCGCGCGTTGTTACTGCGGTCTTTGAGAAACTCGGCGGCGAAAGCCGGCTCTTGCAGCGCTTCGCGCAAATCTAAAAATTGCTCGCGCCGGTTTGCCGGCGCCGTCGCCGCGCTATCGGCGTAAAACTTCTGCACTTCCGAGATGACTTTAATCGGGCTCTGATAGCTCGCCAACCGGTTCAGCCCGGCGATCAACTTAAGCACCGCCTGATCGCCACCCGGAGAGGCCGCGTGGCCTGGCGTGCCTACAGCCGTGAGCCTCAGCCAAAGCGGAACTTTTTCCGCGACACCGACGCGGTACGTGCTCGCGCGGCCATCGTCACCGACGCGAATTCCACCCCCCTCGTTGAACACCACGCTAACGTCCGTGAAAAGTTCGGGATGCTTATCGAGCAGGTATCCAGCGCCCAGCTGCCCCCCCGCTTCCTCATCGGCGGTGCCAAGAAAAATGACGTCGCCCTTAAGCTGGACGTTTTGCCGCTTCAATGCCAATAGAGTGAGCAGCTGAAATATCCCCGCGCCTTTGTTGTCCAGCGACCCACGCCCCCAAATCACGCCGTCTTTAACCGCGCCGCTGAAAGGCGGCACTTTCCACAGTTTCGCTTCGGCCGGCACCACGTCCATGTGGTGCATCAAAACGATCGGCTGCTTTGAGCCATTGCCTTTGAGCCGAGCATAAATGTTACCGCGGCCCGGCGCGGATTCGATGATCCGTGCTTCAATTCCTTCCCGATCGAAAATGGCTTTGAGAAATTGCGCGGCTTTAATTTCATTACCCGGCGGGTTGGTGGTATCGATCTGAATGTAGCGGCTGAGAAGCGTAACGGCTTCGTCGTCTAAAGCCTTCCAATCGATCTGCGCTGCCACAGCGCAAGCCTCCGTCATCACCGTAAAGAAAGCCACCAGAACAACCCAATAACGCCATGATCGCTGTAAGCTCATTGAGACCTCTATCTTGCCAGAAACATTTTTACCGTCTCGATAATTTCTGATTTCTGTTGTGGATGGAACCAGGCAATCTCCTGATCACGGCGAAACCAGGTGAGTTGGCGCTTGGCGAGGCGGCGGGTTTCTTGTTGCATCTCTGCAAGCGCATCAATCAACGTTTGCCGCCCCTCAAGCACCTGGCCCATCTGGCGATAACCAAGGCTGCGCAGCGGCTTCAGCGCCAATCCATAACCCCGCGCGACCAGGCCGCGCACTTCTTCCAAAAGACCGTCCTCGACCATGCGCTCACAACGCCGGTTGATCAGATCATACAGCTCGTCCCGTGGGCGATTCAAACCGATCTTTAACAGGTCAAACTGGCGCTCTTGAAAGCCATGTTCCTTCTGCCAATCGCTCAGCCGCTTGCCGGTCGATTGGTAAACTTCCAAGGCGCGAATCGTCCGCTGCCGATCGTTGGGATGAATCGTCGCGACGATGCTCGGGTCGATCTCGGTCAATCGCCGATGCAAAGGCGCAAGCCCCTCGTTTTCAATGCGTTGTTCCAGCGCGCGACGAATTTCGCCATCCTGGCCCGGTCCTTCGAACAATCCCTGGGTCAGCGCCTTGAGATAGAGTCCCGTGCCACCGCAGACGATCACATTCTGTTTGCGTCGGTGAATCTGCTCAATGCACTCGGTGGCAAGCCGACGATAGAGCGCCGCGTTAAACTCTTGATCAGGATCAACCACGTCAATTATAAAGTGCTCGACCCGGACACGATCGGCTTTGGCAGGCTTGCCGGTGCCAATATCGAGATAGCGATAAACTTGCTGTGAGTCGGCGTTGACGATGGCGCCATTGATTGCGTCCGCCAGTTCCAGTGCAAGATCACTCTTGCCCACCGCGGTCGGGCCGACGATGACAACGATTTTCGGAAGCATCGACGAAAGTGTATCGTTCAAGGTTCAAGAGTTCAAAAGTTCAAGGCCGGGCAAGCAAGAGAGATGTTCCGATTGAACCCTTGAACCTTGAACTCTTGAACGAATTTATTACACGACCCGCTTGAACATGCGCTCAAGCTCATCGCGGCTAAGCTCGATCACCACCGGACGGCCATGGGGACATTGGGTGGCGAACTCGATCTGATCGAGCTCGCGCAGCAAGGCGCGCATCTCGTCTAGTTCCAACTTGCGGTGGGCGCGAATAACGCTGTGACAAGCCATCGTTGCCAGCCGCTCCTCGAGATGCTGGCGCAACTTCGCCGAGGTGTCCACCTCGGCAAGCTCGGCAACCATCTGCCGAACCACTTGGCGGTAGTCGCCCTCCGGTAACAGCGCCGGCGCGGACGTGATGGCGTAAGCGCCAGGTCCGAAGGGTTCCAGCGTGAAACCGAAATGTTCCAACAGCGACAATTTTTGCTCCACCAACATCATCTCGCCGGCGCTGAGTTCCACCGACTGCGCCATCAACAAACTTTGCCTGGCGACATTTCCGCCGTCCAATTGGGCGCGCAACTTCTCGAAGGCCACCCGCTCATGGGCGGCATGCTGGTCGATCAGCGCCAACCCGTGCGGCGAAGCGCAGATCAAATAGCAGCCCAAGATTTGTCCGAGCACGGTCATGGAAGAAAAGTAGCCTGGCTCGGGAAGCATTTCTTCCCGTGGCGGCACCACGAAGATTGCCTCGCGCGCCGTCGCTGCATCATAACGGGAAGTCGGCGCGATGCTGTAGGGAAATGGTGATTCACGTACGCCAAAAAATTGCCTAGAGGAATATGGATTGTCGCGCGGCAAAGGGTCTTTCGCTTCGCTGCGCAGCGCTTGGCGAATCGCCCGGGACACCGCTTCATGAACGTCGGACTGCCGGCGAAAGCGCACTTCATACTTCGCCGGATGTACGTTGACATCGACTTCACCGAACGGAATCTCCAAGAACAGCACCACGGCCGGATACTGCCCTTTCATCAGCAAGGTATCGTAGCCCTGCAAGAGCGCGTGGGTGAGTACTTTGTCGCGCACGTAACGACGGTTGACGAAGGTGTAAAGATGGCGCGCGTTAGGAAACGCGGTCGGCGCCGCGCTCAAATATCCCGACACGGCTAATTCATCCTGACGCCACGCAAATGGCGCCAACCCCTTGGCCACATCGCGTCCGAGCACCTGTTGTAAGCGATCTTTGATATCCTCGACCGCGACGTAATCGGCAACTGTGCGGCCATCATGTTGTAACCGGAAATGGACATCGGCATGCGCCAGCGCTAAGCGATTGACCACGTCGCAGATATGGCTCAGCTCGGTGGCCGGCGCCTTGAGAAATTTACGCCGGGCCGGGGTGTTAAAAAAAATGTCTTTGATCTCGATGGTGGTGCCAAGCGCCGCCGCGGCAGCGCGCACTTGATCTTTCTTGCCACCATCGATTTGCAACCGATGACCTGTCGCCGCCGTGGCCGGTCGTGAAACGATGGTCATCCTGGCAATCGAACCGATGCTCGGCAGCGCCTCGCCGCGAAATCCCAGGGTGGCGATCCGGAACAGATCCTCATCCTCGATTAACTTGCTGGTCGCATGTCGTTCGACAGCGAGCGCCAAGTCTTCCGGCGCCATGCCTTCGCCGTTGTCCGTGACGCGAATCACCGAAGTGCCGCTTTTCTCGATCCAGACAAAGATTTCGCCGGCCCCAGCGTCGAGAGAGTTCTCGATCAACTCCTTGACCACCGACGCCGGCCGCTCGACTACCTCGCCGGCGGCGATCCGGCTCGCCATTTCGTCGGATAAGACTCGAATCTTCACGCTCAACCGCTCCCATTCACACCATAACTCACGTGGTCATTCGAGAAAGGAGGCGCCGCCAAGGAGTTTTTACCCCGATGCATCGTTGTGCCTGAACCTCGCGCGATGTCGATGGAAATCGAGCAGGTTAAAAATTCTGCTGAAAAACCCCCCGTTCATCCTTCGAGAGCCTCAGGACGAACGGGGAGGAGATTGATAACGCTAAGAAATTTCCGTTCATGCTGAGCCTGTCGAAGCATTCTTTGGGGTTTTTTAGCAGAATCGCAAGCGGCTAAATTTTTGCGAGTATGTCCTGCTCGACTTGCAAAAGACGATCGGCTATCGCCTTTTGGTCGATCCCTTTAGCGATTTCGTCAAAGCCTGCTTGTGTGACCAATGAGGGAAGACGACTCTTGAGCTGATCCAGAGTCCAGCGAACTGGGTCGGCGATGCCTTCGGCGTTCATATCATGGACGGAGTCCTTGCCAGCGGGGCCGATGTGATAGTGCGGTGTCTTGCTGAAACAATCGAAGCGGAGAATTCGCGCACCAGCTTCATCGCCCGCGACAGTTACATCAAATGTCAGCCCGTCATCGCCACCGACGCCGCGCCGATGATCCACCCAAATGCGCATTCCGTCCGCCTCGAAAATGATCGGATCGCTTTTTTTTGGTGCCGATGATTGATTATCCATGGTCCTCGTTCCTCCAAGTTTTGTAATTTAACGATTCCAGTCAGCTAGTGAAGGTTAACCGTCCCACGGTGCGAGCAGCGTTGTCAAACTGAAAATGAAAAAGGGCAAGCCGATCATGTGACCGGCTTGCCCTTAACTTTGCGCGATACGATTGAGGGCTGGTTACTTCTTGCCTTTGGTCCCAAACAGTTCAGCGCCCCACTTTTTCGCCCTGGCATCCTAAACCTCCCTGGACGACTCGGCAACCGGTGGGAAATCCTTCAAATGATTGGGGTCACCGTCCCGCCCGGAAACGCCGCATCCCCTCCTCGTCATCGGCAATCCAGGCTTCGATTTGTTCTCGGCTGAACTCGCGAGGTTGTGGAAGCTGCCCCGCGCCGCGCAACCGGGCGGCGAGATAAAGAAAAAGTTCCTGCTTCTGATCCGACGGGAGAGAATCAATAGCGGCTTCAATTTCATCAATAGTGCTCATGGTCGGAAGTCTAGCATCGCGTCGGCGAACCCGTCAACACGCCCGTCCTCGGGGCGGGGAAATTGCATCGCTGTTATCGGAGGCGTCGGGTTAAGCGACCCTAACCCAACCTACTCGGCATGTCTGCGGATGAAGTTAAGGGTAGCGCAAGACAGGAAGATCGACCGAAGGGCTAGAAGAATTGTCGATGCGCTGACAAAAAGCTAAAAGCGAACTTGCCCCTTTTCGCTACCCTCATTCTCCGCCGCAGAGAAGATACTTAACTTTGTTAAACCTTTTGACTATACAACTGCGTATAAATAAAGGGACATACTGATAGAAACGTGGTACAGTCCTCTTCGACACGTGCACCCGTGCTGCGGGAGGAACTATGCTTCCACGTCTACTCCAGTTGCATCCCAAGACCTATCAGCGACTCGCGCG
>CAYZJE010000345.1:0-23329 GCA_964478485.1 uncultured Syntrophobacter sp. | reverse complement strand
GGGGATGCCCGCCCCCTTTGGAAACCCCATAATATTGTTCCCGCCTCAAGAGGCGGGGTTAACATAGAATAAATCTTCGTCCCTAGTTATTTCTCCCAGGGAGAGTTGTCAAGGCAAGTGCGCGGATAGGCAATGAGGAAGGGGCTAAAAAGCGCTAGCTCTGGTGCGGCTTCTGACTCAGCTGCCGCACTTAAACGTATATTTCGACTGCTTCTCGATCGGCGAGTACT
This sequence comes from uncultured Syntrophobacter sp., assembly GCA_964478485.1. Lineage (GTDB taxonomy): Bacteria > Desulfobacterota > Binatia > UBA9968 > UBA9968 > DP-20. The sequence goes on along the minus strand of CAYZJE010000345.1, from coordinate 23,099 downwards.
CTGGCGCCGGCTGGGTCACTTCTAACACGTAGATGATTTCCAATTGGTCTAAACTCTCGCCCTGCCGGTGGCGACGATTCCATTCACGGCAGAGGTGACGCGCGTAGCCCGACTGCAGAAACGGGCGGTTACGGAGGTTCTCGTGAAACTTCACCCAACGGTGGTTTTTGAATTCTAACGAACCATAGGTCGGTTTGGAGAAACTGACCGGCTGCCCAGCGCGAAAAAGGTCGACGGTGGCGCCGTTACGCAGCTTTCCCGGTATCACGTACCAGCCATCGTCCCTGGCCGGAAACGGCGCGAACATGCTCCAAGACTGATCCAATCCGGCACTAATACCGACATCCTGCCAGGGGCTGGGGAGACGTACACCAAGGCGTCGGACGGTTGATAAATTGAGCACGAAAACATAGCCGATTAGGAGCGCCAAAGTAGTGTCAATCGCTAAGCGAAAGCGCGGATTGAGACCATCGCTGGCGGTATGCCGGGGCGGAAGTTCGCAGCTAATGCGCCGATGCGTGGCGACATAACGATACGCCCTCTCACCGCACCATCGGGTTGGCGCGAGACTCAATAATGGTTTTAGTGGCCAAAGAATCGGCGATTCACCAACCACGACCACAACGCCATCGAAACCAAAATGATATTCTCCGTCACGATCGAGCACGACCCAAGAATTGCGCTGGCGCATCGCGGCTTCAATGTCCGGAACGGACTGCGCACCGGCGCTCTCGACTGCCGGCAACAAAAAAAACATTTTGATGATCCGCACTGTCCGTAAACAAAAGCCGCAATCATCGTCGTAATAAATTTTGATACCGGCTCCGGAAGCTTTGACTAATTTACGCTCCAGGTAGTCCCAGAATTGACCCGGTAAAAAGAACAACATCCCGGTAATCCCGAGTAACGGGAATATACCGACGAACAAGACCGAGGAAATCGATAAGTGGAGCGTTACGATACCAAGTACCGCGCCCAGACGCACCAACGCCTTTTTCGACGGGAGCAGCAGCGCCAGCGGCGCGATCACTTCGAGGAACAAAACCGACCAGTTCAAAAGTCTGAGCGTGATATAGGGAGCTTCGCGCACCACTTTGCCGATCGGCGTCGCCAGGTAATCGATGCTTAACGCATAATAGATCGCACTCCCTTCGCTCCACCATTCTTTGCCTGACTTCAACATGACGCTGAAAAGGTACACGGAGACAATTTGTATCGCGAACGCGATTGTGCCCAGAGATAGGTACTGGCGTGAAGAGGGGGGATTATCATTCCAAGCCGCATCGACGGAGTACACCGCGCCCCACGGCAGAAACATGCCCCAAAAGAGCATCAGTCGCAGCAACACGTCGGCGCTATAGCCAACGTAAGGATTGCGGGTAATTAAAGAGACACAAAGCCCCCAGGTAAGAATACTCGCAAGTCGTGTGCGGTAGCCGACCAACAGAGCTAAGGCGGCCAAGCCGCCAAGTATAAAGAGCACCGCCTGCCACTGCCAGATTCCCGACATCTGGTGCAGCGAGACGGACCAGCGGTTGGTGTGTTCGATCACCAACATCCGTGGAGCGATCCCTTGGTCGGTGTAATGCGCCACTAAATCCGAAGAGCGCTGAATCAAATCGAGGATCACGATCAGCGCGCAGCCGACCCGAAGCGCCGCCATGGAGCGTAGGTCCGAACCGAATACGAATTCAAAATAACTCTTCATTGGCCGATATGACCCGTCACGAAGTCGAGAATACAATTTTAGAGCAAGGCGTGAAAATATGCGAGTCTATTTTTGAAAGGGCGACAGACCTCCTTGTGCAGCAGGGCCCGGTGATTACACGCTCAAAACAGTATGGTCAGTCAGCCAAAAATAAAAAAGGCGCCAGGTTTTACCCAGCGCCTTTTTCTTGGTTAGAAAACGTCGGCTAGTGTTGATCCAGCTTAGTCCCGTTTTTTCCTGGTAACTCGGGATAGCGCAACCAAGCCAGCTCCGAGCAACAAGAACGAAGCGGGCTCGGGAACCTGCGTAGTGGTAGCCCCTGAACTTTCGCTCGTGCTGTTGGATGTCGAAATACCACTTGTGTTGGTACCGGTCGATGCCGTGCCCGTGCTGTCGCCTGAAGTGCTGCTGCTCGTGCCGCTCGTTGTGCTCGTGCCGTCCGTGGTACCCGTCGTGCTCGTGCCGCTGGTTGTGCTCGTGCCGTCCGTGGTACCCGTCGTGCTCGTGCCGTCCGTTGTGCTCGTGCCGCTCGTTGTGCTCGTGCCGCTGGTTGTGCTCGTGCCGTCCGTGGTACCCGTCGTGCTCGTGCCGCTCGTCGTGCCACTCGTCGTCGTCCCGCTAGTGGTACCACAGCCTATCGGGTTAATATCGCACGCGGTGAAGGCTCCACTGATCGACAAGACCTCAGATCCGCTGTTTAAATGACTGAGTTCGAGGTTAAAAAGCAAGGTGGCATTCGAAGGTAATGTGTAGGGGTTGATAAACGTGAAAATCGACCAGTCGTCAATTCCCTGTCCGGTGGCTATCTGGGCCAAAAGCTGCGATGAGGTCAACTGGGCAAGAATTGTCCCCCCGGTTTGGCCAGTGATACCCTGTTGTTGGTCTGACGGCAGGTCATTGCCGATCGGGTTCAAACTATTGTTCGTGGTCGCGTTCTGGTAAATGGTTAGAGTGTCGATAGTGATGGAAGAATTAGCTGCGTTTCCTGATTCGTTAAGGTCGAGGAACAGCACGATATTGTTTACGGCGTTTTGACCAAACTGAAGATCGTAAAAGGCGCGCAGGTCAGCGACCGAAGTCATCCAAAAGAGAGACCCAGAAGAAACGTCATTGCCTCCAGTAGGCAGGCTGGTATTAGAATTATCAACGTTCACGGTCAGATCTTGGGAAGCATTTCCCGACCCAGCAGGAGCATTTTCAAAAAGGATAACGTTGTAATTCCCTAAGCCAGTACCGCTGGGTGCCGGATTCAAAGCAAAAAAATTATACGATCCGTTGATGGGTTCGGCGCTCGCTAAACGCATCGACGCCAAAGTGAATACCGCCGCGAGAGCTACCCCGATAATAAATTTTCTTTTCATAAATCTCCTCGTTGATAAAAATCTACACATAGTCGCCCCTCACCTTCGTGCAAATGCATCAGCAAGACCAATGCCAAAATCCAACTGACGGGAATGCTTGATGATCGTCGTTCATCGAATTGGCAAAAGTGTAAACAGTCACAACACTTTTCAAAGAAAAGAAGCTCGCAGCGCAAACTACTGAATTGTAGTCGATTTTTTGGCTAGGAATTGTAAACAGATTTTACAACTGGTGACGCCTCAAGTGCGGACCGACAACATGGCTGCTGACCGGCTGAGTTACCGCCGGCGCGAAATGATGTTGGAGGCTGTACGAAGTGAAACCTTCGCTGGTAATTTGGTTGGGACCTGCAACCAATCAGCAAAAAGGTATCTTCGGTTAATCAATCGGCCTTCCGCGCAATCTGCTTAATCCGATAAATCCCAAGATCAGTAACAACAGTGCGGTCGGTTCCGAAATTCCCGTTGCATCTCCCGCAGTGCTGCCCGTTGCGATCGCGGTGTTATTCGCGGTTGTAGCGCCGGCTGAATTTCTCCAATTGGCCGCCGTAGCTGCGCCGCAACCTTTCGGATCAAGATCGCAATTGGTAAGGGTTTCACTTATCGATAAACTCTCCTGACCGTTGTCTAAGCCGCTGATCCTCACGGTGTAATTTTCTAACCCGGTGCCGCTGGGGGTGGAGTCTAGCGATTCGAACTCGTATGAGCCATTGGTGATGGTTATGGCTTGAGCCACACTTATCTTGGGTGGCGAGATGATGCCGGCGACAATCAAAGTCAAAAGTGTCTTGGTAACATTCGTCATAAACTTCCCCACTGCTGGATTAACTTCGTAAGCAAGGGCGCTATGGAAACATTTACAGCAAGTCTTATGCCTATTTGTAAACAGTTGGAAACTTGAAAGATTCTTGGTAGCGAATGACAGCGAAGTGTTAACCACCTTGACACTTTTTACACCGTTGGAGACCTGGCGGTAAGTTGTTGGAACTTAAATGGATTTACGGGCTGAAAGTGTAAAGAAGATTTACACCCGTCGGGCGGCTGACTACGGTTTACAGTCTTCCAGCCGTTGACCGATTGATCGAAAATATAGGAGGCCGCGGCGCTGTTGGTTGAAAACGCAGCCGGTCTGAAGCCAGCCGTTGGGCTTCAGAGGGATTAGCTGAGACTGTAAGTAATCTTAACTGATGGGATCTATTATATATCAGGAAGGCTATTTTACGAAGAAACCCAACGATCGGCTGGTGTATTGAGCTAACGGTGAAAAATAGATGCCGAAGACCAATGTGAGTACCGTCAATGGTATCATCAGCGTAAAATCATTCACCGAGACCGAGATCGTCTTGTCCTCGGGATTCGGCGCGTCGAGGAACATGGTCTTGACGATCTTCGCGTAGTAGTACAGCGACACGACGCTATTGAGGGCAGCGACGACTGCGAGCACAGCGAAGGCGCCGCCCTGTTTGATCACCGCGGAGAACAGAAAAAACTTGCCGATAAAGCCGGCAAAGGGCGGCAGGCCGGTGAGCGAAAAGAGGAACACGGCCAGACAAACCGCCGGCACGACGGCGCCGCGCCAGGCCAGGCCGCGGTAGTTTTCGATGTCTTCGTCGCCGGTCACGTTGGCGATCATGCCGACGACCAAGAACGCGCCGACGTTCATGATCAAATAGACGACGATGTAAAACAGCACCGCCGACAATCCTTCGTTACTGAGAATCGCCAAGCCCATCATCATGTAGCCCGCGTGGGCGATGCCCGAATAGGCGAGCATGCGCTTGACGTTTCGCTGGTTGAGCGCGCAAAGATTGCCCACGGTCATGGTGATCATGCTCAAGAACAAGATCACCTGCGGCCACTCCACTCCGGAAAGTGTCGCCCAATCGCCGCCCGGCGCCAGGCGCGACACACCGGGAAAGAAAAAGCGAATCATGATCGCCATCCCGGCGGCGTTCGAAGCGACCGATAGAAACGCCGTGAACGGCGTCGGCGCGCCCTGATAGACGTCAGGAGACCACATGTGAAACGGCACGAAAACGATCTTGTAGCCGAATCCGGCCATGATGAAGACAAAGGCCATGAACAGCGCCGCTTTGTTATAGACCGTTCCGCCGAGTGCGGCTTGTATCGCGCCATAATCTAAGCTGCCGGTCATGCCGAAGATCCAACTCATGCCGTAAATCATCGTTCCCGAAGCGACACCGCCGTAAATCAAGTATTTCAACGCGGCTTCGCTTGAGCGCCGGTTATGCGGCAAAAAGCCGGTGAGCACGTACGAAGTAAGACTGACCATTTCGAGCGACAGATAGGCCATTAGCAGATTGCTCGACGAGGCCATAAAAAACATCCCCAAGGCGCAGGTCAAAAGCAGCGTGTAGAATTCGCCCTGGTGCACCTGCTTGATCTCATTGCTGCCGAGCGCCATCCAAATGCAAAGAATGGTCGCCGCCATAGTAAAAACTTTGAAGAACAGACTGAAGTTGTCGAGCACGATCATGCGGTGAAACAACCAGCCCGGCTGCGCGTTGTAGAGATCGAAGGTCGCGATCAGCGCGGCGGCACAGCCGACGACGGCGATCAGCGCTAGACTGCGCTTGCTCTGGGCAATCAGATCGACCACGATCAACAGCATGATCGTGACCGAGACGATCATCTCGGGCAGAAAAAAAGTGAGGCTGGCGACGTTCTTCAAATCCATGGCTTAACTTTTCAGGTGCGGAATTATGATCTGGTTGAGCTGATCCAGCGAGGCGCGCAACAGATCCAAAACTACCTGCGGATAGATGCCGACAAAGATCACGATCACGCCCAACGGGACCAACGTGAAAATTTCCCGGCCATTGATCTCCGGCATGGTTAAATATTTTTCATTGGGCGGGCCCAAGTAAACGCGCTGGATCGTCCAGAGCAGATAGCCGGCGGTGAGGACAACGCCGCTGGCGCCGAGGATCGCCAGCACCGGATACTTCTGCCAAACGCCGAGCAAGACCAACACTTCGGAGATGAAGCCGGAAAGACCGGGGAGTCCCATAGATGCGAAGAAAGCCAATGCCGTTACCCCCGTATACACCGGCATGATCGCCGCCAGACCGCCAAAGCCGTCGATCTCGCGATGATGCGCGCGGTCGTAGACCACGCCGACCAAAAGGAAGAGCATGCCGGTGATGGTGCCGTGGTTAAACATCTGCAACACCGCGCCGTTGATTCCTTGCGTCGTGAAGCTCGCCATGCCGAGCATAACGTAGCCCATGTGACTGACGCTCGAATAAGCGACCAGTTTTTTCAAATCTTTCTGCGCCATCGCGCAGAGCGCGCCGTAGATAATATTCCACGCGCCGAGCGCGCCGAGAAACCAGAACGCTAAATCCGCGGTAGCCACGGGCAGCATCGGAAAATTGACGCGGAGAATGCCGTAGGTGCCCATCTTGAGCAGCACGCCGGCGAGGATGACCGAGATCGCCGTCGGCGCTTCGACGTGGGCGTCGGGCAACCAAGTGTGGAATGGAAAGGCGGGAATCTTGATGGCGAAGCCGATAAAGAGCGCCATCCAGATCACATGCTGGAAACCCCAGCCCCAGAGATTAAACGGCCACATCGGCAGCGGCTGCGTGCCGTAGCTGCCGGCCTGCGCCATCAACACGGTCATGTCGAAAGTGTGCGGCTCGCTGGCAAAGTAAAGCGCCAGGATCGCCAGCAGCATCAAGACGCTGCCGAAGAGCGTGTAGAGAAAAAACTTGATCGCCGCGTATTCACGGCGCGGTCCGCCCCAGATGCCGATCAAGAAATACATCGGCAACAGCATGACTTCCCAAAAAATATAAAAAAGAAAAAAATCCAACGCGCAAAACACCCCCATCATGCCGGCGTCGAGCATGAGAAACAGCGCGAAGTAACCCTTGACCGCCTTTTCAATGCCGAACGAAGCGAAGATGCAGATAAAGCTCAGCAACGCGGTCAACAACACCATGGAGATGCTGAGACCGTCGATGCCCATGAAGTATCTGATGTTGTAATCGGGTATCCACTGATATCGCTCGACGAACTGAAAGCCGGCCTTGCTACGATCGAAATGAATAAAAAGCCACACGGCCATCGCCAGCGGCGGCACCGTCACGGCGGCGGAGAACCAACGGATCAGCTTGGCATTGTTCGGCAGAATCAAAACCAAGACCGCGCCCGCCAGCGGGATAAAGGTCATGTAAGTAAGAACGTTATCCATCTTCTACACTCTCCCCAAAATCAGCTCCAGTAATGCACCTTTACGTAAACGGCGAGCACCATGGCGATCAAAATGACGAACAGATAAGCGTTGATATTTCCCGTCTGAAGACGGCGAAATTTGTTGCCTATCCAGAAGGTGACATTCGCCACCGCATTAACCATACCGTCGATGATATAATCGTCAAACAAACCGTTCAGCCATGAGGCAAATCGGGTCAACGACGCGCTGCCGTCGACGATGCCGTCGATGATATAGGCGTCGAACGCCGACCAAAAACGCGCCAACAGCAAAGTGCCGTTAACGAAGACCACTTGGTAGAACTCGTCGAAATACCACTTGCGATCGAATACTCGATAAAAGAAACCGCCAGCGAGATTGCAAAAAATGTCGGGCGAGAGCGACTCGCGCCGGTACATAAGAAAGGCGAGAAAAACACCGAACGACGCGACCGTCACCGAAACCGCCATCAAGCCCCATTCAAGCGCGTGCGACGCGTGCGCTTCCGCGTGGGCATGGATCACCGGCTCAAGCCAATGCGCGAATTGACTGCCGCCAAGAACCCCGGGCAAACCGATCAAGCCGGCGAAAATTGCGCCGATCGCTAAAATCACCAGCGGCATCGTCATCACGGAAGGCGATTCATGTAAATGTTCCTGGGTATGATGATCGGCGCGGCACTTGCCGTAGAAAGTCATGAACAATTGGCGGAACATGTAGAACGCCGTCATGCCCGCGCCGCACAGAGCCAAAAACCAAATGAGCTTATTGCCATGCTCGCTGGTGAACGCCAACCAAAGAATTTCATCCTTGGAGAAGAAGCCGGCGAACGGCGGAAAGCCGGCGATGGCGAGCACGGAAATAAAGAATGTGGCAAACGTCAACGGCATCCACTGCTTCAGCCCGCCCATCTTGCGCATGTCCTGTTCATGATGCATGGCGTGGATCACGCTGCCGGCGCCAAGGAAGAGACAGGCTTTGAAAAAAGCGTGGGTCATGAGATGGAAAATCGCCGCCGCGTAAGCGCCGACGCCGACGCCGATGAACATATAGCCCAGCTGACTGACGGTCGAGTAGGCCAGGACTTTTTTGATATCGTTTTGCGTTAGCGCGATGGTCGCCGCCAGTAACGCGGTGGCAACGCCAATGATCGCGATGACATTTAAAGTGTCCGGTGCCATGGAAAAGAACACGTTCATCCGCGCCGTCATGTAAACGCCGGCGGTGACCATGGTCGCGGCATGGATGAGCGCGCTCACCGGCGTCGGACCGGCCATCGCATCAGGCAGCCAGACAAAGAGCGGAATCTGCGCCGACTTACCGGTGGCGCCGACAAAAAGAAAAAGCGTCGCCAGAGTCACCACCGGCCAGCCCCACAGACTCATGTCTTTGATCGACGGCGCCCATTTGACCATCTCGCGAATAGTCAGCGAGCCATGGCCCTGCGCATCCAACGACCAGAACAGCAAAAACATGCCGAGCACAAAGCCGAAATCGCCGACACGATTGACGATGAAAGCCTTATTGCCGGCGCGCGCGTTGGCGTGGTCGTGATACCAAAAGCCGATCAGCGCGTAGGAACACAAACCCACGCCTTCCCAACCGACGAAGAGGACGAGTAAATTGTCACCCAACACCAACGTGAGCATCGCCGCGGTGAAAAGATTCAGGTAAGCGAAGAAACGCCAGAACGCTTTGTCGTCGTGCATGTAGCCAGTGGCGTAGATGTGAATCAGCCCGCCGATGCCGGTGACGACCAGAATCATCACCGACGACAACGGATCGATCATGAACGCCATGTCGACTTTCAAAGAACCGAGATCGATCCAGCGATAAAGATTGTCGATGAGAAAACGTTTGTCCGGCGCCAACCCCTTGAGCGTGAGAAAAGCGTTCACCGCCAACCCGAAAGCGATGATGACCGGCGCGCAGGCAATCACGCCGATGGCGCCTTTGCCCATGCTCTTCTGAATCTTTGCGCCCAACAAGCCGTTGACGATCGAACCGATCAACGGCAAGAACACGATCCAGCGAATGAAATCTGTCTGTATCGGACTTTCCATCAATAAACCTTGAACTTTTGAACCCTTGAACCTTGAACTACTCTTTTAATGTTTCCGCCGCTTCAACGTCGATGGTGTGGAACAGTTGGAAAATCGCCAAGACGATCGCCAAGCCCACCGCGGTCTCCGCCGCCGCCAACATGATGACAAAGATCGCGTAAATCTGGCCGGCGCTATTGCCGCTGCTAAAATGGGAAAACGCGACGTAATTGATGTTGGCGCTGTTGAGAATCAACTCGACGCCCATCAAGACGCTGATGGCGTTACGCCGGGTCAGCACCGTGAACATGCCCAGTGAAAAAAGAATCGCGCCGATAATCAGATAAGATGAGAGATCGTTGGGCGACATGGCTACTCTTTGATCTCCTTGCGCGACAGCACCACCGCGCCGATCATCGCTCCGAGCAGCACGACGGAGGCCAGCTCAAAGGGCAAAAGATAGTCGTATAAGAAAGCGTCGCCGATGGTCGCGGTGGTGGCCGCATAAACAACTTCCTTGGCCTTGGCCCACGGCGTCTGTCTGACCGTTTCAATTAAAAAATAAACCAATACGCCGGTCACCAGCAGCGCCGGGACTCTTCCCGCGGCGCGGTTAGTGATCTCGACATCGGTGATCCGATGGGTCAGCATGACCGCGAATAGAATCAGCACGAGAATGCCGCCGACATAAATCAGCAGCTGCACCGCGGCGACGAAGTCGGCGCCGAGAAAAACATAGATACCGGCAACGCCCATGAACGTTCCCAACAGGGAAAACGCCGAGTAAATGATGTTGCGCGAAAACGCCACCATGCCGGCGGAAACCAGCGTGAGGAGAGCAATTAGATAAAAGACCGCCGTCGAAACTTCCATAACCTTCTCTAATTTGTGGAATCGCGCGGGAAGAAAACTTTCTCGATCAACTACCGGAAGATCCGCTCTGGATCAAGCGGCAAGCGCAACGCATCAGCTGGTTGGCCGCCTCGACTTAGATGCCTATCCCTCCTCCGCGGCCCCTCCCCCATCCGGCGTGGCGAACTCATCGAGATACTTCAGGCCGATATCGACCTTGGTGATCAGCTTGGGCTCGGTTTCGCCGCCCTTCTTTGGCTTGTATAAATTCTGCTGCTGAGGTGCGAAGTGGCGCACCAACCCAGCCGGGTTGTAGCTCGCCCCTTCGAACTCTTGCGAATGGCGGATCGCGCCGGTCGGACACGCCTCGGAACAGAGACCGCAGTACATGCATTTGCAGACATCGATGTCGAAGTGGGTAAAGAAGCGCTGCTTGGTCTCCTTGTTCATGTCGATGCCGATGGTGATGCAGGTAATCGGGCAGTCTCTCTCACAAGCCAGGCAGCCGGTGCAGATATCCATGTCGACTTCGAGAATCCCACGATAACGATGCGGCAAAGTTTCTTGAATCGGCACCGGGATCTTGTCCGGATACTGAATCGTCATCGGCCTACGCGCCAAGTGTGAAAAGGTGATCGACATCCCTTCGAAGGTCGAGGTCACCGCGTCTGTGATGTCTTTTAGGTAACTGGCAACAACACCCATTAATACCTCAGCAACTAAATATGCGGCTTCAAATAAAGCTCGGGTTTGGCGGCGCGAAACTGAAAGCCGACCCGGCGGAAAAAATTAATTATCGTCGCGATAGCGAAACCAAGAGTCAGCGCGCCGAAAATCCGGCGGCCATTCTCATCCATGAACATGAAGCCGATGGTGCCGAGCATGCAGATAAACGATAGCGGCACCATGTACTTCCAGCACAGCGCCATCAGCTGGTCGACGCGAACGCGCGGCAACGTCGCGCGTATCCACATGGCGACGAAGACCCAAAAATAGGCTTTCAAGAAGAACGTCATGAACTGAAGAATGGCCAATAGCACTGGATTGTCGGTTACCGGCGGCACTTGCCAGCCGCCCATGAACAATGTGGTCGCTACCGCGCCGATGACGTAGAGATTGCCCCACTCGGCGAAGAAGAAAAACAGAAAGCGCATGCCGCTGTATTCGGTCACGTAACCGGCGACCAATTCGGACTCGGCTTCAGGAATGTCGAATGGCGTGCGGTTGCCTTCCGCTAATGCGGCGGTGAAAAAGAGAAAGAACGTGCAAAAAGTAAATGGATTGTGGAACATGAACCAATCCCACGGTCCCCAGCCTTGCGCTTTGATGATGCCTTGCATGCTCAGAGTGCCGGCGAGAAATACGATGGTGAGTACCGACAGTCCCGCGGGAATTTCGTAGCTGACAATCTGCGCCGCCGAGCGCATGCCGCCGAGCAGCGACCATTTGTTGTTGGACGACCAGCCAGCCATCAGAATGCCGACGACTACTAATGACGTAACCGCCAGGAGATAGAGAATGCCGATGTTGAGATCGGCGACGATTAGGTTGGCGCCGAAAGGAATCACCACGAAGGAGCACAGAAAACCCATGAAGACGACATAGGGTGCCAGCGGAAACAGTTTCTGATCCGCCGCCGTTGGAATGATGTCTTCCTTCATGATGTTTTTGATGCCGTCGGCGAGCCACTGGAGAATCCCTTGTGGCCCGACCCGGTTCGGCCCGACCCGCGACTGCATGCGCGCCCAGACGCGCCGTTCGAGCCAACTGGTCACGCCGGCAAGTGGCGCGACGAAAGCGGAAAGCACTACCACCGCCGTGAGCACCATGCCAATGGCGTAGACAACTTGAGGCGGCACACCGGCAAAGGCGCCGTCTTTCATCATTTGGTCAAGAAGGGCTTGCATGATGGACTCGTGTTGACTCTAAGTACGTTGCCGAGAATTTCACTCGGAGTCCTTCGACACGCTCAGGACGACCGGAGTGAGCTTCGAAATTAGATTAAAATTCCGTTCATGCTGACCCCTCGACAGGCTCGGGACTAAAGGCTGTCGAGGGGGCCTACCCTGAGGCCCCTCGATGGGTCGAAGCATTCTTTGTCTCTTTAGCATCCGTCTACCGGTCGATCTCCGGCGCGTCGACATCCAGGCTGCCGATCAATGCGATCAGATCCGCGACCATGATGCCCTTGCTCAGCTTGTCGATAATACTCATCGCCGTATAGGAGCCGGTGCGAATGCGCACGCGATAGGGATATTCGCTGCCATCGCTGACGACGTAAAAACCCATATCGCCGCGCGGCGCTTCGACTCGCGCGTAACACTCGCCGGCTGGCGGTCTAAATTTCTTCGGCACTTTGGAGATCGCCGGACCCTTGGGCAACATCTTGAGACACTGATAGAGAATTTTGACGCTCTCTTGCATCTCGCGGATGCGCACCCAGAAACGGTCGTAGCTATCGCCCAAATGGCCCACTTGCGCCGTGCCCACCGGCACTTCGAAGTCCAACTCGGGATAGACCGAATAAGGAATGTCGCGGCGAATATCCCATTTGATGCCCGAGCCGCGCAAATTTGGCCCGACTAAATTGTAAGACAGCGCATCTTCCTTGCTAATCACCGCGACACCGGCCAAGCGCTCGATGAAAATCTTGTTGCCGGAGAGCAAGCGATTGAACTCTTCGACGATAGGGCCAAAATGATCCAAGAACTCGCTAATCTTGGTCAAAGTTTCCGGCAAGATGTCGTAGCCGACGCCGCCGATGCGGATGTAATTATAGGTTAGCCGCGCGCCACAGATCTCTTCCATTAAATTGTTAATCGTTTCGCGCTCGCGCAGCGCGTGGACGAACGGCGTCATGGCGCCGATATCCTGGCCGAAAGTTCCAACCGAGATCAAATGGCTAGCCAAACGATTGAGCTCGCAGGCGATTACTCGGCAGAATTCGCCCCGGCGGGTGACTTCGGTGCCGGCTAGTTTCTCCGCCGCCATGCAGAACGCCTGGTTGGCGAACATCGCGGCAAGGTAATCCGCCCGGTCGGTGTACGGCACATAGCCGTGATAGGTCACCTTCTCGCCGATTTTTTCGATGGAGCGATGCAGATAGCCGACGTCGGGGATTGCTTCGCTGATGACTTCGCCGTCGGTCTTGACCACGAAGCGCAACACGCCATGGGTCGACGGATGCTGCGGCCCGACGCTGATCGTCATCTCTTCGGCGAAGAAGCCGGTCTCGGTTGGAGCGGTTTCGGTCATCTAAATACCTTATCGCAACAGTTTTTCGACCAGCGGCGCGCGCTGGGTGCTGATGCCGTCGTATTCTTCCTGCTCGACGTAGTCTTTGCGCAACGGGTGGCCGACCCAATCTTCCGGCAGCATAATGCGCCGAAGATCGGTGTGGCCCTCGAAGATCACACCGAATAAATCGTAAACTTCGCGCTCGAACCAGTTAGCCACTTTCCAAACCTCTTCGACGGTGGCGACCTTGGGATTGTCCCGCGGCAAATCGACTTTCAGAACGATCTGATGATTCTGGGCGTAGGAAAATAGGTGGTAAACGACTTGAATCTTTTCTTCCTTGGGCCAATCGAGCGCGGTTAAGTCGGACAGCACTTCGAAACGATACCCCGGCGAATTGCGCAAGAAGCGGCAGATCTCGATGATCGCCGCGCTGTCAACGTTCAAACAAGGCTCCATCGCCTCGCCTTTGAAGTTGCCAACCTTGCCGGGAAAGAGTTTTTCCAGCGAAGCGTAAAGTTCCTTGGCGTCCATCTTCGATAATTCTAGATAATTCTACTTAAGCCTCGGCCGAACTTGCCGCACGCGGTTTCACCAGCCAGCGCTCGCGCATAATTTTATCCTGGATTCTGAGCAGCCCTTCGGTTAGCGCCTCGGGGCGCGGCGGGCAACCGGGAACGTAAACATCGACGGGAATAATTTTATCGACCCCTTTGCAGACTGAATAGGCGAGTTGAAACAAACCGCCGCAGTTCGAGCAGCTGCCCATGGAGATGACATATTTCGGATCGGGCATCTGATCGTAGAGCAGCTTGGTCCGTTTGGCCATCTTATAAGTCAACGTGCCAGCGACGATCATCAGATCGGATTGTCGCGGCGTCGCCCGCGGCACCGCGCCGAAGCGGTCCAGATCGGCACGCGGTCCGCCAGTTTGCATGAGCTCGATGGCGCAACAAGCCAGGCCGAACAACATATACCACTGTGATGACGCCCGCCCCCAGTTGAGCAAGTCGTCAACCTTCGTGGTGAATACTGTTTCCGGTAGCGAATTGATCAGCGGTTTCATTCAAAGTCCCCAGAAGCCAAGTTCATCAGGCTTTAACTTTCTTCACCCAGTCCAAATCCCCCTTGGTCCACGCGTAGATCAAGCCGAGAAAGAGAATGCCGACGAACAACAGCACCTCGACCAGCGCAAAAACCCCGGCGCCACCTTCGACCCAGCGGCGAAAGACGGCTGCCACGGGAAAGATAAAGGCGATTTCCACTTCGAAAATGATAAAAATTAGCGCGACGAGATAAAAACGGATGTTGAAGTTGACCCAGGCGCTGCCGGTGGATGGCTCGCCGCACTCGTAAGTCGAGAGCTTGCGGGTTTGCGGATTGGAAGGCCGGAGCAGCTTGCCGATCAGCAGATTGACCCCGACGAAACCAAGTCCTAACGCGGTAAACACTAGGACGTTAGCGAATTCAAATAGCATCGTAAGTTTCCGTAGTTAGAATTGCAGAAAGGTAACGGTCTTTTATAACCATAAATGTTATAGAGATTCAACCAGTATGACGCGGGCAAACAACGGCCAAAAGTTTGCGATCCGGCGGTTTTTTGACTACAGTCAGCGCCGGTTCTGGCAAATCCGCAAACGGGCGGCAAACCAGCCGCATACTTGCCAGCACAGCGGACAAGCAGCTCGATTCATGCGAAAAATCCACATTGTCCTTTGGCTTAGCCTTCTAAGCCCAGCCTTCAACGGAGCGACAGCTCTTAGCCAGAACCGTCCCACTCCGGTGCTAACTGCGTACAGCGCGCTCTCAGCCGGTATCGGCACACTCTGGCTCACCCACGAAGACGGCCACTTTAGAAAACATGGCTTGGATTCGAATCTGATCTACATCCGCGGCGGTTCCACCGCCGTGCAGGCGCTGCTCGCGGGTGAAATCCAGTTCGGCCATCTTTCGCCGGCGCCGATGATGACGGCTTGGGCACAAGGCGCCGATTTCGTTTGGGTCGGCACGACCACCCATCAAATGGTTTTCACTCTGCTCGTCGACCAAAACATAACAAAGGGCGCGGAGCTGAAAGGCAAAAAAATCGGCATCACCCGGCTCGGCTCCGCCAGCGAGCTTGCCGTGCGCATGGCGCTGGAACAGTTTGGCGTGAATCCGAAGGACGTGACGATGCTCTCGCTGGGAGGGATTCCGGAAATCCTCGCGGCCATGCGCGCCGGCGCCGTCAACGGCGGCATTCTCTCGCCGCCGACCGCCACGGCGGCGCGCGACTTGGGCTATCGGCCGCTGCTGCATATCCCCGATCTCGGCCGCGAATTCACATTCTCCGGCATCGCGGCGAAGCGTTCTTTTGTCCAGAGTCAACCGGAGATCGTCCGCGCCTACATGGCCTCGCTTGCTGACGGCGCCAAAGTATATAAGGAAGAAAGCCGCGCCGCGCTGCGGATTCTCCGTAAATACATGCGCGCAGACGACCGCACGCTCGAAAGCGGCTATAAGGAATACGACAAGGCGATCTCGAGCCCGCCCTATCCGGGACTGGCTGGGCTCGAAGCCGTGCGCGACAGCTTGCTGGAATCGACACCGCAATTGAAAAATGTCGATTTGCGAAAATTTGTCGACGACCGATTTGTCCGGGCGAAATGATAAAACAAGGATGGGTCGAGGATGGAGGATCGAAGATGGAGGATGGCCGGTCAACGATGAGGCGGATCGAGAATCGCGATCATCTATCCTCCATCAGCTATCCTCGACCCCGGTTTTCATCCCTATAGACCAGTCCAGGAGGACACATGCGAATTGAAACTGAGCGCAAGATGCGCCGCTGGCGCGAGCAGCGCTGGATTTTGGATCAAGTGATTCAAACCCGCGGCATCGATTGGGATCAGAGCCGGACTGGGAAAATCATTCGCAACTGCGGGCCGGGCGTCGAGAAGGATCTCGCCGAAGTCTGTAGCCGGATAAAAAAATTCGTCGACATCCCGCGCGAATTTTCCCAAGCTGCCGCGCGCCGCGAAGAGCAGGGCCGCCAAGCGGAAGCCGCCGGCGAACTAAGTAATGCGCGCGATCACTACTACATCGCCTCATGTTTTTATACCAACGCCATGTGGGCGATCTACGAAGATGGCAATGCGCAGCGTATCGCTTGGCAAGAACGCAAGCGCGCGGCCTATGACAAGTTCATTCAATATGCGGGAAGACCAATTGAGCGCGTCGAGTTGCCCTATGAAGGAAAGAAAATCCAAGCGCTGCTGCACCTGCCGCCGAAGCGAAAACCCGGTGAGAAAGTGCCCTGCGTCATGTACATCCCCGGCATGGACGGCGTCAAAGAAGATCATCCCGCCGCCGGCGATCCGTTCATCGAACGCGGCTTCGCTTTGCTATCGGTCGATTGCCCCGGCCAGGGTGAAACCCGCGAAGGCGGCATCAAATGCACCGCGTCCAACGTCGAGGAAGCCGGCAAGCTCGCCGCGGATTACTTAGTCAAGCGGCCTGAAATCGACGCCGATCGTCTCGGCGTGATGGCTTCGAGCATGGGCTCCTACTGGGCGCCCCGTGTCGTCGCCGCGGAAAAGCGCTTCAAAGCCTGCGCCGTCAGCGGTGTCTGCATGGAGCCGGGGCAATTCGCGATCTTCAACATGTCGTCGCCAACCTTTAAGCTCAACTACATGTACATGTCCGGCTACGACGACGAAGCGGCCTTCGACGAATTCTGCAAAACTCTCTCGCTCGAAGGCGTGACCGCCAAGATCACTTGTCCGTACATGGTCGTCGCCGGCGAAGACGACGAACACTGCGAGATGAAATTTGTTTATAAGCTGATGGGCGAAGCGCCCGCCCTCAAATTGCTATACGTCTTCGAAGGCGAGCGCCACTCGATCCGTAATCCCAAGGCGCGCCCGCTGGTGGTCAACTGGTTGATCGATACCTTGCTCGGCAAACCTTTCAAGTCAGAAATTATCCGCATCGAAACCGGCGGCAAGGAAGTCCGGCGGGAGTGGTAGAGCAACAAGTGGGTCGATGATCGAGGATGGAAGATCGAGGATCGCTATTTTTTCTATGGGTCTTATAGGTCCTATTCGGTGAAGATAGCCTACGGAGAACTCATCGGCGGGGTCAGCGGCGACATGTTCGTCGCTGCGCTCATCGATATCGGCCTGCCGCTTAGCACGCTGAAGTCCGAGCTTGGAAAAATTCCGACGCTCAAGTTCGCACTAAAGGCTTCAAAGAAACTCGTTCAGTCCATTCGCGCCGCTCAATTTCACGTCAGCTGTCCCAAGAACGAATCACCGCGATCATGGCAAGAAATTTGCCGCTTGATCGATCGCAGCCAATTGAACCCCCAGGTCAAAGCAACCGGCATTAAGATCTTTGCCTCCCTCGCCGAAGCGGAAGCAAGGGTCCATGGCGTGGCCGTCGACAAAGTTCACTTCCACGAAGTCGGCGCCACCGACTCCATCGTCGACATCATGGCCGTGGCGATTGGCATCAGAGAACTCGGAATTGACGCGCTACACTTTTCGCCAATTCCGCTGGGGCGTGGCGTCATCCGCTCCATGCACGGCCCATTGCCTGTGCCCGGACCGGCGACCCTGGAGCTGCTCAAAGGGCTGCCGACCTTTGGTGTCAATCTGGAAAGCGAAACCGTCACGCCCACCGGCGCGGCGCTTGTCAGGACGCTGGGAATAAGCTTCGGTGATCAGCCAAGCATGACGATCAACAAGATCGGCTACGGCACCGGCCGGAAAGAATTTGTCAATCGGCCTAATCTGTTTCGCCTGAGCGTTGGTGAAAATGGCGCCCGTCTCAAACAGGAAGAGATGCTGGTGATCGAAACCAACATCGACGACATGAACCCGCAGTATTTCGACCACGTTATGGAGCGTCTGTTCGCCGCCGGCGCGCGCGATGTGTTTCTCTCGCCGATTCAGATGAAAAAGAATCGCCCGGCCGTCTTGCTCACCGTGATCTGTGATCCGGGGCACCGCGATCGGCTTGCTGAAATAATCCTACAAGGGACCACCAGCATCGGCGTGCGCTACTATCCCGTGAACCGATTGATCCTCAAGCGCGAAACGAGAAAAGTAAAAACTCGCTACGGTGACGTAACGGTGAAAATCGTTGAACAGCCGGACGGCACCAAGCGCGCGACGCCGGAGTATGACGACCTCAAACGAATCGCCGCGGCAAAAAACTTGCCGCTCAGAACCATTCACGACGAAGTGATGAAGAGTCTCAAGAAATAAGCGTCGCGAGATTTCTCATCATGTCCGAAAATCAACCAGACCATCGCGTCGAACCTACCCGGCTAGCGCCTTGGGCCTCGCTGCAATTCCGCCAGTTTAATTATCTCTTCGTGCTCGCGCTCTTCGCCACCACGGCGCAGCAGATGCGCCAAGCGCAAATCTTCTATCAAGTCTATGAGCTTTCCGGCTCGGCGTTCCAACTTGGCATGACGGGCGTCGCCCAAGGTTTGCCGATCTTTGTCTTCGGTCTGTTTGGCGGCGCGCTCGCCGACTTCATGGACCGCAAGCAAATCATTCTGGTCACAACGCTGGGGAATTGGCTGGTGGCCGTCGCCCTCGGCATCTTGACCCTGAGCGATCTGGTTCAAGTCTGGCAAATTCAACTCGGCATGGCACTGACTTCGACGGTCAATATCGTGCTCACGCCAACGCGCATGTCGATCATCTCTTTTCTCGTGCCGCGCACTCATATCACCAACGCCGTGTCGCTCAACTCGGCGGTGTCGCAATGTTCGCATTTTATCGGCCCGATGCTCGGCGGCCTGAGCTTGGCGTGGATGAGCACAGGCAACGCTTATCTATTTAATGCGCTCTGCTACATACCCGCGGTGGTCGCCATCGTTTTTCTGAAAATCCCTGCGATCGCCGGCAAACTGCCGGAAAAATTTTCCCTGATCAGCATGCTGGGTGGATTTAAATTTCTCTTATCCGAACCGGTGGTCTTCGCCATGGTGATTTTGGACTTCGTCGTCACCGGCTTCGGCTACTTCCGGCCGCTGCTGCCGGTGTTCGCCAAAGACATTCTTTTCGTCGGTCCCGCCGGTTTCGGCATGTTGTCGTCCGCGCCCGCCATTGGCGGCGTGATCGGCACGGTCATGCTGCTCTTCATCGGTGACGTCAAGAGCAAAGGCTTGCTCGCTCTCTGGTCGTTTCTCGCCTACGCCGGAGCCGTTGGAGTTTTCGCGCTGTCAACCAATTTCTTGCTATCGCTTGTGCTTCTCAGCGTTACGGGCTTGGCCAATTCACTCCAAGCTGTCATGCGCCAGACCACCTTTCATCTTTTCACGCCGGATCAAGTGCGCGGCCGGGCCTTTGCCGTGTTCCACATGTTCTCCCAAGGCGCCAACGGATTCGGCGCGACGGAAATCGGTTTCGTCGCCGCTCTCCTCGGCGCCCCTGGCGCGTTGCTGTTTGGCTGCGCCGTCGGTTCGTTGCTCACCTTGGGATGTTGGTTCGGAATGCCGGGACTAAGAGCATTCGGCACTGAAAAATAATCGCGCGGTGATTATTGCAGTTTCAATTCCTTCTGTACTTCTCGCAAAAGGGACAAGTCGCGCACCTGCGCAAGCGGCACCGGCTTTTCCGTGCGTACCGTCGCTTTGCGCGACTCGATGGCGAATTCGTACGTCTTGTCGATGGTGCCGCCGTCGCTCAGCGTGTCATGAACGTCGTCGCTCATCAGCGCCGGCACAGTCACCTGACTGCGCATCTGGATCAGCAGCGGCTCTAGACCTTCGTCCTTGAAGAAACCCTTCGCCGCCGCCACCTGCGCCGGCAAAAACGCGTAGCTCCGGCTGCTGTAAGAAATAATGACTTTGTCCGCCGCCATCGCCGCGTTAGCCGCTAGAATAAGGAGCAACGCAACGATCGTCGCCAATTTTTGCCGTTTCATTTTTTCCTAAGCAACGGTTCGATCATTTTGAAGTCGAATTCCCGGTCGAGCAAAGTCAATAATTCGCCATCTTCGAACTTAGTTTCATTAACAAACGGCAGCTCGCCCAGGCAAGCCACGCCGGTCAGGCCCGCCAGTACCTCGCGATTGGTGTCGGCGGCCAGCGCCGATTCCGCTGTCACTTGATTTAGCACATAACCAATTGCGCTGAGTCCCTTGCAGCTCGCATGCTCGAGCGTCAGCAGCAAATGATTGATAACCCCGAGTTTGTTCGCCGCGACAACGATGATCGGCAGCTTGGCGACACGCGCGAAGTCGGCGAAGGTGAACCCCGGCACCAACGGCACCATCAAACCGCCGGCGCCTTCAACCAAAGTAATATCGTGTCGCGCGCTAATATCGCGGTAAAGCGCCAACAGATGATCGATATCGATCTTCACGCCGGCGCGCTCCGCTGCCATGCTCGGCGCCAGCGCTTCAAGTAAACGGTACGGGCAGATGATATCAATCGGCTCAGCACAACCGGAGGCGTTTTTTAACTGCCAAGCATCCTCTGGAAATAGAGCGCCATCTTTCTCGACGCAGCCGGTTTCCGCCGGCTTCATGACTCCGACTCGGTAACCGTACGTGCGCAGCAGCGCCGCCAGCGCGCAGGTAAAAAACGTTTTGCCAACGCCTGTGTCAGTTCCGGTAATCAAAATGCCGCTACCCATCACCGAGGCCCCTTGGTCGAGGATCGAGGATAGAGGATTGACGATCGAAATCAAAAAATTGACTTGCTATTCTCAATCCTCGATCCTCCATTCTCGACCGTAACCGGCAGCGCCAAGCCCATCAGTTTCCTGTCACGCTGCGAATGCTGTCGTAAACGATGTCGAGCAGGATGGCCAATTCACTCTCGGCCATACTCAGCGGCGGCATGAGAATAATCACATCGCCCAAGGGCCGAATCATCACGCCGCGCTGGCGCGCTTGGAGAATTACCTGGTGCCCCATGCGCTTTTCCGGCGCATAACTCTTGCGACCGGCTCGGTCTTCGACCAACTCGATGCCGATCATGTAGCCCCATTGGCGCACGTCGCTCACGTGCGGCAATGCGCCGAACTCTTCGCTGAGCCGTTTACGTAAGTAGCCGATGCGCGGCTGCAAGGTTTCAATAATGTTTTCCCGCTGGAAGATTTCCAGATTGGCGAGCGCCGCGGCACAGCCGAGGGGATTGGCCGTATAGGTGTGGCCGTGGAAAAAAGTTTTGAATTCTTTGTACTCGCCAAGAAAAGCCGAAAAGATTTCTTCGCTGGTGACGGTCGCCGCCAGCGGCAGATAGCCGCCGGTGATTCCTTTGGCCGAGCAGAGAATATCCGGCGTCACGCCATCGTGCTGACAGGCGAACATTTTCCCGGTGCGGCCAAAGCCGGTGGCCACCTCATCGAGGATGAAGAGAGTGCCGTTGCGCCGGCACATCTCGCTCAGCGCTTTGACGTAACCCAACGGCTGCGCCCACATACCGGCCGCGCCCTGCATCAGCGGTTCGATAATCAGCGCCGCTAAAGTATCTTTGTTTTCCACGAGCTTCTGTTCCGCTTCCCGCAGCGCGGCGTGAAGCGCGTCGGCCTCACTCATCCACTGGTAATATCGAAACACATGGGGCGGCGTGATGCGCAGCACGGGAAACAACAGCGGCTTGTAAAAACGGTGAAACGTCTCGGAGTAGCCCATGCTCATCGAGCCGACGGTATCGCCGTGATACGACTCCGCCAGCGAAGCGATCTGCGTGCGTTTTTCTTGGCCCTTGAGCTGCCAGTACTGCACCGCCATCTTCATGGCGATCTCCACCGCCGTCGCGCCGCTGTCGGAATAAAAAACCCGCTGCAAACCTTTGGGCGCGATGTCAATTAATTTTTGCGCCAACTGAATTCCCGGCACATGGCTCAAGCCTAGAAAAGTCGAATGGGCGATGCGCTCGAGCTGATCTTTGATCGCGTCGTCGATCTCTTTCTTGCGATGACCAT
This sequence comes from uncultured Syntrophobacter sp., assembly GCA_964478485.1. Taxonomy (GTDB): domain Bacteria; phylum Desulfobacterota; class Binatia; order UBA9968; family UBA9968; genus DP-20. The sequence goes on along the minus strand of CAYZJE010000345.1, from coordinate 750 downwards.
GGACGTTGCACCAGAGCGACGACACGCCGTCCAAATATTTTCGGCCCTGATCGTCGATCAAATAGTGGCCGTCGCCGCGGCTGATGATCACCGGATCTTCGCCCATCCACTCCTGCATCTGCGTGAACGGATGCCAAAGACAACTGTGGTCCAACTGCGTTAGTTTGTCGTGATAGGTTGTCATGGTTATGCTTTTGTTTCCCCGAATGCTTTAAGCGCGCGCTCGATTTGCGCCGCGCTGTGCGTCGCCATTAAAGTAATCCGCAAGCGCGAAGTTCCCGGTGGGACGGTCGGCGGGCGAATGCCCTGAGCAAAGACACCGCTGGCGAGAAGCTCGTCGGAAAACTTCATGCACTTTTCCGCCTCACCGATAATGAGCGGGAGAATCGGGCTCTCGCTCGATCCGAGCTGGAAGCCAAGCCCGTTCAACCCGTGTTTCAAGCTTCGGCAATTCTCCCACAAGGCGGCGCGCCGCTGCGGTTCATCGCGCACTAAATCGATCGCCGCCAACGCCATCGCCATCACCGCCGGCGGCAGCGCCGTGGTGAAAATGAAACTGCGGCAGCGGTTAATCAACAGATCGCGCAAGGCGCTGCTACCGGCGACGTAGGCGCCGAAGCCGCCGAGTGCTTTACCAAGCGTGCCCATCTGAATCAGCACGCGTTCGCCCAAACCCAATTTGGCCACCACACCCGCGCCGTTGGCGCCAAATATTCCGGTCGCGTGGGCTTCGTCGACCATGACCATGGC